>NZ_JASPFK010000001.1:3498630-3822985 GCF_036855935.1 Sphingomonas sp. LR60 | reverse complement strand
CACAGGCGTCAAACACTTTTTGCAATTTTATGTCGCGGCAACGGGAACTCCGCAGAAATGCGCCGTTTTTTCTGCCGCAATCTGTCTTGCGTTCGTCACGAAGGGCGAATCACGCCTGCTGAATGTAGTCGCGCATCGCCGCTGCATCGGCCTCGATGCGGTCGATACGGTGTTTGACGAGATCGCCGATCGATACGATCCCGATCAATCGGCCCTGCTCGACGATTGGAAGATGGCGGATTCGCCGGTGCGTCATCAACGACAGCGCTGCGAGGATCGAGTCATCCCGCGTCGCGGTCAGCGGTTCGGCGGTCATGACCGATGCCACAGGGGTCGCCAGCAGCGCTGTTGCATCGGCGCCGCCTTCCGCAAGCAGGCGGACCATGTCGCGTTCGGAGAAGATCCCGCGCACCGCGCCATCCTCGCCAATCACGGGGAGCGCGCCGATCCGATGCTGCGCCAGAGCGGCGTTCGCATCGGAGACCGTGGCGTCGGCGGGGATGGAGACGACGTCCGCCCCCTTCTGCATGAGAATGGCTGCGATCGTCATGATCCCTCTCCGATGATGTCTGCGATCGTTCGTCGCCACCACATCATCGCCGCTTTGCGCGTAAAAACAAGCGTCGCCAAACGACGACGGCCGGCGCTCCCACCTGGGAACGCCGGCCGTCCGCTTGCAGAGCAGGAGCGCCTTATTCTGCCGCGGCAGCCTCGGCGGAGGTCGCCCGTACGCGACGACGGCGCGGCTTGGGCGCCTCGCCTTCCTCGCCGGACACTGAGTCGGCGGTCGCACCAAGCGCCGGGGGAGCCGGTCGGCGTCGAACGCCGGCGCATGCTCGACCGGTGCAGCTTCTTCGCGCGGCTTGCGAGCGCGACGACGACGCGGTGCGGCTTCTTCGTCGACCGGCGCGGCATTCACCTCGGCGTCGGCAGCGAACGGCTGCTCAGGCTGTTGCTGCTGCTCGACGAACGCGGGACGGTTATCGCGCTGGCGGTCGCCACGCGGGCGATCGTCACGTTGCCGGTCCTCGCGTTGCCGGTCGTCACGTTGCCGGTCGTCGCGCGGACGATCGTCACGCTGCCGGTCGTCACGCTGCGGACGCTGATCCCGGAAGCGATCGTTACGCGGGGCGTTCTCGGCCTCGTTGCTGCGCGACTGCTCCTCGGCGCGGATCGACTCACCCTCGTCGCCGAAATCATCGTCGTCGAACTGGTCGAAGTCGTCGCGCTGACGCCGCATCGGCTGATCGTCGGTGCGGCCGCGTTGGTCGGCGAGGACACGGAAATAATGATCCGCGAACTGCAGATAATATTCGGTGTTGACGCGATCGCCCGCCATTTGCGCATCGCGGGCCATGTTCTTGTACTTTTCGAGCAACTGCGGCGCGTTGCCGCGCGCCCGACTGTCGATCCGGTTGCCGCTGTCACGCTGTCCATGGCCGCCGCCGCCACCCTGACGCTGCTGGCCACCACCACGGCCGCGACGGCGACCGTTCTGACGGTTGTTGATCAATTCACTGTCCTCGTCCTTGAACCAAAACCGGCATTCGCTCCCGAAGCACGGGGTGCAATCGTTCCCCGGCGCCGCGACCTGTTCGGTAACGCGGGCCTGCCATGGCCACCGGACTGCAGCGGCTGATGACGAAGGGAGGGCAGGCGCGCCATCCAACGCATGTCGGTGAGTTCACGAGCCCCTGCGCCGTCTCTAGACGCGCGGGCGCCGTTCTCAAAGCAAAATATTGGGCGTCGCCCCGCCAATTTCAAGGCGTGACCACCAGACAGCGATCGCGATCACCCAGATCGCGGCGGACTGTGACCGACAATCCCGCCGCGCGGAACAAGGCTGCGGCGGACTGCCCCTGCGTTGCGCCGATCTCCACGCACGCGACCGCGCCGGGGGCCAGCAACGCCGGAAGCTGCGTGGCGATGCGGCGGTAATCGTCGAGACCGTCGCTTCCGGCAAAGAGCGCGGCGGCGGGTTCATAGCGGGCGACTTCGTCGGGCAGCGTCGTCGCCGTCTCGATATAAGGCGGGTTGGTGAGGATGAGGTCGAAACGCTCTTCCAATCCCTCCGCCCAATCGCCGGCAGTGAATTTTGCTCGATCCGCAACGCCGAGCGCCGCGGCGTTGCGGCGGGCATAATCAAGTGCGGCCGGCGAGGCGTCGACGCCCTGCCCCGTCGCCGCCGGCCATTGATCGAGCGCGGCAAGCAGCAAGGTGCCTGGGCCGGTCCCGAGATCGAGAATGCGGCGCGGGCCGTTCGTCCCCGCGAAATGTTCAACCGCGGCCTCGATCAGCGTCTCGCTATCGGCACGCGGGATGAGGACTCCGGGGCCTACCTGAAGGTCGATCGTCCAGAAGGCCCGCGTGCCGGTGAGATAGGCGACCGGTTCGTGGCGCGCGCGACGGTCTACGAGGTCGCCGAAAGCGGGCGGGACGGCGTAATCGTCGAGCGAGAGCAGCAGGCGGCTGCGCTCGATGCCGAGCGCATGGGCGAGCAGCAGCTCGGCGTCGAGCCGCGCGGTGGGCGAGAAGGCGAAGCGCGCTGCGGCCTCGCGAAGGGCGTTGCGGGGGGTGGTCATGCAGGGCGGGCCGGCGCGAATGTTGTGAATGTTGAGACGATAGCGAGGTTTCTCAACATTGGCATTTGGGGATTTCGGGTGGTTGGACGAACGGTCGGAAGCGGGCGATCCTGTCGACAGAAGGCCGTTATACCAACCACTTTCGTCACCCCGGCCTTGAGCCGGGGTCCCGCTTTACTTCGGTCGGCAAGAAGCGGGACCCCGGCTCAAGGCCGGGGCGACGGTGGTTTGGCGTGGCTCCCGATTGGCCCCCAATACGAGCGCAGCGCGCGAATGTTGTGAATGTTGAGACGGTGGCATGGTGTTTCAACATTCGCCGCACGCCGGTCCCGGCGAGCGTAGCGAAGCAATCCATCGCGTGCCGGTGACAACCCTGGATTGCTTCGCTGCGCTCGCAATGACGATGGGGCATGGGCGGGACCGTTCTGACTTAGAGGCATGAGGATAGCGTGACCGCGCAGGTGTAGGACAGCGCCGCGGCAAAGCCGCGTCGTCGGACGGGGCGCTGCCCCGCCGGCCGGGCTTGCGCGAGTCTTGCCGCGGCACGCGGCAAGACTCGCTACGCCTCCAGTGTCGCCAGCCGTTCCGCTTCGTCCTCGGCGATCAACGCGCCGATCAGCTCGTTCATTTCCCCCGCCAGTATCTCCGGCAAGCGGTGTAGCGTCAGGTTGATGCGATGGTCGGTTACGCGCCCCTGCGGAAAATTGTAGGTGCGGATGCGTTCCGAGCGATCGCCCGAGCCGACCATCGCCTTGCGCGTTCCCGAGCGTTCCGCGGCCAGCCGCTCGCGTTCCGCCTCGTAGAGCCGCGTCCGCAACACCTTGAGCGCCTTGGCCTTGTTCTTGTGCTGCGACTTTTCGTCCTGCTGGATCACTACCAGCCCGGTCGGCAAGTGAGTGATCCGCACCGCCGAGTCAGTGGTGTTGACCGACTGCCCGCCCGGCCCCGACGAGCGATAGACGTCGATGCGCAGGTCCTTGGCCTCATCGATCTGTACGTCGACGTCCTCGGCCTCGGGCAGCACCGCCACGGTCGCCGCCGAAGTGTGGATGCGTCCGCCGCTTTCGGTCGCCGGAACGCGCTGGACGCGGTGGACGCCGCTTTCGAACTTGAGCTTTGCAAACACACCCGAGCCGGTGACGCTCGCGACGACTTCCTTATAGCCGCCGGCATCGCTGTCGGAGGCGGAGATCAGCTCTACGCGCCAGCCCTGCCCCTCGGCATAGCGCTGGTACATGCGGAACAGATCGCCCGCGAACAGCGCCGCCTCGTCACCACCGGTGCCGGCGCGGACCTCGAGCATCGCCGAGCGCTGATCGGCGGCGTCGCGCGGGAGAAGGGCCAGCGCGAGCTGGCGGTCGGCGGCGTCGAGCGCGGCACGGTTGTCGCGCAACTCTTCCTCGGCCATCGCGCGCAATTCGGCGTCGGCGTCGCTCGCCATGAAGGCGAGGCTTTCGGCCTCCTGGCGCAGCCGACGCACCTCGCTGGCGGCCTGCGCGACGGGTTCGAGTTCGGCATATTCCTTCGACACCGCCACGAAGCGGTCGCCGTCGAGATTGCCGGTCGCCATCTGCGCGGCGAGTTCGTCGCGGCGCGCCTCGATCTGGCGGATGCGGTCGATCGAGATGGTGGTCATGCGCGCGTCCCAGTCGTCACCCCGGACGTGTTTCGGGGTTCACGGTTCCGCATCTTCACCGCTCGAGGGACTGGCGGCAGGGTGGATGCCGGAACAAGTCCGGCATGACGGAAGAGTCGCAGGTTCACGCGAGAACCTCGGCGACGCGCGAGTTGTCGCCGCGCAGCACGCGCCCGCGCGTCGTGACCGCGTCGCTATCCATCGCAAAGGTCAGCGTCTCGGCCGGGTCCAGCTTGAGCGCCTTGTCGTAGCGCTTCTTGGGCGAGCCGGTCGCCACCAGTTCGGCCGCCACGCCGGCGCGACGCAGCTTCGCGAGCGTCGCGACCGCTTCGATGTGCGCGGCGTCGTTTTCGACCACCAGCACCACGTCGGGCCGCGCTGCCGCGGGCTCCTCCAGCAGCATTGCCAACCGCTCGACGCCGGCCGCCCAGCCGACCCCCGCGGTCGCCGGGCCGCCGAGGCTCTCGACCAGACCGTCATAGCGTCCGCCGGCCAGCACCGTGCCCTGCGCGCCGAGCCGGTCGGTGACGAACTCGAATGCGGTGTGACGGTAATAATCGAGCCCGCGCACCAGCCGCTCGTTGCGCTGGAACCCGACACCTGCCGCCTGCAAACCCTTCTGCACGCTCTCGAAGAATGCGCCCGCCTCGGCGCTCATATAAGCGTCGATGCCCGGCGCGGCGTCGGCGATCGGGCGGTCACGCGGGTCCTTGCTGTCGAGGATCCGCAGCGGATTCTTGTCGAGCCGGATCAGGCTGTCTTCAGACAGCTCGCCACGATGCGCTTCGAAATGCGCCACCAGGGCATCGCGCCATGTATCGCGGGTCGCGGCATCGCCAAGCGTGTTGAGTTGCAGCGTCACGCCCTCGGCGACGCCCAGTTCCTGAAGCAACTGATCGGCGAGCGTCAGCAGCTCGACATCCGCCGCGGGCTCGGGCGCGCCGAGTATCTCGGCGTCGATCTGGTGGAACTGGCGATAGCGGCCCTTTTGCGGGCGTTCGTAGCGGAACACCGCGCCGCTGGTGACCAGCTTGAGCGGCGCGAACTGCTGCCAGCCGTTGGTGATGTACGCGCGCGCAATCCCGGCGGTGAACTCGGGACGCAGCGTCAGCAGGTCGTCGCCCTTGTCGGGGAAGGTGTACATTTCCTTCGAGACGACATCGGTTGTTTCGCCGATCGAGCGCGCGAAGACCTGCGTGTCCTCGAACACCGGCACCTCGATCCGCTCGAAGCAATAAAGCCGGCGGACGCGGTCGAAGGTGTCGAGCACGTGCGCGAAGCGGCGCTGCTCGTCGCGGAAGATGTCCTGCGTGCCGCGCACGCGCTGTGGAGTGGGAATACGGGCCATAAGAAGGTGCGCATCTAGTCGCGGACGATCGCGCGCGCTAGCGGCTGTTCGCATGGATAATCACGCGCACTGGTGGGGGTTGGGGCGGCGGATCGCACCGCCGCGCTTCGTGCTGTTCACGGTGGTGCTGGTCGTCGCGGTCGCGGCGCTGTGGCCGCCGCTCGGCCGCGGGCGCGCGGCGATGGCGGGCTTCGATCTCGCCGCGATCGTCTTCCTGCTGAGCATGATCCGGCTGCCGCGCCACGACAGCCCGGCGCAGATGCGCGTCGTCGCACAGGCGAACGACGCCAACCGCACCTTGCTGCTCGCGATCACAGCGGCGGTGATGCTGGTGATCCTGACCGCGGTGCACGAGGAATTGCAGGGGCGGCAGAGCGATCCGACGCGGTTGCTGGTGATCGTCACGCTGGCGCTGGCGTGGCTGTTCTCGAACATGGTCTATGCGCTGCATTATGCGCACTTGTTCTATATGCCGGGCGACGACGGAAAGGATGCGGGCGGGATCGACTTTCCGGGGACCGACACGCCCGATTACTGGGACTTCGTATATTTCAGCTACACGCTGGGCATGACCTTCCAGACCTCCGACGTCTCGATCCGATCGGGAACGGTGCGGCGCGCGGTGCTCGGGCAATGCCTCGCCGGCTTCGTCTTCAACCTTGGCGTGATCGCGTTCAGCATCAACGTGCTCGGCGCGAACTGACGGCGCGAAGTGACGGCGGGGGGCTGGACGCGGGCAGCGTGGGCTGATTAACCGGGTCAGTCACCCTGTCCTTTGGGAGCCCCGATGATCGCCCGTTTTGCGTCCGCCGCCCTTCTCGCCTCCGTCGCCCTCACGCCGCTCGTCGCGCAAGTGCCTGCCGGCAACAGCGCACCGCAGCCGGTGCCGTTCGTCGACACCATCCCCGCCGCGCGCGACGTGCGCTTCCCCGGCACGCTCAAGCTGAACGTCGATGCCAGCGATCCGTCGCAGGGCATCTTCCGCGTTACCGAGACGATCGCGGTGCCGCAGGCCGGGCCTATGGTGTTGCTGTTCCCCAAGTGGCTACCCGGCGCGCATAGCCCGCGCGGCGAAATCGAGAAGCTGGCCGGACTGACCCTGACCGCGAACGGCAAGCGGGTGGAGTGGACGCGCGATCCGGTCGACGTCTATGCCTTCCACATCGACGTGCCCGCAGGCGCGAAGACGATCGAAGCCAAGTTCCAGTTCATCTCGGCGACGCAGACCAATCAGGGTCGGATCGTGATGACGCCGACGATGATCTCGCTCCAGCCCAATTCGCTGAGCCTCTACCCGGCCGGTTATTTCACGCGGCAGATCCCAGTGCAGATGACGGTGAAATATCCCGATGGCTGGACCGCGGCAGGCGCGATCCCGGCGAAGAAGGCGGGATCGACCTACACGTATGACACGACCAATTACGAGGTGCTGGTCGACTCGCCGGTGCTGGCGGGCAAGTATGGCAAGGTCTGGCCGCTGTCCCCGCGCGTCAACCTGAACGTCTTCGCCGACGATCCCGCCGAGCTGGCCGCCACCCCCGAGCAGATCGCCGGGCACCAGCGGCTGGTCGACCAGGCGGTGAAGACGTTCGGTGCGCAGCATTACGACAAATACGAATTCCTGCTGTCGATCACCGACAAGCTCGGCGGGATCGGGCTGGAGCACCACCGCTCGAGCGAGAATGGCGTGACGCCGGGTTATTTCATCAAGTGGAACGACGGCCCGGGCCGCCGCAACCTGTTGCCGCACGAATTCACGCATAGCTGGGACGGCAAGTTCCGGCGCGGCGCGGACCTGTGGACCCCCGACTTCCGCACCCCGATGCGCGGGTCGCTGCTGTGGGTCTATGAAGGGCAGACGCAGTTCTGGGGCTATGTGCTCCAGGCGCGCTCGGGCCTGGTCAGCAAGCAGGACACGCTCGATCAATATGCTGCGATCATGGCGCTCTACGACAGCCAGCCCGCGCGACAATGGCGGTCGCTGGTCGACACCACCAACGATCCGGTGATCTCGCAGCGCCGACCGAAGGGCTGGGGCAGCTGGCAGCGCAGCGAGGACTATTACAACGAAGGGCTGCTGGTCTGGATGGACGTCGATTCGCTGCTGCGCGAGAAATCGGGCGGCGCAAAGTCGATCGACGACTTCGCCAAGGCATTCTTCGGCATCCGCGACGGTGACTGGGGCGAGGTGACCTATACGGTCGACGATGTCGCCAAGACGCTGAACGGGATCGTGCCTTGGGATTGGGCGGGGTATCTGCAGCGCCGGCTGACCGAACATGCCGCGGGCGCGCCGATCGACGGATTCGCGCGCAACGGCTACCAATTGTCCTATAGCGAGACGCCGACGTCATCGTTCAAGGCCGCCGAAACCACGTCGAAGTCGACCAACCTGACCTATTCGGGCGGGATGGTCGTCGACTCCTCGGGCACGCTGACCGGCGTTACCTGGGACAGCCCCGCCTTCAAGGCAGGCTTCACGGTGGGCGACCAGATCGTCGCGGTCGATGGCGCGGCGTATAGCGCCGACAAACTGAAGGCCGCGATCACCGCCGCAAAGGGCACGAAGACGGCCATCCCGTTGACGGTGAAGCAAGGCGATCGCTTTCGCAGTGCAGCACTCGACTATCATAATGGCTTGCGTTACCCGCGCCTTCAGAAGATCGGCACCGGGGAAACCGGTCTCGATCGGCTACTTGCGCCCCGCTGATCCGGGGCGTTCGCACCTCAAGAGGGGAAGAGAATGCGTATCGATCTGATCCCGGTGGGCAAGAGCCCGCCCGACGACCTGAACGTGGTGATCGAGGTGCCGACCGGCGGCGAGCCCGTTAAGTATGAGTTCGACAAGGCGTCGGGCGCGCTGTTCGTCGACCGCATCTTGCACACGCCGATGCGTTACCCGGCGAACTACGGCTTCGTGCCACACACGCTGTCGCCCGACGGCGATCCGCTCGACGCGCTGGTGATCGCGCGCTCGCCGTTCATCCCGGGCTGCGTCGTGCGCGCGCGCCCGATCGCGGTGCTGAACCTTGAGGACGAGGCCGGCGGCGACGAGAAGCTGGTGTGCGTCCCCGTCGATGCGGTGTTCCCCTATTACTCGAACGTCGACGGACGTGCCGACGTGCCGGAGATCGTGTTCGAGCAGATCGAGCACTTCTTCACGCACTATAAGGACCTCGAGAAGAAGAAGTGGGTCCGCGTCGGCGTCTGGGGCGACCGCGACGAAGCGCGCCGCATCACGCTGGAAGCGATCGACCGCTACAACGCCGCCAAGGCGCAGGGCGAAGAGCCGCACGATCACGACGTGCCGGGCCGCGACTAAGTACGAGGGTGTCGCACGTCCTCCCTCTCCCCTCCGGGGAGAGGGTCGGGGTGAGGGGCGGGTGTCTCACCGAGACAGGGCTCTCTGCGAGGCTCCGTCCCCTCACCCAACCAGTTCCGCGCCGACATCGCCCCGCGATGTCGAGAATGTGCTGGGGGCACATTCGACCCGGAACTCCCCAAGGGGGAGAGGGCTTACTTTTTCTTCCGCTTTTTGACCGGCGCTCTCCGCCCCGCAGCGACGCCGAGCAGCGCCCATTCGCGCAGCGCGTCGCCATCGTCGTAGCAATCCGCAGGTGCGCGGCGGTAGTTCATCGACGCCACCGTGCCGTCGCCGCGCTCATAGGTGAAGCGCGCGCATCCCGCCGCGTCCCACGTCGCGTCGCTGTCGGCATCGCCCTTGAACCACAGGCTGCCATCGCCATCGACGATCGCGAAGACGCTGCCGTCGAGGTAGAGCGTCGCACCGCCCATCATCCGCCGGTGGGAGACGCTGCCGTCCGCGGCGAGCGCCTCGGCGACCCAGTCGATCAGTCCCTGATCCAGCGCCATCGTCTCAATGCCCCGCGGTCAGCTTGAGGCCCGCGATACAGCCGACCGCGCCGAGGATCAGCAGCAACCGCACCAGCGTCGCCGCCTCGCCATAGAAGAAGATGCCGGTCAGGACGGTGCCGAGTGCGCCGATCCCGGTCCATACCGCATAGGCTGTCCCCATCGGGATGCTGCGCGCGGCGATCTCCAGCAGCAGCATCGACATCGACACCGAACCGAGGAACGCGAGCGTCCAGCCGATGTGGCGAAAACCGTCGGCGTTGCGTAGGCAGGTGGTAAAGCCGACCTCGAACAGCCCGCCGACGATTAGCCAGATCCAGGCCATCAGCCGCGCCCCGCCAGCGTCGACAATGCGGCACCGTCGACGCGCTGCACGGTCCATTCGTCCTGCGCGACCGCACCCTTCGCGCGGTAGAAGTCGATCGCGGGGGTGTTCCAGTCCAGCACCCACCATTCGAAGCGCGCATAGCCGCGGTCGATTGCGATCCCGGCCAGCGCCTTGAGCAAGGCTGCGCCGGCGCCTTGCCCGCGCGCTTCCGGCGCGATGTAGAGATCGTCGAGCCAGATGCCGCGCTTGCCGGTCCAGGTGGAGAAGGTGGGATAGAAGATCGCGAAGCCGGCCGCGCGGCCGTCGAGGTCTGCGATCAACGCTTCGGCCGCGGGAGTCCCGCCGAACAGCGCGTCGTGGAGCATCGGTTCGTTCGCCTCGACCGCGTCGGGTGCCTTCTCGAACGCGGCGAGATCGCGGACGAAGCCGAGCATTGTCGGGACGTCGGCGGCGGTGGCGGGGCGGATGGTAAGCGTCATGCGCGCAGGTGTATCGTCTTGGGCGCGCCTGCCCAACCCTATGCCGTCATCCCCGCGCAGGCGGGGATCCAGTCTCGCAGGTCTTCACGAGCGTCGTCGACGCCAGAGGTTTTGGATTGCCGCCTTCGCGAGAATGACGGGCGAGTAGTTACGCCGCCCCCTCCAACGCGCCCTGCGGCACCGCGCGCCGCCGCGCGGCGTAGAGGCACGCCGCGACGATCACGCCCGCACCCACGAGCGTCGTCGGCGCGACCCGCTCACCGAAGCACAGCCACCCCAGCACCGCGGCATAGACGAACGACGTATATTCGGTCGTCGCCAGAAATCCCGCCTCGGCATGCGCATAGGCCCAGCCGAGCAGGAACAGCGAGCCGGTCGCGAGCAGCGCGGCGATCGCGATCTTTCCCCATGCTTCGGACGGGGAAGCACCGCCAGCCACGGCGCGGCGCATAGCAACAGCGTCGCGGTGACCGCCGACTGGACGAAGGCGATCTCGCGCGGTGCCGCCGCCTGGCTCTGGAGTCGCGCGACGATCAGATTGGCGGCGTAGAGGATCGCCGAGGCGAGGATCGCGCCGGCTCCGGCCAGCGCCTCCGGCCCCAACGTCATCCGCATCTGCCCGGCGAGGATCACGGCCACGCCCGCGAGCGCGGCGACCGACGCAACCACCACCCGCGCGCCGACGCGCTCGCCGAGCAACCAGGCACCGAGCAGCAACGCGAGCAGCGGCGCGATGTAGGTCAGCGCAATCGCCTGCGCCATCGGCACGCGTGCCAATCCCCAGAAGAACAGCAGCGCCATTGCGGTGGTCAGCGCGCCGCGCGCCAGATGCAGGCGCAACGCGCGCACCCCGATGCTCCGGCCGCCGCCGATGCGCCACGCCGCACCACCGATCGCGCTCTGGAGCAGCGTCCGCCACATCAGGGCGTTGTAGACGCCGATCGCCAGCACCAGCGACTTCATGAACGCATCCATGATCGAGAACAGCCCGATCCCGCCGGCCGCGACACCGAGCGCTACCGCGGGGGAAAGGTGACGTGCGTTGGTCAACGATCAATCATATGAAGCGGATCGGACGGGTCGCGGCGACCAATCGGGACTTGCCATCAACCAGCTCCAACGTCAGTTCGTCGCCCTCTGCAAGGCCGCCGTCGCGGAGCGGATCGGGCAGAACCGTGATCGCGCCATCGGCGTCGACGCTTGTCAGAAGATTTTCCACCATGGCCTCTTTGCGACCGGATGATCGCTGACGGCGATCGTAAAGGTCGCATCGCTGACCGCATCGTAGCGATGCCCGGTAATTTCCTCCATGATGGCAACGGGGATGTCGAACAGGTGATCGACCTCGCCGCTTTCGTCGTCGCGCTGGCGGGCCTGCGCCTCAGCAACGATCGGCGCGAACCTGTCGGGCCAGACGCCGGCGAGTTCACCTTCTTCTTCGACACCGTAGCTGACCGACCAGCGATCCGCGCCGTCGTCGACGCGCAGATCGGCGGCCATCACGCCTTCATGCACCATCAGGGTCGCCATCGCGGGACGGGGCATCATGCCGTCCAGACGTTTCGCATCCGCCCAGTCGCAATCATTGGCCCAGACGATCGTCCAGCCGCTCGGCAATTGGGCCGCCGACAGAGGTGCCTCGTTGGCCTCGTCGGCCTGCCCGGTGTCGCTCAGCCCCAGGTGCGACAGCACCGCTGCCTTTTCGGCCTTCGCCGCCAGCAAGCTGATGCGAAAGCCCATGGCCGCTACGCCGCCACCAGCTTCGCCGCTGCGTCCGACGCCTCGATCTCGGCCGCCTTCGCCTCGACCAGCTTGACGATATGCTCGATCATATCGGCGTCCTGCACATGGTGGTCGGTGACCCCCGACAGATAGACCATGTGCTTGCCGTTGCCGCCGCCGGTGATGCCGATGTCGGTTTCGCGCGCTTCGCCCGGGCCGTTGACGACGCAGCCGAGCACCGACAGGCTCATCGGCGTGCGGATGTGCTGGAGCCGCTCTTCCAGCGCCTGCACGGTGCGGATCACGTCGAAGCCCTGCCGCGCGCAGCTGGGGCAGCTCACCACGCGCACGCCACGGTTGCGGATGCCGAGCGCCTTGAGGATCTCGAACCCGACGCGGACTTCCTCTTCCGGTTCGGCCGACAACGACACGCGGATCGTGTCGCCGATCCCGAACCACAGCAGCGAGCCGAGCCCGATCGACGACTTGACCGTCCCGCCGATCAGCCCGCCCGCCTCGGTGATACCCAGGTGCAGCGGGCAGTCGGTCGCCTCGGCCAGTCCCTGATAAGCGGCGACCGCAAGGAAGACGTCCGACGCCTTCACCGCGACCTTATATTCGTGGAAGTCGTGATCCTGCAGCAGCTTGATATGGTCGAGCGCCGATTCGACCAGCGCCTCGGGGCACGGCTCGCCGTACTTTTCGAGCAGGTCCTTCTCGAGCGAGCCGGCGTTGACGCCGATGCGGATCGCGCAGCCATTGGCCTTGGCGGCGCGCACCACCTCGGCGACGCGATCCGACGAGCCGATGTTGCCCGGGTTGATGCGCAGGCACGCCGCGCCGGCATCGGCGGCTTCGAGGGCGCGCTTATAGTGGAAATGAATGTCGGCGACGATCGGCACCTTGGCGGCACGAACGATCTGGCCGAGCGCGGCGGTGGACGCCACGTCGGGACAGCTGACGCGGACGATGTCGGCGCCGGCCTCCTCGCAGCGGCGGATCTGGTCGATCGTCGCGGCGGCGTCCTCGGTGGGCGTGTTGGTCATCGTCTGCACGGTGACCGGGGCATCCCCGCCGACGGGGACATTGCCGACCATGATCTGGCGGCTGGGACGACGCGCGATATCGCGCCACGGACGTATCGACATAGCCGCCATATACGCGTGTGGCGTGGCAGTTCAAAGTCGCAGCATCGGCCAAGCAGTGCTAGGCGCCCGCAAATGCAGCGTCATTACGGCCTGGACTGGCTCCGCATCGGGGCGTTCGCGATCCTGATCGTCTATCATGTCGGCATGGTGTTCGTTCCATGGGACTTTCATGCGAAGCTGCCCGGCGCATGGTGGGTGGCGGTGCCGATGATGGCGTCGAATCCGTGGCGGCTGGCGTTGCTGTTCCTCGTATCGGGCTATGCCAGCCGCGCGCTGATGCTCCGCAACAAGGCGCCGTGGCGGTTCGCGCGGCAGCGCTCGCTGCGGCTGCTGGTGCCGCTGATCTTCGGCATGGCGGTGATCGTTCCCGTGCAGCCGTGGGTCGAACTGGTCGAAAAATACGGCTATGCCGAGAGCTTCTGGCACTTTTGGTGGCACGATTACTTCCGGTTCGGCGCGCTCGGTCCGCTGTTCGTGCCGGCGTGGAATCATTTGTGGTTCGTCGCCTATCTGTGGGTCTACACGCTGGTGCTCGCAGGCGGCGCGCTGCTGCTGCCGCAGGCGATCCGGCGTGCGATCCAGCAGGCGTTCGTGTGGACGATGCGCGGCCCGGCGCTGCTGGTCGTGCCGATCGCGTGGATGGTGTTCGTCGGCTTCTGGCTGTTCCCCGGCGCGCGCGAGACGCACGGACTGATCGACGACGGCGTCGCGCACTTCAGCTACTTCCCGTTCTTCCTGTTCGGCTACGCGCTGGCGTGCGCGCCGCAAACGCTGGCGGCGCTGGTCGCGCGGTGGAAGGCGTCGGCCGCGATCGCCGTGGCGGCCTATGTGGTGGTCGCGGGGATCGAGATACGATGGCCGGGCAGCCGGATGCCCTATCCGTGGGGGATCGTCTTCTCGGTGGCGCGTTCGGTCGAGGGCTGGGCGGCGGTGGCGGCGCTGATCGGTTATGCCGACGGGCATTGGAACCGCGACCGTTCGTGGCGGCGGATGCTGACCGAGGCGGTATTCCCCTTCTACATCATCCACCAGTCGATCATCGTGCTGGTCGCCTTCTGGCTGGCGCCGCTCGCGCTGCCCGGCGGGGTGGCGTTCGCGGTGCTGGTCGCGGCGACGCTGGCGGGGTGCTGGGCCTTCTATCTGGTCGGGCGCGCGATCGGGCCGTTGCGACCGCTGATCGGGCTGCGTCGTCACGCCTCGCGGCGCACGCATGTCGATCCGCGGCCGGCGATCGTTTGAGGCCGGCGCGCGAAGGCGGACGATCCAGAGTCTCTGACGTTTCGCCTCCACCGATGGACCTGCGCGTCTGGATTCCCGGCTTCGCGGGAATGACGGGAGGGTCGCCGGTCCTGATTACTGCCCGAACGACCCCGCACGGTAGAGCAAGGTGATCGCGACGCGGCGGTTGCGGGGATCCTGCGGATTGTCGGCGATCATCGGCTCGCGATCGGCGACGCCTTCGATCCGGTTGAAGCGCACTTCCGGGATGCCACCCAGCGCAAGCCGCCGACGTGTCGCCTCGGCGCGGCCCGACGACAGCATCCAGTTGTTCATCGCGCGCGGATCGCCATAGGGCAGGCTGTCGGTATAGCCGCGGATCATGATCGGGTTCTGCGTCTCCTTGATCCCCTGCGCGACCAGCCCGATCAACGCCGACGCATCGCTGGCGAGCGCCGTCGTCCCGAGCGCGAACATCGAATAATCGGCGTCGTCGACCAGATCGATGCGCATCCCTTCCGGTGTCATCGAGAAGCGGATGTGCTTGGCCAGCTTGGCCAGTTCACGCTGCGCGGCGATCTTCTGCATCACCTGCTGGCGCAGCTTGGCGAAGTTCTTGGCGTCTTCCTTGGCGATCGCGCTCGCGCTGCGCAGCGAGCCCTTCTTGCCGAAGCCCTTCGCCTCGCCGACCGGATCGGTGGTGACCAGCGCCAGCGCGTGGAGGTCCGACGTGCCCGCCTTCGGGCCGATCTTCTCCTTCGAGGTCAGCGACTCGCCGCCGAACATCCCGTTGCCGCCGATCCCGACGCGCTTCTTGTCGATCAGCGTCGGCGCGAAATAATCGGCGATGCCCTTGCGCTGCTTCTCGGTGGTCGCGCCCAGCAGCCACAGCAGCAGGAAGAACGCCATCATCGCCGTCACGAAATCGGCATAGGCGACCTTCCACGCACCGCCATGGTGACCGCCGGCGACGACCGTGATCTTCTTGACGATGACGATCTTGGGCGGCTCGTTCTTGCCGTGCGGTGCCTTGGCCATCGCGCTTACTTACCGCGCAGGCCGTCAAAGACCTCTGCGAAGCCGGGCTGGTTCTTATGGTCGATCCCCGAGCGCGCCGCCTCGATCACCAGCGGCTGCGGATGGCCGTGGAGCGAGGCGATGATGATCTGCTTGACGACGTGATAGATCGCCGCATCGGCATCGATCACCTGCTTGAGCCGGCCCGCGAACGGATTGACGATCCCGTACGCCAGCAACACGCCCATGAACGTCCCGACCAGCGCCGAGCCGATCATCCCGCCGAGCACCGACGGCGGCTTGTCGATCGAGCCCATCGTCTTCACGATGCCGAGCACCGCCGCGACGATGCCGAGCGCGGGAAGCGCGTCGGCGAGGCTCTGGAGCGTGTGCTCCGGACCCTCGACCTCGTGGTGGTGGGTCTTGATCGCGTTATCCATGACCTCCTCGACCGCGTGGACGTCGAGCGTGCCCGAGGACACGACGACCAGCCGCAGCGTGTCGGCGATCAGGTTGACCAGGGTATGGTCCTTCAGGAGCTTGGGATATTCGGCGAACACCGCCGAGGACTTCGGATCCTCGACATGCGGCTCGAGCGCGATCGGCCCTTCCATCCGCAGCATCTTCATCAGCTTGCTGACGAGGAAGATGACGTCGAGATAATCCTGCTTCTTGTACTTCGGCCCTTTGAAGACCTTGCCCAGGCCGCTGCCGACCGCCTTCAATTCCTTACCGGAATTGCCGATGACCAGCGCGCCGACCGCGGCGCCGCCGATGATGAGCATCTCGTGCGGGATCGCCTCGAACACCGGGCCGAGATTGCCGCCGGTGATGGCGAAACCGCCGAACACCATGCCGAGGAGGATAACGAGGCCGATGGCCGGGAACATGCGCTTTTCCCCAATTCGCTTGCGGGATGATTCTCGAAGGCCGTGGTTAACCCGACAGCGGTGGAGAAGTGGTTACCGTGGAGGTCGTGAGGAATTTACCGATTACACGGGGTGGGCGGGGGAAGAGCACGCGCGCTCTTCCCCGTTCGTCCCGAGCCTGTCGAAGGGCGTGTTCCGGACGAATGGCGGCGGGTCGGGCCGCGGCGTCCGCGTTCGGGGCACGTGCTTCGACAGGCTCAGGACGAACGGAAAGGGGAAGCTGCGGTTTGCATGAACTGGGCTGGGCATGCGTATGCACGCTCTTCCCCTGTTCGCCCTGAGCCTGTCCCTGACGAACGGCGGTGGGTCAAGCCGCGGTGTCGGTGTTTTGGGCGCGTGCTTCGGCAGGCTCGGCACGAACGGGGGCTGTGCGTCAGCGCCCTCGCACCGGGCTAAGATCAGCGCAGGTAGCTGAACAGCGACAGCTGCGACAATTTGGAGAAGCTGGACTGGGTCGCGTTGAGGATCGTCATCGTCTTGGCGAACTCCGCCGCCGCCGAGGTGATGTCGGTATCCTCCAGCGACGAGCGCAACTCCTCGCGATCGGCCGAGACATTCTCCTGCAGCGTCTGCTGGAGTTCGACGCGTGCGGCGCGTGCGCCGACCGACGACTGGACGATCGACACCTGGTCGGTCGCCGCGTTGACCTTGTCGAGCGCATCGCGCGCCGACTGGCCCGTCGAATCGCCGCCCTGCAACGCGGACGCGAGCTGCGACAAGATCGACAGCGTGTCGCCGGCCGGGCTCTGGAAGATGCGCGCGGCGGTTTCGGTCGGCTGGATCGACATATTGTCGGCGATCGGCACTTCCGACAGCGACGGCGCGGTATTGTAGGTGAAGGTGCCGTCGGCGTTCTTGGTGATCGCCGGCGTGCCGTCGGCGCTGCCGAACAGCGAGCGCCCGTTCGAATCGGTGACGTTGCCCAGCCCCGTCAGCGTGTCGACGACTGCCTTCAGCTCGTCGCCGATGACCTTGCGATCCTGCGAGCTGAGCGTGCCGTTGCCCGCGCGCACCGTCAGTTCGGTGGCGCGCTGCATCTGCGTGGTGATCGATTCGAGCGTCGTGTCCGCCTGCGAGAGCATCGACTGCGACATGTTCATGTTCGACGTATAGGCGGCCGCATCGATGTTCTTGCGGTCGAACTCGGCGAGCTGCTGCCCGATCGTGACGTTTTCGGACGGCGAGGTGAACTTCTTGCCGGTCGTGATCTGCGTCTGCAGCTTGACCGCGTTGGACATCAGCGATCCCATCCGCGCCGCGGACCGATCGAACATGAGGCTGCTGGCGATCTGCATGACGCTTACCTGATCTCGAGGATCGACTGGAAGGTTTCCTTGGCGACCTGAATGACGCGGCTCGACGCCTGATATGCCTGCTGGAACTTCAGCAGGTCGATCGCTTCGTTGTCGAGGTTCACGCCCGTCAGTTCGGAGCGCGTGGTGACGGCGCCGTCGCGGATCGTGGTCTGCGCATCCGCGACCAGCCGCCGTTGCTTGAGCGTGGCGGCATTGTCGGTGACCAGCGCCTGTACGCTGCCCTCGAACCCCATGCTGGTGCGCTTGCCCGCCAGCGCGGCGAGGTTCGACGCATCGCGCGAGCCGCCCGCACGCCCGGCGGCCGCGATCTGGTCGCCGGAGTTCAGCTTGACCGTGAAGGAGGTCGGATCGGTTGCGCTCGATTTGAAGAAGTCGGTGCCGGGATTGCCCTTCTGGTCGTCACCGGCGGCTTGCAGATCGTTGACCGTCTGGGTCAGGTCGGTTGCGACCCGTCCCAGGGCATCGCGTGCCGAGGAGATCCGCTGCGCACCCTCGACCATGCCGGCGAGCGACCCGCCTTCGGGATCGAACAGCGTCGGCGTGCCGCTCGACGGACGCACCGCGAGCGCGACGTTGCTGCCGGTGCGGCCATAGGCGACCTCGCTGGCGTCCTTCGGATCGACCAGCACCGGGCCGTTCGGTCCGCCCGCGCGAACCGTGGCGCGGCCGTAATCGTCGAGCTTGACGTCGATGTCGCTCAGGGCGCTCATCTGCTGGAGCAGGTCGTCGCGCTGGTCCATCAATCCGGCCATCGCCGACGTCCCTGGCGCGGTGCGCACCAGCCCCTGATTGACCTTGAGCATCGCCTGGTTGAGCCGCGACAGTTCGGCGGCGCCCTGCACCGCCTGCCCGTCAAGCTCGCCCGCGGCATCGTCGAGCGCGCGCGCGGTCACGCCGAACGCATCGGCGACCGACGAGCCGGCGCTCAGCATCCCGGCGCGCAAGGCGGTGGAGGACGGATCGGCCTGCAACGCAGTGCCGGCGGCGAAGAAGCCGGTCAGCCGCGACGACAGGCCGCCGCTGCTCAGCGCGGTTTCGATCCGCTCGAGCCAGACCGAGCCGGCCTGCGTGCGCGACAGGTCCGATGATGCGGTGCGCAGCGTCTGATCGGCATAGGCGTCGCCGGCGCGCAGGATGCTGGAGGCCGACGACCCCATGCCGTTCGGCGACGAGTTGTTCCAGCCGTTGCCTCCGGTGATCTCGCGGATGCTGGGGGTGCGCCGAACGTAGGACGCATTGCCGGCGTTCGCGATGTTCTCCGACGTCGTCGCCAGCGCCGTCTGATACGTACGCACGCCCGAAGCGCCAAGGGAGAGCAGATCACTCATGCGGTGAGAGTCGCACGATTCGGGTTAAGATCAGGTTGATAGGGGTGGGGTCATTCGCACGCGGGTGGAACGAAGGGCATACCCTGCTCGCATTTCCACTCAGTCATTGCGAGCGTAGCGAAGCAATGACGGACAATGGTCAGGGCTTGGACAAGCTCAGCTTCGCCTCAGGAGCGGCGGCTGAACCCGCGCCCAGCTCCGGCTGCGACTGCGCCAGGAACTTGCTCATCGCCTGCCCGATGCCGAGCGGGTGATGCTCGGCCATGTTCTGGACGACCTTCTGGTCGCTCATGTCCCGGAACGTGTCCATCGCCTTGCTGTCGATCAGCGGGTCGGCGAGCTTCGCCTGGCGCATCGACTTCAGCATCATGCCGGTGAACACCGACTCGAACTGCTGCGCGGCCTTGTCGAGGTTCTGCTTCGTCGCGCTGCGCGAGAGCCCGGTGTCGAGCCCGGTCTGGCCGGTGATGGCGCCGATCGCGTCGCTCATTACAGCACCACCAGTTCGGCCTTGAGCGCGCCGGCTTCCTTGAGCGCCTCGAGGATCGCGACGAGGTCGGCCGGGGACGCGCCGATCGCGTTCACCGCCTTGACGACATCGGCCAGCTTCGGCCCCGGCGAGAGCAGGAACATCGGCTTCTTCTCCTCGGTGACCTGGACGTTGGAGCGGTTCTCCAGCGCGGTCTGACCGTTGCTGAGCGGGGCGGGCTGGCTGACGCGCTGGCTCTCGTCGATGCGGACGGTCAGCTTGCCATGCGTCACCGCCGCGGGGGCGAGCCGGACCGCGGAGTTGATGACCACGGTGCCGGTGCGCGCGTTGACGATCACCTTGGCGGGCGGCTCGGCCGAATCGACGGTGAGATTCTCGATCTCGCTCATCAGCGTCGCGCGGACGTCGGCACCGACCGGCGCGCGCACCGCGACCGACACCGCGTCGGTCGCCTGCGCCGAGCCGAAGCCGAGCTTGCGGTTGATCGCGGCGGCGACGTTCTGCGCGGTCGTGAAATCCGCGCGCGCGAGATTGTAGGTGAGGAATGGCGTGTCGGCGAAACCGGTCGCGACCGAGCGTTCGACGGTGGCGCCCTCGGGGATTCTGTCCGGTCGAGGGGACGTTGATGACGATCTTCGACCCGTCCGCGCCCTCCGCACCCAGCCCGCCGACCGCGAGATTGCCTTGCGCCATCGCATAGACCTGTCCGTCGGCGCCGAGCAGCGGGGTGAGCACCAAGGCCCCGCCGCGCAGGCTCTTGGCCTTGCCCATCGAGGCGACGGTGATGTCGATCCGCTGTCCCGGCTTGGCGAACGGCGGCAGCTCCGCGGTGATCAGCACCACCGCGGCGTTCTTGAGCCCCGGATTGGCGCTGGCGGGCAATTGCAGACCGAAGCGCGACGCGACAGCCTTCACCGACTGGACGGTATATTCGAGATTGTCGTCGCCGGTGCCGGGCAGCCCGACCACCACGCCGTAACCGGTCAGCTGGTTCGAACGGATGCCCTGGAAGCCACCGAGATCCTTGATCCGGTCCGCATGCGCGGGGACCGAGACGATCAGCGCGAGCAGCGCGATGAAGAGCGTGCGCAGCATCAGAACGGGCTCACCACCTGGAAGAAGCGGGACAGCCAGCCCTGGCGGCTGGCGCGGGCTACGTCGCCCTTGCCGGTATAGGCGATCTGCGCATCGGCGACGCGGGTCGAGTCGACGCGATTGTCGCGGTCGACGTCGGCGAAGCGGACGATGCCCTTGATCTGCACGAATTCGTCACCGCGGTTGAGCGTCACGCGCTTCTGCCCGCGCACCAGCATCGTGCCGTTGGGATAGACTTCCGCGACCGTCACCGACACTTCGCCCGACAGCGAATTCGACTGGTCCGCCGCGCCGGTGCCGTTGAAGCCGCGGTTGCCGCTGGCGCCGATGTCGCTGGAGCTGAGCAAGCCGCCCAGCGGACCGGTGGTCGGGGGCGTCAGGCCGAACGAGCCCTTCGAATCGATCTTCGACGCCGACGACTTCGACGCCGCGGTGCGCTCGACCAGCACGATCGTCAGCGGATCGCCGACCCGGCGCGCGCGCCACCCCTCGTAAAGCGCGGCATAGCCGGTCGATGCCTGGAAGATCGCGCCGTCGGCGACCGGCGCGGTCGGCACCGGCGCGACCGGTTCGACGCGCGCGGCGCTGAAGTCCTCGCCGGGCTTCTTCTTGAGCAGCTTGCCGAACACGCTGGCGTGCGCGGGGGCGGGCACCAGCGGGACCGCGGCGGCGGCACCGAGCACGCCGCCGACGATCACGCCAATCCGGCGAAAGGAGAACGACATCATCATGATGCGACTCATGACAGATTTTGGTTAACGGTTTTCAGCATGTCGTCGGTGGCGGAGATCATCTTCGAATTGACCTCATAGGCGCGCTGCGTCTCGATCATGTCGACCAGTTCCTCGACGACGTTGACGTTGCTCGCCTCCAGCGTCCCCTGCCGCACACGGCCGCGGCCGTCCTCGCCGGGCACGCCCATATTGGCCGCGCCGCTCGACGCGGTCTCGAGCAGGAAGTTGTCGCCGTTCGATTCGAGGCCCGCGGGGTTCGGGAAGCTGGCGACCTGAAGCTGGCCGAGGTTCTGCCCCTCGGTCTGCCCCGGAATCGTCGCGGTGACGGTGCCGTCGGTTCCGATCGTGATCTGCGTCGCGTTGGTCGGGATCGTGATCCCCGGCATCACCTGATAGCCCTGGCTGGTGATGAGCAACCCTTCGGGCGAGCGCGAGAAATTGCCGGCGCGGGTATAGCCGAGCTGACCGCCGGGCATCTGCACTTGGAAATAGCCGCCGCCATCGAGCGCGAGGTCGAGGCTGTTGCCGGTCTGGTTCATCGACCCCTGCGTCTCGGTGCGCGACGTGCCCTGCACGCGCACGCCGGTGCCGAGGTTGAGCCCGGTCGCATATTTGGTCTCACCGGTCGATTGCGCGCCCGGCGCGGTGACCACCTGATAGGAGAGCGTCTCGAACGCGGCGCGATCGCGCTTGAAGCCGGTCGTCGCGACGTTGGCGAGGTTGTTCGAGATGACGCGCATCCGCGTGTCCTGGGCGTCCAGCCCGGTACGCGCGATGTGCATGGCGGCGGTGGTCATCGGTCAGGTCCTTCCTCAGCCCGGCAGGCGCATCACGGATGCGCTCGATTCGTCCATGGAGCGGGCCTCTTTCAGCAAATTGGCCTGCACTTCGTAGCTGCGCTGGTTCTCGATCATGTCGACCAGCGCCTGGGTCATGTTGACGTTGGAGCCTTCCAGCGCACCGCTGGTGACCCCGGCGTCGAGATCGGCGGGCATCACGCCGCCGCCGCGGACCCGCATCAGATTGTCGAGCCCCTTCACGGCATCGCTGCCCTTGCTCGACACGACCTTCAGCCGGTCGACGACGGTGGTCTGCCCGGTCTTGTCGCCCTGCGGCACGATCGAGATCGAGCCGTCCGATCCGATGCTGATCGAATCGTACGGCGGCACGGTGATCGGGCCGCCCTGCCCCATGACGATGAAGCCATCGCCGGTCTGGAGCGTGCCCGAGGCGGACACCGAAAGGTCGCCGCGCCGGGTATAGGCTTCCGAGCCGTCCGACGCCTGCACCGCCAGCCATTTGTCGGCATCGCCCATCGCGACGTCGAGCGGGCGGCCGGTCTGCTGGATGACGCCCGGCGCGCGATCGGCGTCGCGCACCTCTTCCGACGTCGGCTGGCGCGCCGACAATTGCGTCGAGCCGTCGGACAGGATGATCCGGTCGAACACCACGCGATCGGCGCGGAACCCGGTGGTGGAGACGTTCGCCATATTGTTGGCGATCGCGGCCTGCGACTGCATGTGCGCGCGCAGACCGGTCGCCGCGGTATAGACCAGCTTGTCCACTTACATCCTCTCCGACGGACCGACAGCCAAACTCAGGCGCGGATGTTGAAGATCGACTGCGACACCTGCGTCGCGGTATCGAGCGCCTTCGAGTTCGCCTGGAAGTTGCGCTGCGCCGCGATCAGGTTGACCAGCTCCTCGGTGATGTCGACGTTCGAGCCCTCGAGCTGGCCCGACTTCAGGCTGCCAAAGCCTTCCGCCGCGGCGAAGCCGAGCGTCGCCTTCCCCGAGATTCCCGTCGCCTGCCAATAGTTGCTGCCCGCCTGGCGCAGGCCGGTCGGCGCCGAGAACTTGGCGATCGCCACCTTGCCGAGCGGCACGATGTCCGAGTTGGAATAGCTCGCCTTGATGATGCCGGCGTCATCGACGGTGATGCCGACCAGCTGGCCGACCGCGACGCCGTCCTGCACGCGGTTGCTGACCGCGGCGGCGGCGGCGGTCTGGGTCGAGCCGGTCAGGTCGAGCGTGATGCCCTGTGCCGCTGCGCCCGACGCCGGGATGAAATCCTCGAACTTGATCGTGGTCGGCGCCATCAGCGCGCCCTTCGTATCGTAGACCTGCGTGATCGGGCTGTTCGCAACGGCGCCCTTCGGCGTCAGCGGCTGGTCGCCGACGAACGTGAAGACCTGCCACGTGCCGGTGTTGGGCTGCGGATCGCCGTTGGCGTCCTTCGCGTTGGGGTCGCCTTCCGCCGTGCGGACGTAATAGCTGGTCATCGTCATCGGATTGCCGTTCGCGTCATAGACGCGGGTCGCGACCGAGTTGTTGTAGGTGGAGGTGTCGGTGCGCTTGAACTTGGCCGGATCCTTGATCGTCGCGGTCGACGGGATCTGCACCTTGGTGGCGACGTTCTCGGTCTTCTTGGGCGAGCCGCTGGTCGGCTGGATCTGAAGGTTGGTCAGCGACTTGTCGCCGGTCGCGGTGACGTTGCCGTCGTTATCGACGGGGTAGACCATCAGATAGCTGCCCTGCGCGTCGATCACGTTGCGGCTGTCGTCGACCGTGAACGCGCCGGTACGGGTGTAGTTGACCTGGTCCGACAGGCCGGTCGACTTCACGACGAAGAAGCCTTCGCCGAGGATCTGCATGTCGAGCGCGCTCTTGGTCTGGTTCGACGAACCGTCCGAGAATTGCTGCACGGTGCCCTTCACCGACACGCCCGAGCCGACCATCTTGCGCGGATCGGTCGACACGTTCGACGAGATGACGTCGGCGAAGGCGGTCCGGCTCTTCTTGAAGCCGTTGGTCGAGACGTTGGCGAGGTTGTGGCTGATGACCGACATGTCGGTCTGCATGGCCTGGAGGCCCGAGAGCGAAGTGAAGAAGGACATGGGGGTACTCCTGCGGGTAATTCGGGAAAACGAAGAGATTAGGCGACCTTGCGGACCGCGGCGGGATCGACCTTGCCGAGGCCGGTGACGTTGAGGACGGGTTCGGCGCCGGCCGACAGGCTGACGGTCTCGACCGGCGCCCACACCAGCGACTTGGCGGCGACGATCGTGCTGCCGTTCGCGGCCTCGACGGTGACGGTGTACGGGCCGTTCTCGACCTTGTTGCCGGCTTCGTCCTTGCCGTCCCAGCTATAGTCCGCCGAGCCGGCGTCCTGCTTGCCGAGCTGGATGTTCTTGACCGCCAGCCCGTTCTTGTCGGTGATCGTGACATCGACGTCGGTCGCCGAGTTCGGCAGCTCGACCGCGCCCATGATCCCGCCCGACGACCGCTCGTACGCGGTCTTGCCCTCGGTCAGCACGGTGCGGCCGACGAAGCTCATCGCGTCGCTCGACGAGGTCGTACCGAGCCGGTTGGCGATCCCGGCGAGCGTGCTGCTCATCTCGCTGATCCCGGCGACCTGCGAGAAGGTCGCCATCTGCGCGACCATCTGCGTATTGTCCTGCGGGCTCATCGGATCCTGGAACTGCAATTGTGCGGTCATCAGGCGCACGAAGTCCTTCTGGCCCAGCGTCGCCTGCCCGGTGGTGGCGGTGGCGTTGGTCTTCGGCTTGGCCTGTGCGACGCCGGCGGCGGCGTAGATCGCGTCCTGCGCGGCCTTGTCGGTGGCGGAAATGGCGGTGGTGGTCATAGTCAGCGACCCATCTTGAGAGTGTCGAGGATCAGCGTCTTGGCGGTCTGCATCACCTCGACGTTGTTCTGGTAGCTGCGCGCGGTCTCCATCATGTCGACCAGCTCGCGCGATTCATCGACCGCCGCGTCGAAGACGTTGCCGTCCTTGTCGGCGAGCGGATGATTGGGATCGTAGCGCTTGGTGGGCTTCTCGCCCGCGGTGACGATCTGCTGCACGTCGACGGTCGACAGCCCGCTCGCCTGATCGAAGCTGGTGCGGAACACCGGCTTCATCGTCTTGTAGGCGGCGTCTTCGGTGCCCGCGACGCCGCCGGCATTGGCGAGGTTCGACGCGGTGGTGTTCATCCGTGTCAACTGCGCCGACATCGCGCGGCCCGCGACCTGGAAGACCGTCATCGGAGTGCCCGACATGGCTTATTCTCCCTTCAGCGCGCGGGTGATCTGCCCGATGCGCCCGTTGAGGAAGGCGAGCGTGCTCTGATATTGCACGGCGTTCTCGGCGAAGGCGGTCTGTTCGGTCGAAAGCTCGACGGTGTTGCCGTCCATCGACGGGTTGGTGGGCACGCGATACTTGAGCGCACCGCCCAGATCCGCATCCACGCCACCCGGCTGGTTCTCGACCGCGTTGAGCGCGGTGGTGAAGTCGATGTCGCGCGCCTTGAAATTGGGCGTCGATGCATTGGCGATGTTCGACGCCAGCACGCCCATGCGCTGTGCACGCACCTCCAGCGCGGCAGCGTGAACTCCGAACAATCCCTCGGCCATCGGCCCCAACTCCTCCATGCACGACAGGTGCACGAGGCTATTAAGCAAAGGCCGTGCCAAATCATGTGGACGGTGGGTCGCTAGCGCTATGACCCAAGGAGCCTGGCGTCCGTCCGGCAAAGGCTTGCCGGTTGCCGGCAATTTCGCTTGCCGCCCGTGCGCCGCGCTGCCGACCGTACGAGCGCCCGACTCACTTGGCCCGTGGCTTGCAGAGGGTCGGGCATGACTCCCGCGCTGCTTCTCGACCCCGTGGCGCTGGCGATCGTGCTGGGCGGCACGATGCTGGCGACCATCCTGCGCACGCCGTCGCGCGACCTGGTGCGCGCGCTGCTCGCGCTGGCCACGCTGCCCCGTCGCCGCTTCCGTGCCGATGCGCGGCTCGAGCAGATCGCGGCGCTGGCGCGGATCGCGCAGCGCCACGGCGTCCATGCGCTCGACCGCAGCGTGATCCGCGACGCCGATATCGCGGCGGCGGTGGTGCTGATCGTCGACGGTGTGCAGGCGCCGGTGGTGAAGGAGGCGCTCGACACCGCGCGTCGCCAGCGTGCCGAGCGGCACCGGATCGTCGTCGAATGCTGGACCAGCATGGCCGAGACCGCCCCCGCGATGGGGATGATCGGCACGCTGATCGGGCTGGTCGCGATGTTCACGCGGATGAGCGACCCGCAGGCGATCGGCGCGGCGATGGCGATCGCGCTGCTGGCCACTTTATATGGCGCGTTGCTGGCCAATCTAGTCGCGATGCCGGTCGCGGCGCGACTGCGCACCGCCGCGCGCGCCGAACTGCTCGAGCGCGAGCGGCTGGTCGCACCGCTCGCCGCGCTTGCCGAGCGGGAAGCGCCGCGCGTCCGGGCACGGGCGCACGACGGGGAACCGCCGCTGACGATCGTCGCGCAGGACGAAGCGGCATGACCGACGACGACGCGCTGCTCGACGTTCAGCCCGGCCGCCCCGTGTGGCTGATCACGCTCGCCGACCTGGCGCTGCTGCTGGTCGGCTTCTTCGTGCTGCTCCAGGCCAATCAGACGCTGACCCCGCGCGATCTCGCGCGCGGCATCGCGGAAGGCTTCGGGGTCGAGCCGACCGCCGAAGCGATGCCGGTCGCCAGCCACGGCGTCGCGGGCTTCGCACCCGGATCGGCGGTATTGCCGCAGTCGACCGACGCGCTCGTCGCCTGGGCACGCGCCGAGCTGCGCGACCCGCGCGTGCGGCTGACCGTCACCGCCAGCACCGACGGCAGCGCCGCCGATGTCGATCCGACGTCGCGCAGCGCGACGGTGCTCGCCGCCGACCGCGCGCGCGCGGTCGCCGCCGCGCTGGCGACGGGCGGTGTGCCCGACGCGCGGCTGCTGCTTTCCACGACGCCCGCGCACGGTCCGCGCGCGGTCGCCGTTACGCTCGCCTTTGCCGGCGAGAGCCATTCGCAAGGAACCGCCAAATGATCGCGCTGCTCGCCGCCGCCTCGCTCACCTTTCAGGATACCGCCGCGATCGACCGCGCGGTCGCCGCCTTCACGACGCGCCCGATCGGCGCGGAGGGCGGCGCGCGCGCACCGGTCGACGCGCGGCTGCGGCTCGCCACGTGCGGGATGGTCGCGCTGTCGTGGCGTACCGACGTGCATGACGCGGTGGTGGTCGCCTGCGCCGATCCGGCGTGGCGGATCTTCGTGCCCGTCATCGCCCCGCCGCGCGCCGCCAGCGCAACCCCGGCGGTGGTGCGCACCGGCGCGGCTGCACCTACCCTGCGCGCCGAGCCGGTGATCCGCCGCGGTGACTCGGTGACGATCGAGGCCGGATCCGACGGCTTCTCGATCACCCGCGAAGGCGTCGCGATGGCCGATGCCGCCCCGGGCGGGCGCGTGATGGTGCGCGTGAACGATTCCACGCGTCCGGTGCAGGCGGTGGCGATCGACGCGGGCCGCGCGACGCTGCCCGGCTGGCCGGAATAAAAAAGTGCTAAAGCCGCTCGCTCATCGGTCGTTTCTGCCTGTGTCAGCAGAAACCCACGGGTGTGGTCATGGTGGAATCGATAGGATCAGCGGCGATCAGAACGGGGTTTCCTCCGTCGCGACCGTCCAGCCGGCCGCAAAGGCCACACCGGTCGCCAAGGCGGCGCCGGTCACGAAGCAGGCGGGCGCCGACGCCGCGCAGGCGCCGGGTGCGCTCGCCAGCGCGATGGCGGGGTCGCCGCCGGTGAATGCCGACCGCGTTCAACAGATCAAGACCGCGCTCGTCAACGGCACCTTCCCGTTGTCGCCGTCGACGATCGCCGACCAGTTCATCGCGCTGCGCTACGATTGGATGTCCCGCAATGAACAGGCGTGATGCGCTGGTGCGCGTGATCGACATGCTCCATGCCGAGATCACCGCGCTCAAGACCAACGACATGAACGCGCTGGAGCGCGCGACGTCGAACAAGCTGCGCGCGATCGAGGATCTGCGGCAGCTCGGCGACGGCCCCGCAACCCCGGAGCTGCGCGGACTGGTCGAGGAGGCGGACCGCCTCAACGACACCTGCCGCATCTATGTGAACCTGATGGCGGCAAATGTTCGCCGCCGCCTGCAACTTCTTTCCGGTCAGGGCGGCAGTTCCTACAGCCGCGGTGCCGCCGCCTACGCCTGATCGACGCTATTGCTGCTGACACGACGACGCCCCGGCCCACCCCCGGGGCGTTGTGATTCCGACAGGGTGAAGCCCGTTGCCCCTGCGAAGGCAGGGGTCCATTTCTGTCGCGTATCGGGTAACGGGCCGACACAGGCGCGTTGTTCGTGTGTTGAACGTCGGTCATCGACGAGACAGAGATAGGCCCCTGCCTGCGCAGGGGCGACGTGGGCTTGGTCGACCTCGCCCTTTTGGCACGGCCCTTGCAGAAATGCCAGGCATGACCGTTGCCACGATCACTTCTGCCACCCAGCGGGTCACGTCCGCGATCCAGCGCGCTGCGCAGCGCACCGGCGTCGACTTCGATTACCTGATGGGTCAGGCGCGGCTGGAGAGCGGGCTGAACGCCAATGCGCGCTCCGGCACCTCGTCGGCGAGCGGGCTGTACCAGTTCCTCGACCAGAGCTGGCTCGCGGTCGTCAAGCAACATGGCGCCGAACACGGGCTGAGCTGGGCCGCCGACAGCATCCAGAAGTCGGGCGGGCGCTTTACGGTTTCGGGCGGCAATCGTCAGGCGATCCTGGCGTTGCGCAACAACCCGGAAGTCTCCGCGCTGATGGCCGCCGAGCACGCCAGCGACAACAAGGGCGCGATCGAGGCGGTCACCGGGCGTGAGGCGACCGGCACCGACCTGTACATGGCGCACTTCCTGGGGATCGGCGGCGCGCGCACCTTCCTGTCGGCGATGCAGAGCAACCCCGATCGCAGCGCGGCGGCGGTCTTCCCGAGCGCCGCGCGCGCGAACCGCAGCGTCTTCTTCGAGCGCGACGGCTCGGCCCGCTCGCTGTCGGAAGTCTATCAGCGCTTCGCCGACAAGCTCGGCAACGGATCGGACGCCGCGGCGACCGCCAAGGCCAACAATCAATGGCAGTTCGCCGCACAGGCGCTGTCGATGGGCGAGGACGCTACCGTCGTCACCGGCACCGGGCAGAGCGCGACTGACGCGCTCGACTGGGCGAAGTCGGCGCTCGGCCAGCGCGGCAATCAGGCCAGCCTGCTGCGCCCGTCGCCCGACAATGCGCGGCTCGCCTATATGATGCTCGCCGGACTGGGACGCTAAGCGATGAAGTTGCTCGCCCACGCCCGCCAGGGGGCGCTCCCCGCCGCGATCCTGCTGCTCGTCGTCCTCATGGTCGTGCCGATCCCGGCCTTCCTGCTCGACGTCTTCTTCATCATGAACATCACGATCAGCCTCGCGGTGCTGATGGTCGCGCTGAACGCCGAGAAGCCGCTCGACTTCTCGTCCTTCCCGACCGTGCTGCTGTTCGCCACGCTGTTCCGGCTCGGCCTGAACGTCGCGTCGACGCGGATCGTGCTGGTCCACGGCCACACCGGCTCGGCCGCGGCGGGGCATGTCATCGAGGCGTTCGGATCGTTCGTGATCGGCGGCGACTATGTCGTCGGACTGTTCGTGTTCGCGATCATCGTCATCATCAACCTGATCGTCGTCACCAAGGGCGCAGGCCGCGTGTCCGAAGTGTCGGCGCGCTTCACGCTCGACGCGCTGCCCGGCAAGCAGATGGCGATCGACGCCGATCTCAACGCCGGGCTGATCACGCCGGACGAAGCCAAGAAGCGCCGCGTCGACGTCGCCACCGAGGCCGAATTCTACGGCTCGATGGACGGTTCGTCGAAGTTCGTGAAGGGCGATGCGGTCGCCGGCCTGTTGATCCTTGCCGCCAACATCGTCGGCGGGTTGATCCTGGGGCCGGTCAGCCACTCGCTGACGATCGCCAAGGCCGCGCAGACCTACACCATGCTCGCGATCGGCGACGCGCTGGTCGCACAGGTGCCGGCGCTGCTGCTGTCGATCGCCGCCGCCGCGATCGTCACCCGCGTGAAGTCCGAGAAGGACCTCGCCGGCCAGATCGGCAGCCAGTTCGGCTCGGCGCGCACCTGGACGCCGGTGGCGGTGATCCTCGTGCTGCTCGGCGTGCTGCCGGGGATGCCGCACTTCGTGATCCTGCCGCTCGCCGCCGCCGCCGGGTTCGCCGCGTGGAAGCTGAACCAGATCGCCAAGCGCCCCGCGATTGTCGAGACGCCGCCGGCGATCGAGGCGCCCGATCCCTCCAAGATCGGCTGGGACGAAGTGTCGGAGACGATGCTGGTCAACCTCGACATCGGTTACGGGCTGGTCCCGCTGGTCGACGAGCGTCGCGGCGCGCCGCTGATGGGCCGGATCACCGGCGTGCGCCGCCAGCTGTCGAAGGAAGTCGGCTTCGTGGTGCCGCAGGTGCGCGTCCGCGACGACATCAACCTGCCGCCCTACACCTATCGCGTGATGCTGGGCGGGGTGTGCGTCGGCGAGGATCAGGTCTCGCCCGACGAGATGCTGGCGCTCGACACCGGCCAGGGCTTCGGCGAGCTGATCGGCAAGAAGGCCAAGGATCCGACCTTCGGGCTCGATGCGACCTGGATCGCGACCGGCGACGCCGATGTCGCGACCGGTCAGGGCTATCTGGTCGTCGATTCGGGCACCGTGATCGCGACGCACCTCAACCATGCGCTGGGCGCCAATGCCGGCGACCTGCTGGGTGCGGACGAGGTGCAGTCGCTGCTCGACGAACTCAAGGAGCGTGCGCCGCAGCTGGTCGCCGCGCTCGCGCCGCTGCCGCTCACCTCGCTGGCGACCGTGCTCAAGGGGCTGCTGTCGGAAGGCATCCAGTTGCGCGAATTCCGCCGCATCGCCGCCGCGATCTCGATCGCCGCGCAGCGCAGCGTCGATCCGGTCGAGATCATCGAGCTGATCCGTCCGGAGCTGGGCTCGCTGATCATCGCCAAGCTGGCCGGCGTGCGCGAGCCGCTGCGCGTGATGACGCTGGAGGGCGGGCTGGAGCAATTGCTCGGTCAGGCCGCGCGGCAGGATCCCGGCCGCCACGTCATCGAACCCGAACTCGGCCGTCGCATCGTCGACGCGCTGCAAGCCGCGGCCCAGCCGCTCATTGCGGAAGCGAAGCCGTTCGCGCTGGTCGTCCAGCCCGCGATCCGCGTCGCGATCCGCAAACTCGTCCGCACCGTTCTACCGGATACGCCCGTCATGAGCTTCTTCGAAGTCCCTGAAGACAAGGCCGTCGAGGTCGTCGCGATCATCGGCAACCAGCCGCAGCAGCAGGCGCTGGCGGCATGAGCGCGGAACCGATGCCGCAGGCGTTCGCCGCCGCCCAGCCCGTTACGCTGCCGCTGGACGGTGCGCCGCTCACCTACAAGCCGCGTCCGCGCGCGCGCGACGAGAACGCGCTGGTCCGCGAGCACCTGCCGCTCGTCCGCCGGTTGGCGTGGCATGTCCATGGCAGCGTCTCGACCGCGATCGAGGTCGAGGATCTGGTGCAGGTCGGGCTGGTCGCGCTGGTCGAGGCGGTCGCCACCTTCGAGGATCGTGGCCAGGTGACGCTGAAGCAATATCTGGTGACGCGGCTGCGCGGCGCGATGATCGACGAGCTGCGCCGCCACGCCGCGATGACGCGCGGCGCGATCCGGCGGAAGCGCGAATATACGCGCGCGGTCAACCAGCTGAGCCACGAATATGGCCGCGCGCCGACCGAGCGCGAGCTGGCGACGCGGCTGGACGTGACACCCGAGAAGCTGCGCAGCGAATATGCCGCCGCCGAGGCGATCAAATATGAGTCGATCGACGAGGTCTATGCCGACGACCAGCCATGGTTCGCCAGCAACGAGCCCGATGCGTTTGAACAGCTTTCCGAAACCCAGACCCGCGATCAACTGATCGCGGCGATTTCGGGGCTGCCCGAGCGCGAGCAGCTGGTGATCCAGCTCTATCATGTCGAGGAACTCAACCTCGAGGAAATCGGGCAGGTGCTCGGGATCGGCGCGGCACGCGTCTGCCAGATCAAGAGCGCCGCGCACGCCAAGCTGAAGAAGGCGATGACACAGCGTTGAGCGTGCGACCTTCGCTGGTCGCCGCGCGTTGGTGCGGCGATCAGGAGGAGGAAGCGATGACCGAACCCCGCAGCCACCCGGCGCTCAGCGAAGACCAGCGCGATCCCGACGGCACCGACGGCACCGACGCGCCGGACGCCCTGCCGGCCAGCGAGCCGGACGACAATCCCGACGACTTGACGGTGTCGGACAAGGAATGACATCAGAACCCCGGTGGCCGGATGCGGTCGCCGGGGTTCTTGTTTTGGGGATGCCGGTGCGGCTTGGCTCGGCCTCTCGAAAGGGCGGATGGAGGAACAGGCATATGCCCGATCCACCGTCGCCCCTGCGGAGGCAAGGGCCTATGACTGCCTCGTAGCGCGCGACACTGACACACGAAGTGGCGCGACTGTGTCTCGCCGCTCACCCGGACGGAGCAGACATGGCCCCCTGCCTTCGCAGGGGCGATGGGCGAGTTTGATCCGGCGGGCTTGAACCATCCGTACCCCGGCGAAGGCCGGAGCCCAGGTGGGAAGGTCAGGGAGATGAGCGCGACGCATATCAGCAGCGTCCCCCAACTGGGCCCCGGCTTTCGCCGGGGTACACGTCACACCCTGATCCTTCGCGCGTGACGTTGACACAAAGGGTAACGCGGCCGTGGCGGCCCGGACAAGACAGCCATGCGCTAATGCCTCGGCAGCCAGGTGAGCCGCTTACCCCTCGAACAGCGAAAACCCCCGCCAGCTCGTCGCTGACGGGGTTCTCTTGTCCGGCACCGGCCCCGCTCTGATCGGGGGCGAGAGGCCGGTGGTCGGCTGCCGGACTTAGCCGAGCAGCTTCATCACACCCTGCTGCGACTGGTTGGCCTGCGCCAGCATCGCGGTCGAGGCCTGGCCGAGGATCTGCGCCTTGGCGAGCGCGGTCGTCTCGGTCGAGAAGTCGGCGTCCTCGATACGGCTCTTGGCGTCCGACAGGTTGGTCGCGGTGGTGGTCAGGTTGTTGACCGTCGATTCCAGCCGGTTCTGCGCCGCACCCATCGTGCCGCGAGCGGCCGAGATCTTGTCGAGCGCCGCGTCGATGACACCCATCGCCGCCGAGGCACCGGCCTGCGTCGCGATCGAGACGGTACCCGCGGTCTTGCCCGCGGTGAAGCCGGCCTTGGCCGGGGACGTCCCCGTGATGTTGATGCCGGTACCCGACATGTCTTCCAGCGAGACCGAACCGCGTGCCGTCGCCGCCGCGGAGAGCGTGAGCGCCACGCCCTGGTTGTCGCTCGCCGACGTCAGGATGCTGCTGGCGGTATCGGTAATCCCGATGTTGCTGCCGTCCTTGGTGGTCAGGACCAGGTTTCCGCTCTTGTCCGCGCTGGCGGTGATCTGGTTGTTCGCGACACCGTTCAGCGTCTGGTTGATGCGCGCGGCGAGCGAGGTCACGTCCTTTTCGGCGTTCGTCAGCGTGACCGCCGTGCTGCCAATGGTGATCGTGTTGTTCGCCACCAGCTTCGTCTGGTCGACGACGGCGGTGACGGTGTTCTTCGCGGTGGCGACGACGCCGGAGGTGTTCGTCGTGCCGTTGACGGCGGCGGCAACCGACGCCGCATCCTGCGTGGCGGTGCCGATGTTCGAGCCGTTGATGACGACGTCGCCCGAGGTGACAGCGGCGGTCGATACCCCGCCCTGCACCGAGGCGGTGAGGCCCAGCGACGAGGTACGGGTGTCCATCAACTGCATGTTGATCGACTGGTCCTTGTTGATGCCGGTCTGCAGCTTCACCGCAGCCGAGCTGCCGTCGAGCAGGTTGACGCCGTTGAACGCGGTGGTCTTCGCGACGTTCGAGATTTCCTGCGTCAGCTGGCTCATTTCCGACTGGAGCGCCGAGCGGTCCGAGTCCTGCAGCGTGCCGTTGGCCGACTGGGTCGACAGTTCCTTCATGCGGGTCAGCATGTTGGTGACTTCGCCCATCGCGCCTTCCGCGGTCTGCGCCAGGCTGATGCCGTCGTTGGCGTTGCGGACGGCCATCGCCATGCTCTTGGTCTGGCTGGTCATGCGGTTGGCGATCGCGAGGCCGGCGGCGTCGTCCTTCGCCGAGTTGATGCGCTTGCCGGTCGACAGGCGCTCCATCGAGGTCGCGAGCATCTTGCCGGCGCTGGTCGAAGCGTTGGTGGCGCGCATCGCCGAGGTGTTGGTGTTGATCACGGTCATGGGAATATCTCCGTCTACCGGCCCGTCCCGCCGCCCCCGAATGAGCAGGTGGCCGTGCCGTCACCGCATTGAACGGCTGCCCGCGGCGGACCTTTAGCGCTTTTCGCGCAGAAATTTGGCGGGCCGCCATGGATGGGATTCCTCCCACTTCCCCTCCGTGTACGCGCGCGCGGGCGCCCCCGCGCCCGGAAAAAACCTGCCGGCAAGGCGGCAAACTATACCGCGCGTTAACCACCGCGGCCGCATCACACTCGCACTGATTCGAGGGAATTTTTCGCGATGCGTTCGATCATGCCGACAGCCACCGTGGAGCGCGCGCACCTGACGCTCGTCTCCTCGCTGCGCGCGCAGGGCTTTGCGGTGCAGGCCCCCGCCGCCCGTCCGCAGCCGAATGTCGCCTATCTGGTCGCAGCGGGCGAGGCGGTACCCGCCCCGGCGCGGACCCTTATCGTCGGCGATAGCGGGCGCGAGGTGATCCCGTTCCGCGATGGCCAGCCGGCGCGAATCGCCTACGGCCATGCGGATGCGGCGGTCGGCAACGCCTTCGCGCGCGCACTGGTCGGCGGGCCCGAGCTGCCCACCGCCGCCGATCCCGAGTCGCTGGCGCTGCTCGCGCTCGCCGAGCGGGTGGCGCAGGCCGACATCACGGTGCTCATCAACGGCCCGACCGGCACCGGCAAGGAAGTGCTGGCGCGCACCATCCACCTGAATTCGGAGCGCCGCGACGGCCCGTTCGTCGCGATCAACTGCGCCGCCCTGCCTGAGACGATGCTGGAAGCGATGCTGTTCGGCCACCAGAAGGGTGCGTTCACCGGCGCGTCGTCGGGCGGCGAGGGCTTCTTCCGCGCCGCGAACGGCGGCACGCTGCTGCTCGACGAGATCGCCGAGATGCCGCTCAACCTCCAGGCCAAGCTGCTGCGCGTGTTGCAGGAGCGCGAGGTGGTGCCGATCGGCGCGACCATGCCGCAGCCGGTCGACGTGCGCGTCGTCGCCTGCGCCAACCGCGACCTTCAGGCCGAGGTCGCCGCCGGCCGCTTCCGCGCCGATCTTTACTACCGCCTGTCGGTTTTCCCGCTGTCGACCCGCGAACTGGCCGAGCGGCCGCAGGACATTCCCGCCTTGGCCGCGACGATGATCCTGCGCCACGCCGGCAATCGCCCGACGGTGCCGTGGCCGAGCGACGCGGCGATCGCGCGGCTGGTCGCGCACGACTGGCCGGGCAACGTGCGCGAGCTGGAGAATGTCATCCAGCGCGCGCTGCTGTTCGCCGGCGGCGACACGATCGAGGCCGGTCACATCGTCTTCGACCGTCCCTCCGCCGCACCGCGCGCAACGTCCGGCCAAAGCGGCGACGACAATACGCTGGGGCAGGTCGTGCAATTCTCCGAATTCGCCGCGATCCGCGAGACGCTGGCGGCATGCGGCGGCAGCCGGATCGAGACGGCCAAGCGGCTCGGCATTTCCGAGCGGACGCTGCGCTACCGTCTCGCCAAGGCGCGCGAGCAGGGTGACGACCTGGCCGCCGGCTCCGGCCGGATGCTGTCGGCATGAGCGCGATCGGAGGCGTCGGCGGCGTCGACCGGGTGATGGCGCTGCGTGCGCAGATCCTGGAGCGCAACGCCGCACTGAACCGCACCAGTGGCGCGGCATCGGTCGCCCCCGCCCCGGCGGCGGGCGGCGCGGCGAACGCGACCAGCTTCGCGGACACGATGCAGTCGGCGATCGCCAAGGTGAACGACGGCCAGCAGAAGGCGTCGGCACTGTCCGAGCAGTACGAGCGCGGGGAGACGGTCGACATCGCCAAGGTGATGCTCGCGCGTCAGGAAGCGTCGGTCGGCTTCGAGGCGACCCTGCAGGTCCGCAACAAGATCCTGTCCGCGTACAAGGACATCATGAGCATGCCGGTCTGATATGAGCAACGCTCTCGCCCCCAATCCGCAGAACCCGGTGCCGGTCACGCTGGTGCCCGAGAAGTTCGCCAACCCGCTGCGCCAGATCCAGGGCGTGATGGCGCAGCCCGCGGTGCGTCGCGCCGGACCGATGGCGTTGATGGTCGGCCTGATCGGCGCGGCCGGTCTCGCCTGGTCGGCGCTGTCGACCCCGCCGCAGAAGACGTTGTTCTCCGGCCTGCCCGATTCGGACAAGGCCGCGGTCACCACTGCGCTGTCGGCCGCGAACATCCCCAGCCACATCGACGATTCGGCGGGCACGCTGACCGTCAACGAGGAGGATTTCTCCAAGGCGCGGCTGCTGCTTGCCGGACAGGGCCTGCCCAAGGCCGCACCAGGCGGCTACGCGATCCTCGACCAGCTGCCGATGGGCGTCAGCCGCGCGGTCGAGGGCGAGCGCCTTCGGCAGGCGCGCGAGACCGAACTGGCGCGCTCGATCCAGGAGATCGACGCGGTCGCCGAGGCGCGCGTCCATCTCGCCATGCCCGAGGCGAGCGTGTTCGTGCGCGACAATGCCGCGCCGTCCGCTTCGGTGGTGGTCAAGTTGCAGGGCGGGCGCTCGCTGAGCGACGCGCAGGTCCAGTCGATCGTCAATCTGGTCGCCTCGTCGGTGCCGGGACTGAAGCCCGACGCCGTGACGATCGTGGACCAGATGGGCGGGCTGCTCACCAAGTCGGGTGACGGTCCGGACAGCGCCAACGACAAGCGCATCGAGTTCCAGCGTCGCGTCGAGGACAAATATCGCCAGCAGCTGATCCAGCTGCTGACGCCGCTGGTCGGTGCGGGCAATTTCACCGCCGAGGTGCAGGCCGACGTCAATCTCGACGAGACCAGCGCGACGCGCGAAAGCTACGACAAGGAAGGCCGGCTGCGCGCCGAGACCGGCAATTGGACCGGCAACATGGCGTCGGGCCAGGCACCCGGCGGCATTCCGGGCGCGCTGAGCAACACCCCCGCCCGCCTCGCAGCTGTCGACGCCGCAGCCCGCGACCGGCAACCCCGGCACCCCCGCCGCGCCGCCGACCGCCGGTGGACCCGCGCCCGACCCGGCCAAGCAGACCGACGCGTTCCAGCGCGCCTACGACCTGAACAAGGAAGTCTCGGTCACGCGCGCCGCGCCGGGGAATATCAAGCGGCTGTCGGTCGCGGTGCTGTTGCGCGATCCGGAGAAGACCAAGCGCACCGCAATGGAGATTCAGCAGATCAACGATCTGGTGAAGAGCGCGGTCGGCTTCGATCAGGCGCGCAACGACAATGTGACGGTCATCAGCCGCAAGTTCGCCGACACCAGCGCCGATGCCAGCGCTGCCCCGAAATGGTATGACAATGCGCTGGTGCCGATGCTCGCGCGCAACCTGACCGCGTTGGTCATCGCCTTGCTCGTGCTGCTGCTCGGCGTGCGCCCGATCGCCAAGGCACTGATGAAGAAGCGCGAGGATGCGACCGCCCCCAAGAACGCCGCTGCGATCGCGGACGGCACCAAGGGCGACGGCGCGGGATCGGCCGGCGGCTCGGGCGACATCGCCCTCGACGCCGACGGCGAGCAGATCGCGGTCCACTCGCCGGTCAGCCTCGACCAGATCGAGACCAGCCAGAGCTACGAGGAGCGGATCAACGCGGTGCGCGGCTTCACGCGCGACAATCCGGCGCGCGCGGCGCTGGCGGTGCGTGACATGCTGGTCGCGGACGCCAAGCCGTGAGCGAGGTCGCGACCGCTTCGCGCATCTTCACTGGCGTCGAACGCGCCGCGGTGCTGATGATGCTCGTCGGTGAGGAAGAGGCTGCCGCGATCCTCCAGAAGCTCGACCCCGAAGAGGTCCGCAAGCTCGGCACCGCGATGTTCGCGGTCGCCGACGTCAGCGAGGAAGAGGTCGAGCTGGTGCTCGACGACTTCGTCGGCAAGGCACGCGAGCGCACCGGCATCACCTTCAACCCCGGCCCGAAGGTCGAGGCGGTGATGACGCGCGCGCTGGGCCGCGACAAGGCCGAGAGCGTGCTGGCGCAGATCACCCCGCCCGAAGCGGTGTGCGAGATCGACCTGCTCGACTGGCTCGACGCCAAGGAGATCGCGGCGATGCTCGACAAGGAGCATCCGCAGATCTGCGCGGTGCTGATCGCCAATCTCGATCCGGCGATCGGCAGCCAGGTGCTCGAACTGCTGCCCGAACTGACGCAGCCCGACATCCTGCACCGCATCGCGCGGCTCGGCCCGATCACCCCCGACGCGGTCGACGCGCTGCGCACGTTGATCGCCAGCCGCACCGGCGGCGGCCATGCCGGCAGCGGCGGCAGCGGGTCGTCGACCGCGCTGCAACTGGGTGGCGCGCGCGAGGCGGCGAAGATCCTGCAGGGCGCGCGCAAGTCGACCGAACAGCGTGTCATGCCCAAGCTGCTCAAGATGGATCGCGATATCGCGCGGCAGATCGAGGAGGCGATGTTCGTCTTCGACAACCTGCTGGAACTGGACGACAAGGGGCTGGGCACGCTCATCCGCAACGTCGACGGCGATACGCTGGGCCGCGCGCTGAAGGGTGTGGACGAGGCGGCGCGCAGCCGTATCCTCGGCTGCATGTCGGCACGCGCCGCATCGGGCATCCGCGACGATATGGAAGCCCGTGGACCGATGAAGCTGAGCGAAGTGCTCGAGGCGCAGAAGGCGATCATCCAGATCGCGCGCAACCTTGCCAAGGACGGCACGATCAACCTCGGGGCAGGCGACGACGATTATGTATGAGGCGGATTTCGTCAGCGGTATGCCGTCGCGCGCAAACGCGGCGGCGCTCAACCGCACGCGCGCGCGATCCGATATCGCACCAGGCTTTACGCCCGCCGACCTGATCGCGCGCATCGAGCAAGCCTTCGGTGCGCGTCCGCCGGCCGCGACCGGCGCCGACGACGGGTCGGAAGAGGGCACCGGCGACCAGCCGCGCCACTTCTCCCCGGCCGACCCCGATGCCGATCCGACCGCAGGCTGGGACATGATGGACGCCGATGCTCCGATCCCGGCGAGCGTCGAACAGATCGAGGCGGCGCGGATCGCCGGCTATCACGAGGGGCTGGCCGATGCCGCGATCGCCGCGGATGCGGTGGTATCGCGCGAGCGCGAGTTGCTGGAAGCGGTCGCGGACGCGATGAAGGCTGGCGGCGCGATCGACCGCGTCGCGCTGGCCGACGCGCTACGCCGCACCGTCACGATGCTCGTGACGCAATTGGTCGGCGAGATCGGCGTCTCCGCGCCGCTGCTCGCCGCGCGCGTCGAGGTCGCGACCGATTTGCTCGCCGACGCCAGCGAGTCGGCGATGCTGCGCGTCCATCCCGACGACCTGCCGCTGCTCGAAGGGCATCTGCCCGACACCGTGTTCCCGGTCGCCGACGAAAGCATGGCGCGCGGCAGCTTCGCGATGGAAGCCGCCTCGACGATCGTCGAGGACGGCCCGGCGATGTGGCTGGAGGAGCTTTCCGCCGCGATCGAACGCGCGGCGGTGCCCGCGTGCTGACCCGCTACGCCGAGGATTACCTCACTACGCTCGCACTTGCCGGGGGACGACCCAAGGCGCGCGTCGCGGGGCGGCTCTCGTCCTATGACGGCCTGTTGATGGAGGCGGTCGGGCTGTCGTTGCCGGTCGGCACCGTCTGCAAGATCGGTGCGGAGGGCGGACAACAGGTCGAGGCCGAGGTGATCGGCTTTCGCAACGGCCGCACGCTGATGATGAACCTTGGCGGGCCGGCGGCCTTGCTCCCCAATGCGCCGGTGCGCCCGCTCGGCCCGCCCGGCGAGGCGGAGGTCGGCGCGGCGATGCTGGGACGCGTCGTCGATGGCGCGGGCAATCCGATCGACGGTCTCGGTCCCATTCGCGGCGCGTCGCGGTGGCCGCTCGCCGGGCATATGCAGTCGCCGCTCGACCGCGGGCGCGTGCTCGCGCCGATGGATGTCGGGGTGCGCGCGATCAATGGCCTGCTCACCGTCGGCCAGGGGCAGCGCGTCGGGATCATGGCCGGATCGGGCGTCGGCAAGTCGGTGCTGCTCGGCATGATGGTGCGCGCGGCGCAGGCCGATGTCGTCGTGATCGGGTTGATCGGCGAGCGCAGCCGCGAGGTCGCGGACTTTCTCGAAACCAAGGTCGCGGGCGAGGCGCGCAAGCGCTCGGTCGTCGTCGCCGTGCCCGCCAACCACTCGCCGGTGCTCCGCATCCGCGGCGCGCTGCGCGCCACCGCGATCGCCGAGGCGTTCCGCGCCGAGGGCAAGAGCGTGCTGCTGATCATCGATTCGCTGACCCGCGTCGCGCACGCCGGACGCGAGATCGGGCTTGCGCTCGGCGAGCCGGCCTCGGCGCGCGGCTATCCGCCGTCGGCGATCGCGATGCTGCCCAATCTGCTGGAGCGGGCCGGATCGGACGTGAACACCGGCGGGTCGATCACCGGCATCTATACCGTGCTGGCGGACGGCGACGACGGCAACGATCCGGTCGTCGATTCGGCGCGCTCGATCCTCGACGGACATATCGTGCTGAGCCGCGCGATGGCCGAGCGCGCGGTCTATCCCGCGATCGATATCTCCAAGTCGATCAGCCGCGTGATGAACGATATCGTCCCGCAGCATCACCAGCAGGCGGCGCGGATCCTGCGCCGCCATCTGGCGACCTATGAGGAAAACCGCGACCTCGTGCTGATGGGCGCGTATCGCAGCGGCAGCGATCCTGCGATCGACGCCGCGATCGCCTATCAGCCTGCGATCATGGAATTCGTGCGCCAGGACACGCACCAGATGGTGTCGCTGGGCGATGCCGAGATGGAGCTGGTCGGCGTCTTCGGCGATGCCTGACGGCAAACGGCTGAAGCGCCTGCACCGCGTCCGCACGCTTCAGCTCGGGCTGGCGCGCGCGGACGAGGCGCGGACACAGGCGCAACTGACCAGCGAGACGCAATTGGCACAGCGCATCGCGCAGCTCGCCGACGCGGTCGCACCCGCCCCTTCCAGTTTCGCCGGTGCGTCGAACCTCGCCGCCAGCGCACATTTCCGCGAGCGACTGCACCGTTCGGCGGAAGCCGCGATGAACCGCGTCCGCGCCGCCGAGACACAGGTCGAGCGCAGTGCCGAGGCGACGCGTGGCGCACGCCGCGACCAGAGCGCGGTCGAAAAGCTGATGGAGCGGCAGCGGGCCGCCGATCTGCAGGCCGAGATGAAGGCGCTCGAGGACGTGCCCGCGCGGCCTAAGAAGTAAACGGCACGCTCCTTGCAGAGTGGCAGGTGAACCCTGTCCACGAAAGCGGCCTGAACCCTTGACCACGATCGCAAGCCTTCTCCTGACGACGGCACCGGGCGCGATGCTGCCGGGCGCCGCCTCGCCCCCGCCGGGTGTGGCGGGCGCGACCGGCGACTTCCTGAAGCTGGTGCTGCCCGGATGTGGCGACGGGGTAACGGCGGGCGTCGTGCCGGCGACGGGCGAGCCGGGACGGCAGAATCTTGCCGGGGTCGGCACCGGCCTGCCGCTGGTCGATATCGTGGTGCCGAGCGGCGAAGCGGCATTGGCCTGGCTGGCCGATGCGACCGGCGTGGCGGTGCCCCCGCCGCCGCCCCCGCTGCCCGCCGAGACGGCCATTCCGACATTGCCGGTCGCGACGAAGTCCACAACGACGACGACCGAAGTCTCCGAACTCCCGGAACCACCTTTTGCGGTTCGGCCGCGGCTGCGGGTCGTCACACCCGATGTGCCGGTACAGGTGCCGGGAAGCGATCATGTCGAGCCGCTCGACGATGCCGCGGCGGAGGCGTCGACCGCGTCGGGCGACGGGGATGATCCGCTCGCCGACCCCGCGGTGACCGCCGAGGCTCCTGTTGCTATCCCTACGATTGCGCCGATGCGGGATGTGGAGCCCGCCGCGCCCGTGACTGCGCCTGCGGCGGTCGTTGCGGATGTCCCGCGCGCCGACGCGGCAACGCCAGCCGCGGTCGCTCCGGTGAGCGCCCCGGTCCGCGGTCCCATCGAGGCTGCCACCGACCAGCGCGCACCCGCGCCTCTCACCGAACCGCAACCCGCGCCCGCGAACCAGACGCCCCGATCCGCGACTACGACAGGCACGCCCGTCGACGCCGCTCCGACGAACGACGCTCCCAGAGATGTCGCCACACCGACGCCTCAGCGCGGGGAGAAACCATCACCCGCGCCGGCCGCTGCGCCGCGTAACGAGGCGACGTCTCCGCTCCCGAACGTGCCGGCCCCGACGCAATCCGATCCCGAAACGTCGCAGCAGCGCGATGTGCCGAACGCTGAGACGCCGCCGCCGGCGATCCCCGTCAAGGCTCAGGCACCGCGGCGCGCGGCGTCGAAAGCCGCGATCGAGGTCACCACCGACACCGCCTCCGCAATCGTCGCCGACGCTGCGCCACGCGCGGCGCGACCAGTCGCACCCGCACCTGGCGCGCCACGCGTCCTCGCCACTACGCCGACCCCGACGACTACCGCCGCCGCGCCAGCAGCTGAAGCGATTGCGACCGTCCGTGCGCCTGAGATGCCGGCTGCCACCACCGAGACCGTCGCGCCGCCCGCCACGAACAGCGCGGCACCAGCCGCACCTGTCGATCCTGCCCCGACGCCGCTCGCGGCTGAGGCTCCCGCTACGATCGTCCCGGTGTCCATCCCGGACCCGGCCACCACCGCGACGCGTCAGGAAGCGCCCGCTGCAAGCGCACCGCGTTCGCGTATCGAAGCCGCACCGCGCGCGATCGACACGTCCGCGCTTGCGACGCCGCTCAGCAACCGCGCGCCCGTTCCGACACCCACCCCAGCGCCGGTGATCGCGAGCGCGGCGGCGGTGCGCGTCGATGCACCGATCCTCACGCCCGTGGCGGCGCCGCTTGCAACGCCGGCCGCTCCCGTGACGCCGCCGCTCGCCGACACAGCCGTGCCCCTTGCTCCACCGCTCGCAGGCGCGCCGCTCGCGGCGCCGGTCGCGCAAGTAGCCAGCGTCGACGCGGCGGCAGAGACCGTCGTCTCGCCAGTCGCAGCGAACGAAACGCCACAGATCGGGCGCGAGTCCCCCCGCGTCGCCCCCGCAACGGTGTCACTCGCCGCCGATCCGGCCCCTGCGCCGGTGATCGCCACCGCCGCGCGCACCTTCGCCGAGGCCATCCACCGCGCCGTCACCGCCGACGAGCGTGCGCGTCCCGCCGATCCGAACGCGCCGGTTACCCAGCCGCAGGCGACCGCCGCGATCTCCGCGGCCGCGGTCACCGCGACCGGTCAGGCAAAACAGCAGACGCTCGACATGCGCCAGCCGCATTGGCCCAACGCGATGATCCAGCACATCGAGAAGCTGCGCGACATGGCCGATGCCAATGACATGCGGATCCGCGTCGTCCCCGACGCGCTTGGCGCGATCGACGTCGCACTGCGCCGCGAAGGCGATACGGTGCAGGTCCAGCTCACCGCCGAACAACCGCAGACGCGCGCGATGCTCGCCGATGCGCAGCCGCGGCTGACCGAAATGGCGGAAGCGCGAGGGCTCAAGCTCCACCATGGCCATCCCGGCGGCACGACGATGCAGGGCGAGCGCCAGTCGTCGCAGCAGCAGCAACAACCGCAACAACGCGCCGCGCCCGTTCCGGCCGCGCCGCCGTCCGCCCGTCGCGCCGCCCAGGCGGATGCCGACGACACCGACCAACGACTCGCCTGATTGAGGGAACCGAACGATGAGTGATGCTCCGGCCGCAGACGCCGCGCCCAAGAAAAAGGGCAAGATGAAGATGATCATTATCGGCGCCGTCGGCGTCATCGTCCTGCTGGGCGGTGGCGTCGGTGCCGGTCTCTATGCCGCGGGTTCGGGCATGGTCGGCGGCGGCGCCAAGCCGGCGGCGCACGAAGACCCCAACAAGCCCAAGCTCGTGCCCAAGAGCGAGCAGAAGCACCCCGGCGACGGCGGCGAGGGTGGTGAAGGCGGCGAGGGTGGCCACGGCGGCGGCGAGGCAGCGGCCGAAGGTGGTGGCGAAGGCGGCGGCGAGGCGCATGGCGCACCGACCCCGGAAGGCAGCGGCGGCGAGCCCTATGCGTCCAACTATTTCGCGATGGACAAGGAGTTCACCTCCAACCTTCAGGATTCGGTGCACTTCCTCCAGATCGGGCTCGCGGTGTCGACGCCGTATGACGACAAGGTCATCACGAATTTGAAGACCAACGACATCGCGATCTCGCTCGGCGATCCTGCTGACGCTGGGCGACACACCCGAGGATCAGGTGTTCACCGGCCCCGGCAAAGCGCAGCTCCAGAAGCGGCTCGTCGCAACGATTAACCAGGTTCTACGCGAAAAGGAGGGATTCGGCGGGATCAGTAACGTCTACTTTACCACTTTCGTGGTTCAGTGAACGTAGATGGTTAACAGGCGCTCCTCTACCGACGCCGGGCTCGACTCCGGCACGCCGATCGGCACCGCTGCCGCATTGGGCGGGGGCCGGCTGCGCCTGCCAAACTGCATCCGTTCGGCGATCTGCATACGTTGCAGCATCTGTCGGCACGCGCCGCACGCGGCGTGCGCCAGACGTTCGAAGGCTATTGGCGCACCGAGACGCGCGCCTGGGCCGAGCCGCTCGAGGTACTGCGACTCTCCGACTATCGCGCGGCGCGCGGCGACAAATTGACCGCGTGGCTGCCGCTGTCGATGGACGGTCGCCCCGCCCTGTGCGTGATCGACAGCCAGTTCGTCGTCGAGATCATCGACCTGTTCTTCGGCGGCACCGGTGACGTGTCGCCGGTCCTGGCGCTCGAATTCACCCCGGCGTGCGACGTGATCGTCGCGCGGGTCGCCGCGTCGCTGGCCCGCGCGCTGGAAACCGCGTGGGAGCCGCTGGCGCGCGCGCATTTCACTGCCGAGCCGTTCGAGCTGGGTTCCAGCATGATCCCCGGTATCGAGGCCGACGAGGTGGTGATCGCTACCCGCTTCGCGATCGCGCGCGGCACCGCCAAGCCGGCGTTCGTCGACATCCTCTATCCGGTCGGAACGCTGAAGCCGCATGCGGTCGCACTGACCGGCAAGGTCGTCGCCAAGCCCAGCGAGGTCGACGCCGAATGGCGCACGCAGCTGACGCGCGCGGCGATGGGCGTGCGCTTCCCGGTCCGCTCGGTACTCGCCGAGCCGACCATCCCGCTCTCGCGGCTCATGGATCTCAAGGAAGGCGACATCATCCCGATCAGCTTCGGCGCCGACGTGCCGATCGTGGTCGGCGGGATGGCGCTGGGGCTGGGCACCGTGGGCACGTCCAACGGCCGTGCGGCCATTCGCATCTCCAAGTTCGAAGGACCCCTGCAATGAACGACATGACCGGCGGATTTGCGATCGACGCCGCCGTCGCCGCCAACCTGCGGCTTCTGCAGGGCGTCGACGTCAAGCTGACCGTCGAGATCGGATCGACCACCCTGTCGCTGCGCGAGCTGCTGGCGCTGGGCGAATCGAGCGTGATCGAGCTGGACCGGCAGGCGGGCGAACTGCTCGACGTGCTGGTCAACGGCACACTGATCGGTCGCGGCGAGATCGTGACCGTCGGTGAGCGCTACGGCGTCAAGATGACCGAACTGGTCTCGCCCGAGAAGCGCGGCTGAGGGGCACGCACGCGATGATGTGGACCTATATCCTGAAGCTGATCGTGATGCTCCCGCTCGTCTGCGGGCTGATGATCGGCTGCCTCTATCTCTGGCGTCGGCTCGAGGCGCGGATGCCGGGCAAGCCGTCGACGCGCGGGATCGCGGTGCGCGAGACGATGATGATCTCGCCGGGCGTCAAGCTGGCGGTGGTCGATTTCGAGGGACGGCGTTTGCTCGTCTCGGTCAACCGCGCGGGCGTGACGCTGATCGACAAGGCCGACGGGCGCGCGCCCGTGGAGCCGGCCGCATGAGCGGCGCGCCGATGCACAGTGGCGTGCTGACCCGCCCGCGCGCACGCGCCGCGGGACGGCGCTCGCACCTGATCCTCGCACTGCTCGCGATCATCGTCGCCTTGTGCGTCGCGATGCCGGCGCTGGCACAGAACTTCCCCGCACCGTCGCAGCCGGCGGTGCAGGCCGCTCCCGCGGCGCCTGCGCCGGGGGTCGGCGATGCCGTCGATCGCGCGCTCGGCCAATTGTCGCGCGGCGATGGCGGCGCGCAGAACAACAACGGCTCGCTGTCGCTGTCGCTGCAAGTGCTCATCATCATGGGCCTGCTCACGGTGCTGCCGGGCATCGTGCTGATGATGACCAGCTTCACGCGGATCATCATCGTGCTGTCGATCCTGCGGCAGGCGATGGGCCTGCAACAGACCCCGCCCAACCAGGTACTGATCGGCCTGTCGCTGTTCCTCAGCTTCTTCATCATGGCGCCGACGATCAACCAGATCAACACGACCGCGATCCAGCCCTACTCGCAGGGGCGGATGAACGGCACGCAGCTGATCCAGACCGCCGCGGCGCCGCTCCACACCTTCATGGTCAAGCAGACGCGCGTGAAGGACGTGACGATGTTCGCGCAGATGGCGAAGTCCGGTCCCTATGCCACGCCGACCGACATTCCGTATTCGGTGCTGCTGCCCGCGTTCGTCACCTCGGAGCTGAAGACCGCGTTCCAGATCGGCTTCCTGCTGTTCCTGCCGTTCATCGTCATCGACCTCGTCGTCGCGACGGTGCTGATGGCGCTCGGCATGGCGATGCTCAGCCCGACGATCATCTCGCTGCCGTTCAAATTGCTGTTGTTCGTGCTGGTCGATGGCTGGGCGCTGACGATGGGCAGTCTGGCCAATTCGTTCGCGACCTAGCCACCGTCACATCGTCATCCCGCGCAGGCGGGGATCCAGAACCTCCGACGTCTCGACCCACACCGAAACCTGCGCGTCTGGATTCCCGCCTTCGCGGGAAGGACGGCAACAGAAGTGACCGCTCATGCAACCGCTCGTCGACGCCGACTATTTCCTGACCGTCGCCAACCAAACCATGTGGGTGCTGGCGCTCGTCTCCGCGCCGATCCTGATCCCGGCGTTGCTGTCGGGGCTGATCCTCGGGATGGTGCAGGCCGCGACCTCGATCAACGAGCAGACGCTGAGCTTCGTGCCGAAGCTGATCGTCGTGGCGGTGTCGATCATGGTGTTCGGCGCGATGATCCTCGGGTTGCTGAGCGACTTCACCACCGAGATCTTCGCGCGCATCCCGGACCTGGTGCACTGATCTTGCGCCACTCGCACCCCGTCACCTCGGCGCAGACCGGGGTCCCGAGCCGCAAGCGCGGTTCTGCGTGGCTCTGGACCCCGGCCTGCGCCGGGGTGACGGTGGCGTAGTTGTTGGGCTTTGGCTTAAGCATCGAGCCGCAGCTGTGGGCGCTGATCTTCGTGATGATCCGCGTCGGAGCGGCGTTCATCGCGGCGCCGGTGTTCGGCAACGTCTCGGTGCCGCTGCCGGTGCGGATCACGCTGTCGGGCGCGGTCGGGGTGCTGGTGCTCGGCACCACCGCGATCCAGCCGCCGCCGACGATCTTCGCGCTCTCCACCTTCGTCGCGGTCGCGGCCGAGGCGCTGGTCGGACTCGCGATGGGCTTCATCGTCCAGATCGCCTTCGCCGCGCCGCTGGTGGCGGGCGAGATCATCGGCGGATCGATGGGGATCGGCTTCGCCAATATGATCGACCCCAATTCGGGGCGCTCCAGCCCGGCGGTCGGCCAGTTCCTGTCGATCCTGCTAACGCTGCTGTTCCTGTCGCTCGACGGGCATCTCGTGCTCGTCGACATGGTGGTGAAGAGCTACACCGCGCTGCCGCCCGGCGCGGCCTGGCTGGCGGCGGGGCAGATGCGCGACATCGCGCTGTTCGGCGGCTATGCGTTCATGGCGGGGCTGTTGCTCGCGCTGCCGGTCGGCTTCCTGCTGCTGTGCCTCAACCTCGTCATGGGGATGGTGTCGCGCTCGGCGCCGTCGCTCAACCTGTTCTCGATCGGCCTGCCGGCCAGCCTCGCGGTCGGCGTCATCAGCCTCGCGATCGCGCTGCCGGCGATGGGCGATTACATGCAGGTGATCGTCCGTGAAGGGCTCGCCGCCGCACAAAGCCTGGTGCTCGGCTGATGTCGGAGGGAGGCGACAAGACAGAAGCCCCAACCCAGAAGCGTCGTGACGACGCCAAGGAGAAGGGCGACGTCCTCAAGAGCCGCGATCTCGCGACCGCGCTGGTCGTGCTGGCGGGCATATCGTGGATGATGTTCTTCGGCCCCGCGCTGCTCGCCGCGTGCCGCGAGGTGATGGCGGCGAGCTTCAACTTCGGGCGCGCCGACGTCGAGGATTTCCAGCCATGGCGCCCGCTGGTGCAGGCCGGATGGAAGCTGGCGGCGCCGCTCGGCACCCTGTTCGCGATCACGATCGGCGCCGCGATCGCCAGCCAGGCCGGGCTCGGCTCGCTGAGCTTCAACGCCAAGTTGCTCGCGCCCAAGGCGTCGCGGATCAATCCCGGCTCGGGGATCATGCGCATCATCGGGATGCAGGGCTGGATCGAACTCGGCAAGTCGCTGCTCAAGGTCACGCTGCTCGGCGCGATCGGCGCGTGGATGCTGTGGCAGACCGCGCATTTCAGCTTCGGGCTCGCCGCCTCCAACCTGCCGGTCGCGCTCGCCGGGCTCGGCTCGACGCTGACGCATGTCCTGCTCGTCATGGCGATGGGGCTGGTCGCGATCGGCATGATCGACGTACCGACCCAGATCATGCAGCTGCTCAAGAAGCTGCGCATGACCAAGCAGGAAGTGAAGGACGAGCATAAGGAGAGCGAAGGCAATCCCGAGATGAAGGGGCATATGCGCATGAAGCAGCGCGAGATGCTGTCCGGCGGGATGCACAAGGCGCTCGACCAGGCGCATGTCGTGCTCACCAACCCGACGCACTTCGCGGTCGCCCTGCGCTACGATCGCGGGCGCGACGAGGTGCCGGTAGTGGTCGCCAAGGGGCGCGGCGCGCTGGCGCTCGCGATCCGATCGGCGGCCAAGGATCGCGCGCTACCGATCCTCGAATATCCGGCACTGGCGCGTGCGGTCTACTACACCAGCCGCGAGGGTCAGGAAGTGCGCGACGATCTGTATCTCGCCATCGCCACCGTTCTGGCGTTCGTCTTCGGGCTCAATGCGCAAGCCGGCGGGACCCAGCCGCCGATCGATGTGCCCGACACCGCACGTTTCGACGAAAATGGTGTCCGCCAGTCATAAAGAATCGCCGCGCGCGGCCGTTTAGGAGAGCATCATGGCGACGATCAGCAGCACGAGCACCAGCAGCACGGCGACAACGACGGCGACGAAAACGTCGTCGACGACGTCGACCACCAAGACCGGTAGCGCGGCGTCGATCAACAAATCGGCCGCCAACTCGATCCTGACGTCGCTCGGTTCGGGCTCGGGGGTCGACACCGACACGTTGGTCGGCCAGCTCGTCGACGCGCAATTCGCCGCCAAGCGCGCGCAGATCACCGCCAAGACCGACAAGCTGACCGCGCAAATCTCCGACGCGGCGACGCTCAAGAATTTCGTCAGCGACTTCGCAAAGGCGGTCAACACGCTCGTCACCGGCGGGACCCTCGCGACGCAGCCGAACGTCAGCGATTCGAAGGTCGCCGGCGCGACGGCGATCTCGGGCGCGCCGATGAACGCGACGGCCACCAGCACGATCAACGTCACCAGCCTCGCCACCGCGCAGTCGGCGACGAGCACCAAGTTCCCCAGCACCACCGGCAGCGCCAGCGACGGCAGCACGCTGACGGTCGCGGGCGCATCGACCACCTTCGATCCGGGCACGCTGACGATCAAGATCGGCAAGCTCGATTCCGGCGGTGTGCTGACCCCGAACAAGGACAGCGACGGCAACGACGTCAGCGTCTCCATCTCGGTCGCGTCGCCCAACAACAAGCTGTCGGACATCGCGGCGGCGATCAACGCGAAGAACAGCGGCGTCACCGCCTCGGTCATCACCGATGCGGACGGGGGCGCCTTCCTGTCGCTGAAGGGGCAGACCGGCACCAGCTCGGCCTTCACGGTCAGCGGTGACAATGCCTCGCTGGCGAAGCTCGACGTCGGCGCCGGCGCGTCCAGCGGAACGGCGATGACCGGCGGCACGAAGGCGGCAAACGCCAAGCTTTCGGTCGACGGCGTGCCGGTCGAGCGTCCCAGCAACGAGATCAGCGATCTGATCCCCGGCGTGAAGCTGACGCTGGCCGGCACCGGTTCGATGACGCTGACCGGCACGCGCCCCGACACCGCGCTGACCAACGGCGTCAAGGATTTCGTGGAGACCTTCAACCAGTTGCTCAACGAGGTGAAGCAGCAGACCAACGCGGTCGACGGCAGCCTGCGCGCCGATCCGGCCGCCAAGCAATTGCTGCGCAACCTCCAGGGTTTCGCGAGCAAGACCTTGCTCCCGGACGCTGCACCGGGCACGCCCTCGACGCTGGCCGGGATCGGCATCACCACCGACAAGACCACCGGCGAGCTGACGATCGACGACGCCGCGCTGACCAAGGCGATGAAGGACTCGCCCGACGCGATCCAGGCGATGTTCAACCCGAACAGCTTCGGCGCGACCGGCATCAACGCCGCGATGCAGTCGCTCAAGCTGACGTCGGGCAGCTCGCTCTACGGGCTCGGCGCGACCGACCTGAAGCTGCGCAAGGCGCAGGACGAGCTGACCAAGGAAGGCGCCAAGATCGACGATCAGGCGACCCGCTTCTCGGCGCGGCTGACGCAGCAATATGCCAGCATGAACTCGCGCGTGTCGGCCTACAAGCAGACGCAGTCGTTCATGAAGCAGCAGATCGACGGCTGGTACAAGTCGAGCTGATCGGGAGAGACGACAGATCATGGCCTATGCCTCTTCCCTGCTGCGCGATCCGGCGCGCACCTATCGCGAGATCGACCTTGCGGGGCGTACCGCCGCGGCCGATGGCCCGGCGCTCGTCCAGTTGCTGTACGAGGAACTGACGCAGGCGCTGCGCGTCGCCGCCTGGGCAGCCGATCGCAAGCAGTTCGCGACGCGCAGCGAACGCCTCACCCGCGCGACCGCGATCCTGTTCGCGCTGGAGGCCAATCTCGACTTCGAGAAGGGCGGCGACGTCTCGCGCGCGCTGGCGCGTTTCTACGGCGGCTGTCGCCGACAGGTGATCGAGGCGAGCATCGGCACCGATGGTGCGCCGTTCCGCGCGGTCGCCGCCGAACTCGAAGAGATCGCCAGTGCGTGGCGGCAGGCACGCGCGGCGTAACCTGCCCCACACCGTCATTCCCGCGAAGGCGGGAATCCAGGCGCGCAGGTCTTCGTGGAGTCGTCGCCGTCAGAGCTTCTGGATCCCCGCCTCCGCGGGGATGACGGACGCTACAGCGAGCGCCTAGCCCTTGAACCAGTGCCGCTGGACGAACCAGATCACGATCCCCGCCGAGATCAGCGCGCAGCCGCCCGCGATCGCGTCGAACGCCCATGGCTCCTCGGCATAGGGCAAGCCCTTGACGTTCATGCCGTACAACCCGGTCAGAAACGTCAGCGGCAGGAAGATCATCGCCACCATCGCGATCACCAGACTGCGCTGATCGAGTTGTTCGGCGCGCAGATCGGTCAACGCCTCGTGCATCAACGCGGCGCGCTCGCGGATCGCCTCGACTTCCTCGGCCATGCGCGCGGCGCGGTCGGCGGCGGCGGCGAGATGGGCACGATCATCCTCCGCCAGCCAGTCGCCGGGCAACGTCGCCAGCCTTTCGAGCGCCGCACGCTGCGGGCTGAGGAAGCGGCGGTAGTTGATCGCTTCCGAGCGCATCCGCGTCACCGCGCGGCGCAGCTCGAAGACATGGTGCGCGCTCAGCTTCTGCTCGCAATCGTCGAGTCCGTCGCCGAGATCGGCGACGACCGGATCGAGATCCTCGGTGATCGCGGTGGCGATCGCGGCGATCAGGTCGCCCGGATCGCGCAACTCGCCACGCTCCATCTCTTCCTCGACCCGCGCCAGCGTCACCAACCGCTTGCGCGACACGGTGATGACGCGGCCCTTGGTGGCCCATATGCGGATCGAGGCGAGCACGTCCGAGGTATCGAGCGGCTCGTCGGTGCGCCCGCGCAGGTTGACGAACGCGCCGTGGCCGATCTTCTCGGCGCGCGGCCGCGTCTCGGCGGCGGTCAGCGCGTCAACGGTGAACGTATCGAGCCCGGCGTCGTCACGAAGCCACGCCTGCGCCTCGGTGGCGTTGGAGGCGAGATGCACCCACAGGAACGCCGCTTCGGTGGCCATCGCCGCCTTGGGCGCGACCTTCTCGACGGTGCCGTCGTTGCCGACGCACCATGCCACACCGCTCATGATCGCATCCCGATATCGACGGTCAGCCCGGTGCCGTGCGTCGGCGCTTCGTCGCATTGCTCGCGCGCGGCATCGGCGCGCACACGATCGAGGATCGCGGCGGGCACGTCGGCGCGATGCGTGACGCGGTCGGCGGCGGCGAGCAGCCGTGCCTGCCGCAGCGTCAGGTCGTCGGGGTCGCGCGAGGCGAGTTCCAGCCGCACGACACCGGTCGTCGCGGCTCCGGCAAGCACCGCTTCGGCGGCATCACGCCCGTCATAGTCGGCGAGCGGATCGAGCGCGGCGCCGGGAGCAAGCGCGGCACTGATCGCGCGTCGCCGCGCGCCGCCATCCGGCAGTGCCGCGCGCAACGCCGCGCGTGCGCCATGCAGCGCCTCGGCGAGCCGTCCGAGCGACGCGGGCAGCACCGCCTCCAGCCGCTGCCGCACCGCCGCCGCCAATCCTGCGGACACGCCGCCGGTGCCGATCGCGACCAGCACCGGCGCGCGGTCGACGATCGCGGGCAAGGTGAAGTCGCACAATTCGGGGCGATCGACCGCATTCACGAGCACGCCGCGCGCCTTGAGCCGCGTCACCGCCTCATCGTCGTCGGCGACGATCGCGAGCCGGGCGTCGGGGTGGTCCTCACCGACGACGATCGCGCCAGCGCGTTCGAGCAAGCGCCGCTTCGGCGCGGCGGCCTCACCGTCGCCGACGAGGATCACCGGGCGGCCGTTCAAGCGGACGAACAGCGGGAGGCTGTGGAGCGTCATACCGTGCATCCCCAAGCCGTCATTGCGAGCGGAGCGAAGCAATGACGACCAGAGGCCCTCCCGTCACTTCCCGTCACCCCGGCGGAGGCCGGGGCCCAGTTGGGGGACGTCGCCGCATAATGCGCGCGGCTCGCCACTGCACGCCGGCCTCCGCCGGGGTGACAGTTGACGGGTGAGCGCAGCGCCGCTCTTACAACCACTCCGGCACGCGCTCCGCGGCGAGGATCGTCTCCGCGGCGATCCGGTCGGCGACCACCGCATAGCGGTCGCCATCCACCAGCACCTCGGGCACCAAGGCGCGGCTGTTGTAGGTCGACGCCATCGTCGCCCCATACGCCCCGGCAGTACGCAGCACGGCGAGGTCGCCGCCCTGCACCGCGTCCATGTCGCGCGCCATCGCGAACGTATCGCCGGTCTCGCACACCGGGCCGGCGACGTTCGCCGTCATCCGCTCGCCGGTCGGGATCACCGCATCGACATCGTGCCATGCGTCGTACAGCGCCGGACGCGCCAGATCGTTCATCGCCGCGTCGACGATCACATAGGGATGCACCACCCCCGGCTTCACCCAGATCACGCGCGTCAACAGCACGCCGGCACTGCCTGCGATCACGCGGCCCGGCTCGAACATCAACTGGACGTCCCAGCCCTTCGTCACGCGCTCGACCATCGCGCCATATTCGGCCGGGGTGCGTGGATCGTCGCCCGCCTTGTAGCGGACGCCCAGCCCACCGCCGAGATCGACGCGCGCGATCGCGTGCCCGGCGGCGCGCAGGTCATCGACCAACAGCTTGACCCGCCGGTACGCCGCCTCCAGCGGCGCCAGATCGAACAACTGGCTGCCGATATGGATCGCGACGCCCTGCATCGACAGCCCCGGCAGACCGCTGAGCCGCGCGTACATTGCGGGGGCCTGGTCGATCGGCACGCCGAACTTGTTCTCCTTGCGGCCGGTCGAGATCTTGGCGTGCGTTCCGGCATCGACGTCAGGATTGACGCGCAGCACGGCGCGCGCGGTCAGCCCGCGTTCGTGCGCGAGCTGCGCGAGGACGACGCCTTCCTCTTCCAGCTCGAGGTTGAACTGGCCGATCCCGGCCTCCAGTCCGCGCAGCAGTTCGGCGCGGGTCTTGCCGACGCCCGAGAAGACGATGCCGCTCGCCGGGATGCCCGCCGCCAGCGCGCGCGCCATTTCGCCGCCGGAGACGACGTCGGCGCCATAACCCTCGGCGGCGACGACGCGCAGCACCGCGACGTTCGGATTGGCCTTGATCGCATAGGCGAGATGCACGTCGGGGACGCCCGACAAAGCATCGCGGTACGCACGGGCCTGCGCGCGGAAGGCGGCGGCGGAATAGACGTAGACGGGGGTGCCGACCTCGTCGGCGATGCGGGTCAGCGGCACGCCCTCGCACCACAGCGCGCCGTCACGGTAATGAAAATGGTCCATGGTCACTCGCAGATAATCGTCAGCGTGGGGGAAGATCGAACGGGTCGGGCTCCCGTTTCTGCGAGCTTTTCAACACTTCCCCGGTCCGCTGCGGCCGCGCCTGGACCGAGGGGGTCAGCAGGTCGGCGACCGCCGGCTGTTGCGCCGCGCCATACGGCGTGACCGGCATGGCCTGCCCCGGCGCCGGCTTCAGCGCCTGCGTCGATCCGCAGGCGGCGAGCAGGAGCGTGGCGGGGATCAGCAGCGCCCTCACGTCCGCGCCGCCCGGATCGCGGCGCGGACGTTGTCGGGTGCGGTGCCGCCGAAGCTCTTGCGGCTCGCCACCGACGCATCGACCGAAAGAACGCCGTACACCGCGTCGGTGATCCGCGCGTCGATTGCCTGCAGGTCGGCGAGCGGCACCTTGTCGAGCGTGCAGCCCAGCGCCTCGGCCCGCGCCACCGCACGGCCAGTGATGTGATGCGCCTCGCGGAACGGCACGTCGGCCTCGCGCACCAGCCAGTCGGCAAGGTCGGTCGCGGTCGCGAAGCCGCTTTCGGCCAGCGCACGCATCCGGTCGGCGCGGAAGGTCGCGCTCTCGATCATGCCGGTCATCGCCGCGATCGAGATCGCCAGCAGGTCGTGGCACTCGAACACCGGCGGCTTGTCGTCCTGCATGTCCTTCGAATAGGCCAGCGGCAGCCCCTTCATCGTCACCATCAGGCTGACGAGGCAGCCGGTGATCCGTCCGCTATGCCCGCGCACCAGCTCGGCGGCGTCGGGGTTACGCTTCTGCGGCATGATCGAGCTGCCGGTCGACCATTGGTCGCTGAGCGAGACGAAGCCGAACGGCTGCGACGCCCACAACACGAACTCCTCGGCCAGTCGGCTGAGATGGAGCGAGCATTGCGCGGCGGCGGTCAGGTAATCGAGCGCGAAGTCGCGGTCGCTGACCGAATCGAGGCTGTTGCGCGTCGGCCCGTCGAAGCCGAGCGCGGCGGCGGTCGCATGGCGGTCGACCGGAAAACCGGTCCCTGCCAGCGCCGCGGCGCCGAGCGGACACAGATTGCCGCGCGCGCGATTGTCGCGGAAGCGGCTGACGTCGCGCGACACCATCTCGTGATAGGCCATCAGGTGGTGGCCCAGCGTCACCGGCTGCGCCGACTGCAGGTGCGTGAAGCCGGGCATCACGCTGCCGGCATGTTCCTCCGCCCGCGCAAGCAGCGCGCCATCGAGCGCGTCGAGCGCCGCCAGCACCTGATCGGTGGCGTCGCGCACCCAGAGCCGGAAGTCGGTCGCGACCTGATCGTTGCGGCTGCGCGCGGTGTGGAGTCGCCCGGCGGCCGGACCGATGGCGGCGGACAGCCGCGCCTCGGTCAGCATATGGATGTCTTCCATCGCCAGATCGTCGGGCACGCCGTCCGCGGCATAGCCGGCGGCGACCTGCTCCAGCCCATCGCGGATCGCCGAGGCGTCCTCGGCGGCGACGATGCCCTGCTCGCCCAGCATCGTGACGTGCGCACGACTGCCGGCGATATCCTGTTTCCACATGCGCTTGTCGAAGGGGATCGACGCGTTTATCTCGCGCATCACCGCAGCCGGGCCTTCGGCGAACCGCCCGCCCCACATCTGGTTGGAACCGCTCATGGCATCCCGCGTCGCGATCGTCTGTCTCCTCGGCACCGCGCTGGCTATCGCCGCGTGCGATAAGCCGTCCCAGGGCAACGGGCAAGCGGGGGCAAGCGGAGGCGGCGAGCAGCGACGAAGTCCCCGCCGCCGCCGCGCCGAAGGTCGACAAGATCGACCGCAGCCACAAGGGCGAGGCAGCGCCCGACGTCTCCTTCACGCCGGCGGCGGGCGGCGCGGCGACCACCCTTGCGGCGTTCAAGGGCAAGCCCGTGCTGGTCAACCTGTGGGCGACGTGGTGCGCGCCGTGCGTCAAGGAAATGCCGACGCTCGACGCCGCCGCCGCGACGCTGGGCGACAAACTGCCGGTGCTCGCGATCAGCCAGGACATGGAGACGGCCAAGGCCACCGCCTTCCTCGCGCAGCGCAAATTCGCGAACCTGCGCCCGTTCCTCGATCCGAAGCTGGGGCTGAGCACCGGCTATGGCGCGAACCTGCCGACGACGATCCTGTACGGCGCCGACGGCAAGGAGATCTGGCGCGTGACCGGCGACCTGGACTGGACCGGCGCGGAGGCGAAGAAGCTGCTTGCCGAGGCGGCGTAACGAAGCCGATCATTGCATAGTCAAAGGCCGTCATTCCCGCGAAGGCGGGAATCCAGACGCGCAGGTCATCGAAAGAGCCACAAGCGTTGGAGGTTCTGGATTCCCGCCTTCGCGGGAATGACGAAGGTGGCCGCAGGGTCACTGCCAACAGCCGCGACGAACGAAAGCATCCGAGGATCATGACCCGCCCCGCCCCCACCAGCACCGCGCCCGCGCTCGTCGCGGTGATCGTCGCGAATGCGGCGCTCGCGTTCGGGCCGCTGTTCGTCCGCGTCGCCGATACCGGGCCGGTCGGGGCGGCCTTCTGGCGGATGGCGCTCGCCGTCCCGGTGCTCGCGGCGATCGCGCTCGCCACCCGCAAGCCCACGACGATGCCATCGTCACGACGCGTGTGGTTGTTCGTCGCGCTCGCCGGCGTCGCCTTCGCCGCCGATCTGGGGACGTGGCACCTCGGCATCCTCCACACGACGATGGCCAATGCGACGTTGCTCGGCAATTCGGCGACCTTCCTCTTCCCGCTCTGGGGGTTCCTCGTCGCGCGCGCCTGGCCGACGCGGATGCAAGGGGTCGCGCTGTTGCTCGCCGCGGCGGGGGCAATGCTGTTGATGGGGCGATCGTACCAGCTCGATCCGCGGCATCTGGCGGGCGACCTGCTGTGCATCGTCGCGGGGGTGCTCTACGCGCTCTATTTCATCCTGATGTCCGACGTGCGCCGCGCGCTCGCGCCTTGGCCGGCGCTGGCGCTGTCGTCGCTCGCCTCGCTGCTCCCGCTGCTCGGCTATGCGCTCACCCTCGGCGAGCAGATCATGCCGCAGCATTGGACCCCGCTGATCGCGCTGGCCTTGGTTTGCCAGCTACTCGGCCAGGGCTGCATGATCTACGCGCTCGGTCGCCTCTCGCCGCTGGTGATCGGGCTGGCGTTGCTGATCCAGCCGGCGGTGGCGGCGACGATCGGCTGGGTGCATTTCGGCGAAGCGCTCGGCGCACCCGATTTCGTGGGGATCGCGATGATCGCTGCGGCATTGGTGCTGGTGCGTGACACGCGCCGCAATGCTACGGAGACCGTGCCCGTCAATCCGGTGCCGGAGGAGATGCGATGACCCAGGACCTGATGCCGGAAGACCTGACACTCGACGAGGTTCGCGCGCGGCTCGCCCCCGCGATCGCCGCCAACGCCGCGTTCGATGGCTGGGGCGACACCGCGCGGGACCTCGCCGCCGAGCAACAGGGCATCGACCCCGATGTCGCGCGACTCGCCTTCGCCGATGGTGCGGTCGCGATGATCGACGCCTGGTTCGCGCATGTCGACACCGAGATGGTCGCGGCGCTTCCCCCGGCGACGCTCGCGACGATGAAGATCCGCCAGCGGATCACGTCGCTGGTCGAGGCGCGGCTGGCGGTGCTCGCTCCCGAGCGCGAGGCGCTGCGCCGCGCACGCGCGATCCTCGCATTGCCCGTCAACGTCGCCGCCGCCGCGCGGCTCGGCTGGCGCAGCGTCGATGCGATGTGGCGGCTCGCCGGCGACACGGCAACCGATTACAATCACTATACGAAGCGCGCGATGCTGCTGGCGGTCTATGCCGCGACCACCACCGTCTTCCTCGACGACGACAGCGAGGAGCAGGCGGACACCCGCGCCTTCCTCGCGCGCCGCATCGACGGGATCATGCGCTTCGAGAATGCCAAGGCGCAATTCACCCGCCGGACGCAGCACCGCCCAAGCCTCAGCCGCTTCATAGGCCGGCTGCGCTATCCGGTGGTCTGACGAGCAATCCGGGTCAATCGCTAATTGATAATCAATCTCATTGCGCTTATAGAAGCCGGGTGACCACGCCCATCAGCCTCGAAACGCTCCCGCGGCATCAGGCCGCCATCATCGACGACATCGATTGGTCGCGGCTCGCCACGCCCGAGGCGCGGCGGCTTCGTGAACTGGGGTTCGATTCCGGTGTGCCGGTGCAGGTGCTGCACCGCGCGCGGCTCGGTGCCGGACCGGTCGCGTGTCGGATCGGGCGGATGACGGTGGCGTTGCGCCGTCCGGTCGCCGGTGCGATCCGCGTGTCGGTCGAGCCGCTGGCCGCCGAGTGACGCGCCACTGGCGCTGCGCGTGATGGAAATGCCCCCGCTGGTCGCGATGGTCGGCAACCCCAATGCCGGCAAGAGTGCGCTGTTCAACGCGCTGACAGGCGCGCGTCAAAAGGTCGGCAATTACCCCGGCGTCACCGTCGAGCGTCATTCGGGCCGCCTGGCGCTCGATGACGGGCGGCCGGTCGAACTCGTCGACCTGCCCGGCGCGTATAGCCTCGAGCCCTCGTCCCCCGACGAGCGCGTGACGCGCGACGTGCTGCTCGGCGCGCAGAATGGTGAGCGGCGCCCCGACGCATTGGTCGTCGTCCTCGACGCCGCCAATCTCGACAACCATCTGCGCTTCGCGATGCAGTTGATCGCGCTTGGGCTGCCGGTGGTGATCGCCCTCAACATGATCGACCTCGCCGAGCGCGACGGGCTGGTACTCGACCCGGCGGTGCTGGAGCGCGAGCTGGGCGTCCCGGTCGTCCCGACCGTGGCGGTGCGCCGACGCGGGATCGACGTGCTGCGCGCCACGCTGACCGGGCTGGTCGGCACCGCCGCCGCGCCGGTCGCGCCGACCGCACCGGCCGAGGATATCCGCACGCTGCAACGCCGCGCGCGCGCCTTGTCGCAGGCGGCGACGATCAGCGAGACGCCGACGCGCCGCTGGCATCATGCGCTCGACAGCGTCGCGCTCCATCCGGTGTTCGGCCCGATCCTGCTGGTCGCCTTGCTGTTCGTGATGTTCCAGGCGGTGTTCAGCTGGTCGGAAGCGCCGATCTCGATGATCGAGGATGGGTTCGCCGCGCTCGAAGCCGCGATCAAGGGCATGATGCCCGACGGTTTCCTTCGTTCCCTGCTTACCGATGGCGTCATCGCCGGGGTCGGCGCGGTGGTCGTCTTCCTGCCGCAGATCCTGATCCTGTTCCTCTTCATCCTCGTGCTCGAGGCGTCGGGCTATATGGTCCGTGCCGCGTTCCTGATGGACCGGTTGATGGCCGGAGTCGGGCTGTCGGGGCGCGCGTTCATCCCGCTGCTCTCCAGCTTCGCCTGTGCGGTGCCCGGGATCATGGCGACGCGCACGATCGACGACGAGAAGGACCGGCTGACCACGATCCTGATCGCGCCGCTGATGACCTGCTCGGCACGGCTGCCGGTCTATACGATCATCATCGGCGCATTCATCCCGGCGCGCCAGGTGGTGCCGTTCGTCGGGCTGCAGGGGCTGGTGCTACTCGGCCTCTATCTGATGGGGATTGGCGGCGCGTTCGTCGCCGCGCTGCTGCTCCGCCGCACCGTGACCAAGGGCGAAAGCTCGGGCTTCATGATGGAAATGCCCAAATATCAGATGCCGCGGCTCCACGACATCGCGATCGGGCTATGGAGCCGCGCAGCGATCTTCCTGAAGCGCGCGGGCACCACGATCGCGCTCACCACGATCGTGCTGTGGGCGCTGCTCAGCTTCCCGCAGGCGCCCGCCGGGCAGAAACAGGTCGACTATTCGGTGGCCGGGCGGATCGCGAGCGGGCTGGAGGTCATCGTCCGACCGATCGGCTTCAACCACGACATCGCGCTGGCGCTGATCCCGGCGATGGCGGCGCGCGAGGTCGCGGTCGCGGCGATCGGCACCGCCTATGCGATCGACGATACCGAAGACGCCTCCGGTGCGAAGAGCCTCGTCGATCATCTGCGCGGGCGCTGGTCGCTCCCCACTGCGCTTGCCTTCCTGATGTGGTTCGTCTTCGCCCCGCAATGCATCAGCACGATCGCCGTGACGCGGCGAGAAACGAACGGCTGGAAGTGGCCGATCTTCATGCTCGGCTACCTTTTCGCGACCGCCTATGTCATGGCGGGGATCACATTCTGGCTGGCGACGTTCGCCGGTCTCTAAGAGGATCCCATGGCAGGCAGCGTCAACAAGGTCATTCTCGTCGGCAATCTCGGGCGCGATCCCGAGTCGCGCTCGTTCCAGAACGGCGGCAAGGTGGTGAACCTGCGCATCGCGACGTCGGAATCGTGGAAGGATCGCAACACCGGCGAGAAGAAGGAAAAGACCGAATGGCATTCGGTCGCGATCTTCAACGAAGGGCTGGCAAACGTCGCCGAGCGCTTCCTGCGCAAGGGCAGCAAGGTCTATATCGAGGGCCAGCTCCAGACGCGGAAGTGGCAGGACCAGCAGGGCAATGACAAGTATAGCACCGAGGTCGTGCTGCAGGGGTTCAACTCGGTCCTGACGATGCTCGACGGCCCTGGCGGCAATTCGGGTGGCGGTGGCGGCGGCGGCCGTGACGACTTCGGTGGCGGCGACGATTTCGGCGGCGGTGGCGGCTACGGCGGCGGTGCACGGGGCGGCAGCAGCGGTGGCGGTGCGCGTGGTGGCGCCAGCACCGGCGGTGCCGGCGGGACCGGCGGCGGCGCGCGGGGCGGCAATTATGGCGGCGGCTTCGCGGACGATCTCGACGACGACGTGCCGTTCTAAATGGCCGAAGTCCTCGCCCGTCCGCAGATCTGCCCCGAGGCGCTTGACGAGGCGAGGCGGTCGCGGGCGCTTGCCGAATACAATGTCGATTCGCTGCGCGGTGCCGCGGCGCTGAAGCAGATCACCGATTTCGCCGCACATCTGTGCGGCGTGCCGGTCGGCATCGTCAGCATCCTCGACACCGATCACCAGACCTTCCTGGCGCGCACCGGCCTGCCCGACGGGCCGGAGCCGCCGCGCGAACAGTCGTTCTGCGGCCATGCGATGTGGGACAGCGGGTTGATGGTCGTGCCCGACGCCACCGCCGACCCGCGCTTCGCCACCAACCCGCTGGTCACCGGCGAGATGAACTTGCGCTTCTACGCCGGTGCGCCGCTGATCTCCGACGACGGCTTCCCGATGGGCTCGCTGTGCGTGCTCGACACGGTGCCGCATCCCGAGGGGCTGACCGCGCTGCAACGCGAGGGGCTGACGGTGCTCGCCGCCAACGTCCTCGCCCGGCTGCGCGATGCGCGCGACGGCGCGGCACGGCGCGCTTCGCTCCGCCGCGCGCGCAGCCAGGCGGCCGAGAGCGAGACGCGCTTCCGCGTCCTCGCCGACACCATGCCGCAGATGGTGTGGTCGACGCTTCCCGACGGTTTCCACGATTACTACAACGCGCGCTGGTACGCCTTTACCGGAATGCCCGAGGGGTCGACCGATGGCGAGGCGTGGAACGGCATGTTCCACGCCGACGATCAACAGCGCGCCTGGGCCGCGTGGCGCCACTCGCTGGCGACCGGCGATCCGTATGAGATCGAGTATCGCCTCCGTCATCACGACGGCACCTATCGCTGGGTGCTCGGCCGCGCGTTGCCGATCCGTGATGCCGCGGGGGCGATCACGCGCTGGTTCGGCACCTGCACCGATATCCACGAGCAGCGGATCGCGCTCGAACAGCGCGAGATCGTCAGCCAGGAGCTGAGCCACCGGATCAAGAACATCTTCTCGGTCGTCGCCGGGCTGGTGCATCTCACCGGGCGCACGCATCCGGAACTGGCGGGGCTGCTCGCCGAGCTGCGCCAGCGGATTACCGCGCTCGGCCGCGCGCACGATTTCGTCCGCCCGCACAGCGACCAGTCGCGGCCGGCGCTGCGTCAGGACAGCCTGCACGGGCTGCTGACGGAGCTGTTTTCGCCGTATCAGACGCACGCCGGAGAGCGCATCGCGATCACCGGCGAGGATGTCGCGGTCGACGATCGCGCCGCGACCCCGCTGGCGCTGATCTTCCACGAGCTTGCGACCAACGCGAGCAAATATGGCGCTCTGTCGGTCGCCGACGGCCGGGTCGCGCTGACGATCGCGGCGGAAGGCAGCGACATGGTGCTGCACTGGTGCGAACGCGGGGCCCACTGCTATCCGGATCGCCGGAGCACGAGGGGTTCGGTTCGCAATTGATCGAGATGAGCGCCGCGCGCCAGTTGGGCGGCGCCATCGTGCGCAATTGGCCCGAGAGCGGACTGGAAGTGACGGCGCGGCTACCGCGGGTGGCGTTCAGCCGCTGAAATCGGCAGCGTCGACAGCAAAGAGAACCGGATAGCGTCTCCGGCCCGGTATGACGATCGAACGCTTAGCGTGAGCCCGTCAGGCGGACGGCGTCCAGCGCACGAAGTCGACGCATTCGACCCCGGAAGCGTCCGCCTGCGCGGCAATGCGCGCCGCCGCGAGGATCGATTCCTCGTTGAACGGCTTGCGGACGTAACCAAGTGCCGCGTCGCGATTGGTGATCTGGCCGGGATTGGCGGTGACGAACACCACCTTCACCCCGTGGTCGCGCGCGATCCGCTCCGCGATCTCGGGACCGGTGGGCCCGTCGCGAAGGTTGACGTCGACGAACGCGAAACCGCACCCCGGCGCCGCCTTCAACGCCGACGATGAGTCGGCGGCGATCGCCGCTACCTGATAGCCGGCATCTTCCAGAATGCGTTCGAGATCCAACGCGACGAAGATCTCATCCTCGACGATCAGCGCGGTCGCGGTCATGTCGGGGTTCCAGTCACGGCCGCTTAACCGCGATCAAGTGGTCTTTGTTCCCGACGCAGCAGGAAGATCGCATGTTCGGCGAGAAAGTTCGCCGCCGCGCCGCCGGTCTGCTTGTCCCCGGACAAGAACCACGCTCCCTCCACGATCACCCCGCGCTCGGCGAGATGCGCGCGGAAATCGTCGATCGTCAGGTGGTGGATGTTGGGCGTGTCATACCAGCGTTCGGGCAGCAGCCGGGTGACTGGCATCCGTCCGCCCCACAAGAGCGACAGCCGCACGCGCCAATGCGCGAAATTGGGAAAGCTGACGAACGCGAACCGTCCGATCCGCAGCAATTCGTCGAGGACCCGGTCGGGCGCGCGCGCGGTCTGCAGCGTCTGGCTGAGGATAGCATAATCGAAGCTCTGGTCGGGATAGCCCGCCAGATCGACATCCGCATCGCCCTGGATCACCGACAGCCCACGCCCGACCGCCGCCGCGACATTGCCCGGATCGAGTTCCAGTCCGCGCACGTCCGCGCCGCGTTCGTCGCGCAGCGCCGCCATCAACTCGCCGTCGCCGCATCCGATATCGAGCGCGCGTGCGCCCGCGGGGAGATGCGCGGCGATGATCGCGAGGTCCGGACGCAAACTCATCGACCGGCACTCAGGAAACCGTGGATCACACGGTCCAGCTCAGGTGAGTCGAGCAGGAAGGCGTCATGCCCGAACGGGCTCGACAGCTCGACGAAGCTCGCCGGCGCGCCCGCCGCCATCAGGGCGTGGACGATGCTGCGCGACTCGGCGGTCGGGTACAGCCAGTCGGTGTCGAAGCTGACGAGGCAGAAGCGCGTCGCCGTGCCGCGGAAGGCGTTGGCGAGCAGCCCGCCATGCTCCTCGGCCAGATCGAAATAGTCGAGCGCGCGGGTGATGTAGAGGTAGCTGTTGGCATCGAACCGGTCCGTGAACGCAAGGCCCTGATGCCGCAGATAGCTTTCCACCTGGAAATCGGCGTCGAATCCGAAGGATTTCTGCGCGCGCGCCTGCAGGCGCCGGCCGAACTTCTCGGTCAGTCCCGCCTCGGACAGATAGGTGATGTGCGCCGCCATCCGCGCCACCGCCAGCCCGGCGGCGGGCGGGTCGCTGTCGTAATAGTCGCCGCCGCGCCAGTTCGGATCGGCCATCACCGCCTGCCGCCCGACCTCGTGGAAGGCGATATTCTGCGCCGAATGCCGCGCGGTCGAAGCGAGGACGACGCATCGCTCGACGCGTTCGGGGAAGGTCGCCGCCCAGCTCAGCGCCTGCATCCCGCCCATCGATCCGCCGACGACCGCCGCAAGCCGCGCCACCCCCAGATGATCGAGCAGCAGCGCCTGTGCGCGCACCATGTCGCGGATCGTGATGACCGGAAACGCCATCGCATACGGTCGCCCGGTCGACGGATCGACGCTTGCCGGTCCGGTCGAGCCCATGCAGGAACCCAACACGTTGGTACAGATGACGAAATAACGATCGGTGTCGATCGGCTTGCCCGGCCCGACCATCCGCTGCCACCACCCCGGCTTGCCGGTGCGCGGATGCGCGCTGGCAAGGTGCTGATCGCCGGTCAGCGCGTGGCAGACCAGCATCGCATTGCCGCCGTCCGCCGCCAGCGTGCCATAGGTTTCATAGGCGATCTCGACCGGCGCGAGCAGCGCGCCGCCGTCGAGCCTGAGCGACCCCGGCAGCACGACACGCCGCGACAGGCCGAACCGCTGATCGAGCGAGGAAGGCGTGGTGAGCATCGAGCCGCCGCCTTTACCCGCCCGTAGGTGCCGGTGTCGAGATGGCGGCACCGCCACCCGGTCACCCGATCCCCGACGCCATGTCGGCGCGGGAATCGGACGGTGTCGGTCGTCAGACCAGCTTGAGCGTGGCAGAACGACGGCGCAGGCTGTACCCGACCACGCCGAAGCCCAGGATCATCAGCGCCCAGGTCGCTGGCTCAGCCACCGGCGCGGCGACATATTCGTAGCGGATGCCCACCGTGGAGGTGGCGCTGGTCTGCTGCGCCGCCGCGGCGTTGCCGCCGGTCGCGGACAGCAGCAGCCCGGTCAGCGTCTTGGCCGAGACGTCGAACGAGCCGCCGCCGTTGGCGACGAACGCGGCCAGCGACGCACCGGTGATCGCGAAAACCTGTGACGTCGATGCATTACTGGCGAAAATCTGCGACGATGTCGAGCTCGGCCCGACCGAGTAGATCGAACTCGTGCCCAGCAGGTCATAGGCGGCCGGGGACAGGTCCGCGGTTCCGATCCCGGCGCTGGTGGTGTTGACCAGCGTGTCGAGGACCGACTTGACCCCCGCGTCGCTCGACAGGAACTGCGCCGCCGATTCCGTGCGAACGCGGCCGGTGGAGTCGGTGGTCGCCGAAACGGTGATCGTCGACTGGAACGAATAGCCGACCGTCAGGTAGGCGGCGGTCAACGCGCCAAGGCTGCTGTCGAACTTCGCCAGATTGCCCAGCAAGCTGGCGTAATCGGTCGGACCGCTGGTGCTGACCGACCCGGCGTCGAGACTGATCGGCGTGGCGGCATTGGCGCTGGTGGCCGTGATCGTTGCCCCGCACAGCAACATCGCGGCAAGCGCCGCCTTCTTCGTGATCGACATCGTAGCTTACTCCGATCGGCGCACCTCGCGCGACATCGCTGCCTCGTAGATACGGTTAATGACAATTAAGGAATGACCCGGCCCCCTTATCGTCGGTTTCACGAACTTCGTTGAATGTGTTTACCCAGAATGGTGGAAATGATGATCGCGTGAAAACGGCTATCACAATACTTTCTGGTTCTACGCTCTCGACCTATTAGTCCAGATCGCATCGATTGGCGTTGCAGCCACTTGATTTATCGTTATTTTTACGCCTTATCGCGCCAGACAAGTTCCTTGATCCTTTCGCGCGCGGTGGAATGACTTCCGTCCGACACAGCTAATCTGCACTGATCGATTAGCCACCCACGTTGACCGATCGGTAACGCGCGCCACCTAGCGCCAGTTCGAGAGCCAGGGAGGCGCAGATGGGAATGATGGATTCACTCGCCGGCTTCATCGATAACGAAGGTCTTGCCGAGGCGTTCGCCGTGCGGTCCGACGATCTCGAGAAAACGCGCCGTCCATTGCTCGACGGCATTGTGCGGACGCGCGAGCAATTCGCGGAACGCCGTACGATCAACGGCGGCGGCCGCTGGTGGCAGGCCCAGAACGGCGTCGTCGCCTTCACGGTCAAGCTGGGCGGCACCCCGCTTGCGCTCAGCGGATCGGCGACGAACCACATACCAGAAGCCAGATTCATGGCGTTCCTCGACAAGCTCGAGCAGATCGTCAACGCGGGCGCGCTCGACGACGCGCTGAAAACAAATCTGGCGGAGCGCGCGAAGCAGCGCAGCGCCGCATCCAGAGGCGGCCGCCAGCGCGCCGCCGCGATCGGCGAACGTCATCCGAGCATCGACCGCAAGAATTGGGAAAATTTGACCTGGGCGCAACGCCAGAAGGTCAACGCGCTGTACCGCGACGGCAAGAACCCCGATGGCACCTCGATCGCCGAGGTCGGCTACAAGCCCGACGCACCGCTATAGGCGCGCCTGCCCCTTCCCCCGCGGCGCGCGCGCGCTACCCGCATCGGCCATGACGAACGCGCCCGCTCCCAAGCCCTGGATCATGGACATCGCCCCGTACATTCCGGGGCGCTCGACCACCGACGACGGACGCACCGTCGCCAAATTGTCGTCGAACGAGAACCCGCTCGGCACCTCGCCCGCCGCTCGTGCGGCCTACGCCTCGGCGGCGGACACGCTGGAGCGTTACCCCGATGCCAGCGGCGCGATCGTGCGCGAGGCGATCGCGGCGCGCTTCGGGCTCGACGCGGCGCGGATCATCTACGGCAACGGCTCGGACGAGATCCTGCATCTTGCCGCAGGGGCGTATGCCGGGCCGGGCGACGAGGTGATCTTCGTCCGTTACGGCTTTGCGGTCTACGAGATCGCGACGCGGCGTGTCGGCGCCACCCCGGTGATCGCGCCTGACCGCGACTATGCCACCGATGTCGACGCGATCCTCGCCTGCGTCACCGATCGGACACGCGTCGTCTATGTCGCCAATCCCAACAACCCGACCGGCACCTTCGCGCCTGCTACCGAGATCGCGCGGCTCCACGCGGCGCTGCCGGGCGATGTGCTGCTGGTGCTCGACCAGGCCTATGCCGAATACCTCGCCGACCAGGACGACGATGGCGGTCTGGAACTGGCCAAGACCGCGCGCAACGTCCTGGTGACGCGCACTTTTTCGAAGATTCACGGCTTGGCTGCCGAGCGGATCGGCTGGGGTTATGCCCATGCGGAGATCGTCCAGGCGCTGCACCGCATCCGCCTTCCGTTCAACATCACGATCGGCGGGCAGCGCGCCGCGGTCGCCGCGGTCGAGGACCGCGCGTTCGTCGAGCACACCCGTGCGCACAATGCCGAGTGGCGCGCGTGGTTCGCCGCCGAAGTCACCAAGCTGGGCAACGCCGGGCTGCGCGCAATCCCGAGCGAGGCCAACTTCGTGCTGGTGGTGTTCGAGGGCGCGCTGACCGCCGAAACCGCCTATAAGGGGCTGATGGATGCGGGCTATATCGTCCGCTGGCTGCCGGGCCAGGGCCTTGCGCAGGGGCTGCGGATCACGATCGGTACCGAGGCCGAGACGCGCGGCGTCGCCGCCGCACTGCGTGACCTGGTCGAGCGTGGTGCGAGCCCCGCCCATGCCACCGCCCCCGACAAGGGCATCGAGCGCGGCTGATGCTGCCGTTTTCGCGTGTCTCGATCATCGGCCTCGGGCTGATCGGCTCCTCGATCGCGCGCGCGGTGCGGCAATATATGCCGACCGTGCGGCTGACCGGGCATGACGCCGACCCGGCCGTGCGTGAGGTCGCGCGGCGCATCGACCTGCTCGACGACGTCGCCGATCGTGCCGGGGCGGCGGTCACCGACGCCGATCTGGTGATCCTGTGCGTGCCGGTCGGTGCGATGGGCGCGGTGGCGGCCGAGATCGCCGCCGACTTGCCCACCGACGCAATCGTCAGCGATGTCGGGAGCTGCAAGGCCTCGGTTGCGCAGGCGCTATCGGCGGTGCTGCCCCCGGCGCGCGTCGTCCCCGCGCACCCGGTCGCGGGCACCGAACAGAGCGGGCCGGAAGCGGGCTTCGGGACGCTGTTCCGCGGGCGCTGGTGCATCGTCACGCCCTTGCCGGAAAGCGACGAGGCGGCGACGATCCGCGTCGAGGATTTCTGGCGGCGGATCGGCGCGGATGTCGAGCGGATGGCCCCCGATCACCACGATCTGGTCCTCGCCGTCACCAGCCACCTGCCGCACCTGATCGCCTATACGATCGTCGGGACCGCCGATGACCTGCAACAGGTGACGCAGTCGGAGGTCATCAAATTCTCCGCAGGCGGCTTCCGCGACTTCACGCGCATCGCCGCCTCCGACCCGGTGATGTGGCGCGACGTGTTCCTGTCGAACAAGGACGCGGTGCTGGAGATGCTGCAACGCTTCAGCGAGGACCTGAGCCAGCTACAGCGGGCGATCCGCTGGGGCGACGGCGACGCGCTCCACGACCGCTTCGCGCGAACCCGCGCGATCCGGCGGTCGATCGTCGATCAGGGCCAGGACGATGCCGCGGCCGACTTCGGTCGCAAGCACGACTGACTCTCCGCCCAACCGTCATCCCCGCGCAGGTCCATCGCAAGAACCGGAACACCCGAGGTTCTGGGTTCCCGCCGTCGCGGGAATGACGAAAGGGGTCAGATCAACCCCAGTTCGTTCAGCTTCCCCACCAGCACCGGCGGCATCGCCGCAAGTCCGTCGGCGACGTCGCCGCCCAGATCGACCGGCGCATCGTCCGCCTCCAGATAGCGCCAGCCCTGATGCGCCCGCCGCGGCTGCGCCAGCACCAGCCGCAGATCGGGATCGATATGGATCGCGACGCGCCCACCCTCGGCGTCGCCGAACGACAGGATCGGCGAGCGCGCAACCAGCTGGTGCTTGATGATCCAGAACAGCGACCCCTGCCCCGCCACTTCCTCGTGGCGCTTGGGCAGATAGCGCGTGGTCAGGAACACGGGCCCGGCGGCGGCGCGCGCCCGCAAGCGCTCGGCAAGCAGGTCGACGCTCGCCGCGCCGAACGCGACCTTGGTGAGATGAAGCGGCATGGAAACAGCGATGTGGGTCGGCACTTCGCCGCCCGCAAGATCAGCGCAGCGGCGTGTCGAGCAGTCGCGCCATCTTCGCCTTCATCGCGCGGATCGTCGCGGCGGGCAGCGCCTGCAGGCTGCTCATCGAGATGCTGCGCGGATTCACCGGCTGCCCGTTCCGCCACACTTCCCAATGCAGGTGCGGCCCGGTCGAGATGCCGGTCGACCCGACATAGCCGATCACCTGCCCGCGTGCGACGCGCATCCCCGCCCGCACCGCGAAGCGGCTCATATGGCCGTAACCGCTCGTCAGCCCGCCGGAGTGCGCGAGCTTGACGAAATTGCCGTAACCGCCCGCGCGCCCGGCCGACTGCACCACGCCGTCCATCGCGGCATAGATCGGGCTGCCGTACGGCGCGCCAATATCGGTGCCCTTGTGCATCCGCATGAAGCCGAGCAGCGGGTGCATCCGCATCCCGAACGTCGAGGTGACCCGCCCCGCGACCGGCATCCCCATCGTCCCGCGCCGCTCGACCTGCCCGCCGGGGTCCATCAGCGTACCGTCGGTGCCGTCGCGGTCGCCCCAGCGCACCAACGTCACCTTCTGCCGCCCCTGATCGAGCCCGGCATATTGGAGCTGCCCGACCTCGACCTCGCCGGTCGCGGCGCGCTGCTGGTCGGCGACGATGTCGAACGTGTCGCTCGAGTCGATCCGCTCGATCGGCATATGTGCGCCAAGCGCCTTGAGATAATTCTCGACCACGCGCGCTGGCACCCCCGCCGCACGTGCCGAACGGTACAGGCTCGCGCCGACGATCCCACGCACATGCAGCGGGGTGCGGTCGATCGCAATCGGACGGCGCAGCACCGTCAGCCCCTCGCCCGCGCGCAGCACCGTCATGTTGAGATCGAAGGCGGCGCGGAAATCGAGCTTCTCCAGCGGACGCGGCTGGAATTTGGTCGGACGTCGCCCCAGCGTCAGCGACAGCAACGTCCCCGGCCGCAGCGTCGCAGCCCCGACCAGCCCCGCGACGCGCGCCGCCTCGCCGCCGCCGACCCCGGCGCGCTGCAACGTGCCCGCCAGCGTATCGCCATCGCCCAGCGCCGCGGTCAGTTCGATCTGCGGTCGCTCCGGAGTTTCGCTCAGCGGACGCACCAGCGCCCCCGCCGCCATCCGTCGCCCGGTCGTCGCCCCCAGTGCGAGCGGTGCGAACGACTGCGTCCGCGCTTCCTCGAACGCCGCCTCGCCCATCACCGGCGCGCTCGCCCCGATTAAAGGCTGGAAGCCCGGCGACAGGAACCACGCGCCCGCGCACAAAGCGGTGCACGTCGCCAGCCCGCGCCACCACGTCAGGCTGCCGATATCGCGGCCGAGATCGGGCACCCAATCGGCGTCGCGCGCCGCAGCGCGCGCGCGATGCAGCCAGGCGCGATCGGCGTCGGGCATGACGACGCGGCCGGGCGTACCCGCGCCCGCGCCTGCCCATTCCAGCCCCTGTTGCTCGCGCAAGAACACGCCGGCTTCTGCCCCGCTCTCGAAAAGCATGCCGCCCCAGGCGACCTGCGTCAGGCGCAGCGTTGTGGACGTGATTCGCTAAAGTCAAATTAACCGCGCACTTCGGAGCGTCGCGCTGCGGTGGAGCGTTGATCTGGGACGGCGAACCGGAGGCGCCCGATTTGCAGCAATTGCATCCCCGCACCACACATCCGATGTAGGGCAGGTCATGGTGGCTTTCGACCGACCCCGCGTTACGGCCGTGCTGGGTCCGACCAACACCGGCAAGACCCATCTCGCGATCGAGCGGATGTGCGCGCATTCCAGCGGCATGATCGGTTTCCCGCTGCGCCTGCTGGCGCGCGAGGTCTATGACCGCGTCGTCGCGATCAAGGGCGCCGATCGCGTCGCGCTGATCACCGGCGAGGAACGGATCGTCCCGAAGGACGCGCGCTGGTTCCTGTGCACCGCCGAGAGTATGCCCATGGAGCGGGACGTCGCGTTCGTCGCGCTCGACGAGGCGCAGCTCGGCAGCGACCGAGAGCGCGGGCATGTCTTCACTGATCGTATCCTGCGCGCGCGCGGTCGCGAGGAGACGATGATCCTCGGTTCCGAGTCGCTGCGCCCGGTGTTGCGTGCGCTGGTGCCCGGTATCGAGATCGTCGAGCGCCCTCGCTTCTCGACGCTCAGCTATGCCGGCGCGAAGAAGCTGTCGCGGCTGCCGCGCCGTTCGGCGATCGTCGCCTTCTCCGCCGAAGAAGTCTACGCCACCGCCGAGATGCTGCGGCGCCTGCGCGGCGGCGCGGCGGTGGTGATGGGCGCGCTGTCGCCGCGTACCCGCAACGCACAGGTCGCGATGTTCCAGGCCGGCGAGGTCGATTACCTCGTCGCCACCGACGCGATCGGCATGGGGCTCAACCTCGACGTCGGGCATGTCGCCTTTGCCGGGCTCCACAAGTTCGATGGCCAGCAACGCCGCCGCTTGCGCGTGTCGGAGATGGCGCAGATCGCCGGCCGCGCCGGGCGACACCAGCGCGACGGCACGTTCGGCGCGCTGTCCGAGGACGGCCCCGACGCGTTCGAACCCGAGGAAGTCGCCGCGATCGAGGGCCACCGCTTCCCGCGACTGGACTGGCTCTACTGGCGCAACGGCACGCCCGATCTGTCGAGCATCGACGCTTTGGTCGCCAGCCTGTCGCAGCGCCCCGACGATCTCGCGTTGCGCGCCGCGCCCGAGGCGCTCGACCTCAAGATCCTCAAGCGGCTCGCCGAGGAACCCGGCGTCCGCGACCGCGCGCGCGGCAATGTCGCGCGGCTATGGGCGGCGTGCGGTATTCCCGATTTCGCCAAGCTCGGGCTCGATCCGCACGCGCGCTTCGTCGGACGTGTGTTCGGCTATCTGTCGCAAGGCCATATCCCGCACCAATGGTTCGCCGACGAGGTCGCGCGGCTCGACCGTACCGAAGGCGATGTCGAGACGATCGCCGGCCGCATCGCCGCGATCCGCAGCTGGGCCTATATCGCGCAGCGCCCCGACTGGCTCGCCGACCCGCAGACCTGGGCGGCGCGCACGCTGGAGATCGAGGAACGGCTCTCCGACGCACTCCATCTCAGCCTGACGCAGCGCTTCGTCGACAAGCGCACCACCGCGCTGGCGAAGAAGATCGGCGGTGGCGTCGGGATGTTGCCGGTCGAGATCGACGCGCAGGGCGAGGTGACGATCGATACCCACACGATCGGCCGACTCGACGGTTTCCGCTTCGTCGTCGCCCCCGATGCGCGCGCGCACGACAAGCGCCTGCTGCTCGCCACTGCCGAGAAGCGACTCGCGGGTGAGCGCCGCCGCCGTGCCGAGGCGCTGATCGCCAGCGACGACGCGCGCTTCGCGCTCGGTGACGACGGAACGATTACGGTCAGCGGGCTGCGATACCTTTCCAGGTCCGGTACCGCCGAACCGGTCGTGCAGAGCCTGTCGAACGGTGCGGAAGAGGCAGACAATGAAGGGAGCGCACTGGTCGTCGCCCGCCTGTCGCGCGGCACCTCGCTCGCACGCCCGCAGGTAACGCTCGACGAAGCCCTCGACTGTCTCGACCCACCCTTGCGCAACCGCGTCGCCGAACGGCTGCGGCTCTGGACCACGGCAACGATCGCCCGCACCCTCCCGGCGCTGGCGGCATTGTCGACGGCGACGCGCGCTGCCGAAGCCGGGCCCGTGCTGCGCAGCATCGCCGCAGCGATGGAGGCCGGCGCAGGCTTCGCCCAACGCCTGCCGCTGCGCGACGCGGTCGAGGCGCTGTCGTCGGGACAGCGGCAATGGCTGCGGCGGCAGCGGATCACGATCGGCGCGCTCGACCTGTTCGATCCGCGCCTCCTCAAGCCCGCGGCGCAGGCATGGCGTCGCGCGCTGCTCGCTGCGTACGGCACGCCCATCCCCGCCGTGCCGCCCGCGGGCGCGACGTCGCTGCCGCGCGGCACGCCGGGTGCGGTGCCGTTGATGGGTCATCGCGCGCTCGGCGGGCAGGCGGTGCGGATCGACCTCGTCGAACGCGTCGCGCGCGCCGCGCATGACGCGCGCGGCGCGAACGGCCGCACGCCGTTCGCACCCGATCCCGCGTTGGCGGTGTCGATCGGGCTGGAACCCGCGACGATCGCGCGACTGATGGCCGAACTGGGCTTCCGTCCGGTCGCCACGCTCGACACGGCACCGCACTACGTCTGGCGCGGACGTCCGCGTGCCAAGGTCGCCGCACCCGATCCGGCCAATGCCTTCGCCGCGCTTGCCGGACTGATGGGGCGGTGACCGGCGAGCCGACGATGCGGCTCGACCGCTATCTGTGGTTCGCGCGGCTGGCGAAGACTCGCGACATCGCACAGGCCCTCGCCTGCGATGGACATTTCCGCATCGACGGTCGCGTGATCGACCGCGCACATGCACCCGTGCGGATCGGCAACATCCTCACCTTCTTCCATGCGGGCCGCGTGCGGGTGTTGCGGGTCGAGGCGCTCCCGATGCGCCGCGGCCCGGCCCCGGAGGCGCAGGCTTGTTATCAGGAACTGGCCCTGTCCGGACCGGTTTCATCAGCAGGAGCGTTGACGCGCGACACCGACGGCGCGAAAGCGGCGCGCGAGAAGTGAGGAATTAGCCGACCATGACCTATGTCGTCACCGACGCCTGCATCCGCTGCAAGTATATGGACTGCGTGGAAGTATGTCCGGTCGACTGCTTCTACGAAGGCGAGAACATGCTCGTCATCAACCCGTCGGAATGTATCGACTGCGGCGTCTGCGAGCCCGAATGCCCGGCCGAGGCGATCCTTCCCGATACCGAGAGCGGGCTGGAGCAATGGCTGGAGCTGAACAACACCTTCTCGGCGCAATGGCCCAACGTCACGCGCAAGCTGGACCAGACCCCGGCCGACGCCGATGAACTGAAGGGCGTCGAGGGCAAGTACGACAAGTTCTTCTCGCCCGAGCCCGGCAAGGGCGACTGACGCACATGCGGGTGACCCGCCGTGCGCTGCTGGCCGGCGGTGCGGCGGCGCTGGCCCCACTCCCCGCGTTCGCGCGCGACGCTACCTATCCGCCGCCCGATCGCGAAGCGATGCTGCCCGTGCCCGGCGGGCGGATCTATGTTCGCGTCAACGGTGACCTGAACGGCCCGCGCCCGCCGCTGGTGCTGATCCATGGCGGTCCCGGCGGCACCCACAATGCGATGCTCGACGCCCTGGAACTCGCCGATCAGCGCGCGGTGATCCTCTACGACCAGCTCGACAGCGGCCGTTCCGACTGGCCGCAGGACCCCGCCAATTGGCGCGTGCCGCGCTTCGTCGACGAACTGGAGGCGATCCGGCATGGACTCGCCGTCACCCGCTGGCACGTCTGCGGCGTCAGCTGGGGCGGAACGATCGCGCTCGAATATGCCGCGCGCCGCCCGGCCGAATTGGTCAGCACGATCCTCGGTGGCCCGTTGATCACCACCCGCGCCTGGCTCGCCGACGCCGATGCGTTGCGCGCCGCGCTTCCGCCCGTCACCCGCGATACGCTCCTGGCGTGCGAAAGCGGCACCCCGCCCGCGGCATCGCTGTGCGAACAGGCCACCGAGGTCTTTTACCGCCACTATAATCGCCGCGAAGATGCGCCCGTGGCGATGCGGTCGACGCTGGGACGTGGCTTCGACCAGCGCCTGTACGAGACGATGTGGGGCAAGAGCGAGTTCGTCTCGACCGGCACATTGCGCGATTACGACGGCACGCCGCTGCTTGCGAAACTCGAGGGCAAGCGCACGCTTTTCATGGTCGGCCAATATGATGAAGCGCGCCCGGTTACCGCACTTGGCTTCGCGGCCCGCGTCCCGGGCGGCGCGGAAGTGACCGTGATTCCTGGCGCCGCACACGGCACCTTTTCGGATCGACCCGCCGAGACAATCGCGATTGTCCGCGCCTGGCTGTCACGTCACGACACGCGCGCATTGTAAGAAAGTTCCGCATCGTCAGCGACTCTGCCCTAAACAGGCTGGAAATTTTGTTGCGAGTGGGTTATATACGTCCGGCACGGGCGCTTCCTTAGCGTCCGCCGGAGACGTCCAACCTTTTTGCCCCAGCCCGATCAGCAACGCGGCGCTTGCGCCACGGTCGGGTCCGTTGGGGCCACAACATTGGAAAGGCCACCTATGGCTGCCAAGGCTCTGCATTTCGATGTCGGCGATTATGTCGTTTACCCCAAGCACGGCGTCGGGCGCGTCATCGAGTTGCAGAAACAGGAAATCGCCGGAATGCAGCTGGAGCTGTACGTCCTGCGGTTCGAAAAGGAGCGGATGACGCTCCGCGTTCCCACCAACAAGGCCGAATCGGTCGGTATGCGCAAGCTGTCGTCGGACAAGACGATGCGCGAGGCGATGGAAACGCTCAAGGGCAAGCCCAAGGTGAAGCGCACCATGTGGTCGCGCCGTGCGCAGGAATATGAGGCGAAGATCAATTCGGGCGACCTCGCGTCGATCGCCGAAGTGGTCCGCGACCTGTTCCGTGCCGACGACCAGCCCGAGCAGAGCTATTCCGAGCGGCAGATCTTCGAAGGCGCGTGCAGCCGCCTTGCGCGTGAACTCGCCGCGATGGAACAGATCGACGAGCCGGCCGCGCAGGAGAAGATCCTCGACATCCTCCGCAAGGCCGCGGCGATCTACAACAAGGACAAGGTGCCCGCCTGACGCGGCATCATCCCTGTTGCGTGCAGAAGGGGCGGCCGGCGACGGTCGCCTCTTTTCGTTTGTGCGCACCTCTCGTGTGTATTATCAAGACAACACACGAAGCGGAGATGTCAGATGCGGACGATGGTTCTCGCGATGCTGCTGCCACTGGTCGCATGCGGCAACAATGCCAACATCGAAGGGCAGGAGGTGGCGGCGCAGGGATCCGGCACGACGCGAACCTATGCCGTCCGCGACTTCACCGCCGTGAAGCTGGCGGGCAGCGACGATGTCGATGTGCGTGTCGGCGCCGGGTTCGCCGTGCGCGCCGAAGGTGATCCGCAAGTGCTCGACAAGATCACGGTGACCCGCGACGGTGATCGCCTCACGATCTCGCGCCGACGCTCCTCGACGTGGCAGCGCGGCAAGGCGCGCGTCTTCGTGACGCTGCCCCGATTGAACGCCGCATCACTCGACGGCTCGGGCAATCTCACCATCGACCAGGTGCGCGGCAGCAGCTTCGACGCCCGACTCGCCGGATCGGGCAATCTCCGGATCGCGCAGGTCGCGACCGACTCGCTCGGGCTGTCGCTCTCCGGATCGGGTAACATTACCACTGCGGGTCAGACCGGGCAGTTTTCGCTCAACCTCGCCGGATCGGGCAATGTCGATGCCGCGGCGCTGGTCGCGCGAGAGGCTGCGATCAAGTCCGCCGGCTCGGGCGACATTCGCGCCACCGTCCGCGGCCCCGCGACGGTGTCGCTGGCCGGCTCGGGCGATGTCGATCTCGGCGGCGGGGCGCGCTGCACCGTCCGCAAGGCCGGATCCGGCACGGTGCGGTGCGGGGGCTGATCGCGCTCATCGCGCTGCTCGCGACGCCCGTTCAGGCCGCCGAGCGACGCTGGCCGGTCGGCAGCATCGAACGCTTGAGGATCGAGGCGCCGGTGACCGTCAGTGTCGTCACCGGCGGCGGCAATGGCGTCCGCGGCACCGCCACCGATCGGGCCACGCTCGACGCACTCGACCTGCGCGTCGACGGTAATACACTGACGATCCGCGCGCCCCGCGGCAGCACCGCGCCTGCCGAGATCGTCGTCGCCACCCCGCGGCTCGATACCGTCGCACTGTTCGCCCCCGCGACGGTGCGCATCGACTCGTTGCGCGGCGCGCGCGCGACCGTCTCGATCGCGGGGGCGGGGAGCGTCACCATCGGGCGCGTCGATGCCGAGCGGTTCGACGCGACACTGGTCGGCGAAGGCACGATCACCGCCGCCGGGCGCGCGACCGAGGCGCGGCTCGCCGGCAACGGGCCCGGCACGATCGACACCGAGGCGCTGTCGACCGAGCGGACCGTTGTTCAGGCGGCGGGTGACCTGATCGTCCGCGCCGCCGCGCGCAGCACGGCCCGGATCACCGCCGGCCCCGATGCGCAAGTGACGATGATGGGTCATCCGCAATGCAGCATCCGCGCGGCAACGCCCGCCAACGTTCGCTGCTAGCAAAGGGCGGCCGTTAGTCTCCGTCCGGCCCCAGCGCCGGATCGACGTCGCGCGGCCGGATGAAGCGGGTCAATCGTCCGCTGCCGGCACTCAGCTCTGCCCAATCGTCGGTATCGAACGTGATCTCGGCAAGCGTCGCCGTCGGATACTTCTCCTCGGCGGCCATTCGCAACGTCGCCGCATCGTCGGGGATCAGCAGCAGCGTCAGTTCTTCGAGCCCCGGATTGTGCCCGATCAGCAGCAGCGAGCCCGCCGCCGCATCGCACTCATGCACCACGTCGAGCAATGTCGTCGGCGCAGCGAGGTACAGCCGCCGATCCCATACCGGCATCAACGCCCGCCCCAGCCCACGCGCCACCTCGACGACCGTTTCGTCGACGCGGGTCGCAGGTGACGCCACGACCCGGTCGAACGTCAGCCCCAGGTCGCGGAGATGGCGGCCCATCGTCACCGCCGCGCGCCGCCCGCGCGCGTTGAGCGGGCGATCGAAATCGCGGAGCACCGGATCGTCCCAGCCCGATTTGGCATGGCGCAACAGCGTCAGCGTCTTCACGGGGCATTGGTCTCCGTCAGGCGTCGAGGGCTGCGTCATGCCCCATGTCACGCACGGTGGAAAGCCGCCGCCTCACTCTTTCGGCCGCTTCGTCGAGCGGCACCCGCGTCACCGTCACGCCCGGCGGAAACGCATCGAGCAACCGCGAGGGCATCGCCGCGGACAGCAGCACGAAAAGCCCGGCGTCGCTCCCGCGCCGGATCAGCCGACCGAACGCCTGCGCCAGCCGCGCGCGCACGATCCGGTCGTCATACGCGCTGCCGCCCCCGGTCAGCCGCCGCGCGGCGTGGAGTACGGTCGGCTTGGGCCATGGCACCCCCTCCATCACCACCAGCCGCAGGGAGTGGCCCGGCACGTCGACCCCGTCGCGCAGTGCATCGGTGCCGAACAGGCTGGCGTGCGGATCGTCGCGGAAGATGTCGACCAGTGTCCCGGTATCGACCGGATCGACATGCTGCGCGTGGAGCGGCAACCCGGCGCGCGCCAACCGGTCGGCGACACGCGCATGAACCGCCCGAAGTCGCCGGATCGCGGTGAATAGGCCCAAAGCGCCGCCTTCGCTCGCCTCCACCAGCCGCGCATAGGCGTTGGCGAGCGCGGGAATGTCGCCACGCTTTACGTCGGTGACGATCACCACCTCGGCACGCGCCGCATAATCGAACGGCGACTCGACCTGGAACCGCCCCGCCGCGCGCGGCAGATGCGGTGCACCCACCCGTGCCTCGGCGGTGTCCCAGTCGCCGCCCGCGGTCAGCGTCGCCGACGTCACCAGCGCCCCGTGCGCACCTTTCAGCACCGTCTCGGCGAAGGGCAGCGTCGGGTCGAGCCAGCGGCGGTGCAGCCCCATGTCATATTCGCGGCCCTCGACGCGATCGACCGCCAACCAGTCGACGAAGCGCGGATCGGCCGGGCCACCGACGCGCGCCAGCAGCGCCAGCCACGACGCGACCGTCTCCGCACGCCAGCCGAGCGAGGCGATCGCTCCCTCCACCCGCGCGCGCGCCTGCCCGTCGAGCCAGTCCGGCCCTTCCGCGAGCACCGCCTCCAGCCGCTTGCCGAGCGCCACCATCGGCCGCACCAGCGCGTCGAGCGCCTGCGCGGCAGGGGCGGCGGCCTCGATCAGTTCGGGCGAGGGTTCGGCGAGTTCGGTCTCGAGGCCATAGCCCGCATCCGCGCCGCGCTCCTCAGCGCGCGCATAGGCGAGACCGCGGACCGCCCCCAGCAGCGCCTCGATCGCGCCGAACGGCTGCCCCTCGGCGACGCGTGACAGCCAGCCATCGGACGCCAACGCCTGCGCGGCGCCGACGATGTCGGTCACCGCGCGCCCGCCCTGTTCGTCATAGCTCGCGACATCCGAGAGCCGTGCCTGCAATCCGCGCCGTCGGCCGCGTGACGTCCCCTCCGGCCCGACGATCCAGCGCCGCAGCTCGATCGTCTCCGCGCCGGTCAGCGCGGTGCCGAACATCGCATCGGCGGCGTCGAACAGATGATGTCCCTCGTCGAAGACATAGCGCGTCGGCCGCGTCGCCAACTCGCGCCCGCGCGCGGCATTGACCATCACCAGCGCATGGTTAGCGATCACCAGATCCGCCTCCGCCGAGGCGCGGGCGGCTCGCTCGATGAAGCATTTCCGGTAATGCGGGCAGCCGGCATAGACGCACTCGCCGCGTCGGTCGGTCAGCGCCGCCGAGCCGTTGCGGCGGAACAGCGCGACCAGCCAGCCGGGCAAGTCGCCACCGATCATGTCGCCATCGTCGGTGTAGGCCGCCCAGCGCGCCACCAGATGCGCAAGGATCGCCGCCCGCCCCGCGAAGCCGCCCTGCAAGGCATCCTCGAGGTTGAGCAGGCACAGATAATTCTCCCGCCCCTTGCGAGTCACCACCTTCGCCTTGCGCAGCGCGCGATCGGGATAGAGGCGTCGCGTCTCATGCCCGAGCTGACGTTGCAGCGCCTTGGTATAGGTCGATACCCACACCGCGCCTCCGGCCTGTTCCGCCCACAGGCTGGCGGGGGCGAGATAGCCGAGCGTCTTGCCGATCCCCGTCCCCGCCTCCGCGAGCATCAGGTTGGGCGCTTCGCGTGTGGCGCGCGGCGCGAAGGCGGCGCCGGCGGCCACGGCATAGGCACGCTGCCCGGCGCGCGGCTCGGCTCCCTCGCCGGTCAGCCGGTCGAGGCGGTCGAGCACCGCGCGCTCGCCCAGCGTGATGCTGCGCGGGGCGGGCCGTGGCGCGACCTCTTCCCATTCGGGCAGCCGCGCGAACAGCCAGCGCTCGTTCTGCTGCGGCTTGGCGATCCGTGGCCCGACGACCGGCGCCCATGCCCAGCGCGCGCGGGTCAGCGATTGCGCCGCGGTCCACGCGCCCTCGCGCTCGGGCCAGTCACCCTCGGTCACTGCCAGCATCCGCACCGTTGCGTCGCGCAGGAACGCCGCCACGTCATCGTCGCGCGTCGGCGCAGCCATCCCGCATACGTCGGCCACGCCCTTGGGGGTCGGCACCATGAAGCGCGCTGGGTGCAGGAATGCGAACAACTCCAGCAGGTCCAGCCCGGACAGGTCCGCATAGCCCAGCCGCTGTCCAATCAGCGGCGCGTTCAGCAGGATCACCGGCGTATCCGCCGCCAGCCGGATCGCCTCGCCGCGCGACAAGGCCCGCGTCGTCTCTCCATCCGCCATCCAGATGCCCGAATGGCTCGCGTGCAGCGCGGGATGCGGTAGACGGATCACGCTTCATGACATGGCGCTGCCGGAACGAAAGAGCAACCCGGCGAGTGGTGGCAAGACGAGGCGCTGCAAGCCCGATTGTTCGCACGGCGCTTGTCGGCGTGTTTGCCCCAAGTACTCTGGCCTTGACACGTGCTTCGACAAGCTCAGCACGAACGGGTAAGCAAGCGATATAGGAAGCCGCAAAAATCCCTTATTGCAATTGCATCGCAAATGCGAGGCGATAAAGGGTGGATTTGCCGCCGCCCTTGTGCTTTAGGCTGCCGGGATTTTATCGCTGCACTTGGGAGAGCCCCGTGAACATCCACGAATATCAGGCCAAGGAACTGCTCGCGAAATTCGGCGTGCCCGTGCCCGCCGGCTTCGCCGCGATGAGCGTGGATGAGGCGGTCGAAGTGTCGAAGAAGCTTCCCGGACCGCTCTATGTCGTCAAGGCGCAGATCCACGCCGGCGGACGCGGCAAGGGCAAGTTCAAGGAGCTTCCCGAGGGCAGCAAGGGCGGCGTCCGCCTCGCCAAGACCGAGGACGAGGTCCGCCACGCCGCGACCGAGATGCTCGGCAACACGTTGGTGACGATCCAGACCGGCGAAGCCGGCAAGCAGGTCAACCGCCTGTACGTGACCGATGGCGTCGACATCGCGAAGGAATTCTACCTCGCATTGCTCGTCAATCGCGCCACGGGTCGCATCTCGTTCGTCGCCTCGACCGAGGGTGGCATGGACATCGAGACGGTCGCGCATGACACGCCCGAGAAGATCCACTCGATCGACGTCGATCCGGCGACCGGCTTCCAGCCGCATCACGGCCGCGCGGTCGCGGGCGCGCTCGAGCTCACCGGCGATCTGGCCAAGCAGGCGTCGAACGTCGCGGCGAAGCTGTACGACGCGTTCCTGGGTACCGATGCCGAGCAGATCGAGATCAACCCGCTCGCCGTCACGGAAGACGGCAAGCTGATGGTGCTCGACGCCAAGGTCGCCTTCGACGGCAATGCGATGTTCCGCCACAAGGATCTCGCCGAGCTGCGCGACGAGACCGAGGAAGACGCCGCCGAGCTGGAAGCGTCGAAGTACGACCTTGCCTATATCAAGCTGGACGGCGACATCGGCTGCATGGTCAACGGTGCCGGGCTCGCGATGGCGACGATGGACATCATCAAGCTGAACGGCATGTTCCCGGCCAACTTCCTCGACGTCGGTGGTGGCGCGAGCAAGGAGAAGGTGACGGCCGCGTTCAAGATCATCCTTGCCGATCCGGCGGTGAAGGGGATCCTCGTCAACATCTTCGGCGGGATCATGAAGTGCGACATCATCGCCGAGGGCATCGTCGCCGCGGCGAAGGAAGTGAACCTGTCGGTGCCGCTGGTCGTGCGCCTCGAGGGCACGAACGTCGACAAGGGCAAGGAAATCCTGTCGAATTCGGGCCTCGCGATCGTCCCCGCCAACGATCTGGGCGATGCCGCACAGAAGATCGTCGCCGAGGTCAAGAAGGTCGCCTGACACGCACCGCGACCATCGCGGACCGTATCGAAGACTCGCGGGGGCGGGGTCGGCACGCCGGCCTCGCCCTTCGCGTATTTGGCGCAGCGCCATGGACATCTCGGCGGCCTGACGCTTTATCGCTTTACGACAGAGGATGCCGGCCGCCCGCAACCCGGCCGCATCGGCCGCTCACTTGATGTTTACGTAAACGTCAGGTAGCAGCCCGGATATATTGAGGAGGGTAGCGCAATGAAGGTGCTGGTGCCGGTCAAGCGCGTGCTTGACTATAATGTAAAGCCCCGCGTGAAGGCGGACGGCTCGGGCGTCGATCTCGCGAACGTCAAGATGAGCATGAACCCGTTCGATGAGATTGCGGTCGAAGAAGCGATCCGTCTCAAGGAAAAGGGCATCGTCACCGAGATCGTCGTCGTCTCGATCGGCGAGCCGAAGGCGCAGGACACGCTGCGCACCGCGCTGGCGATGGGCGCCGACCGCGCGATCCTCGTCACCTCGGAGACCAAGGTCGAACCGCTGGGCGTCGCCAAGCTGCTCGCCAAGATCGTCGAGGAGGAACAGCCGCAATTAGTGATCCTCGGCAAGCAGGCGATCGACGACGACAACAACCAGACCGGCCAGATGCTCGCCGGGCTGCTCGGTTGGGGCCAGGGTACGTTCGCGTCGAAGGTCGAGCTGGCCGCTGATAGCGTCACCGTCACCCGCGAGGTCGACGGCGGGCTGGAGACGGACACGTTCAAGCTGCCCGCGATCGTCACCACCGACCTGCGCCTCAACGAGCCGCGCTACGCCTCGCTGCCCAACATCATGAAGGCCAAGTCGAAGCCGCTCGCGACCAAGACCGTGGCCGACCTCGGCGTCGATGTGACGCCGCGGCTGACCGTCGTCAGCGTCGCCGAGCCGGCCAAGCGCATGGCGGGCGTCAAGGTCGCCGATGTCGACGAGCTGGTGAACCGGCTCAAGTCGATGGGCATCGCAAAATAGTTTGGGGGTGGGAGGCATGGCGCACCATTCCTCCCGCCGTTCGTGCTGAGCCTGTCGAAGCACGGGTTCCGGGACACGCCCTTCGACAGGCTCAGGGCGGACGGATCAAACGGGGCAAGTCTCCGGAGAGGTAGATCATGAAGACTCTGGTTTGGGTCGAACACGACGGATCGACCGTCAAGGACGCCACGCTCTCCGCGGTCACCGCCGCGGCGAAGCTGGGCGAGGTGCATCTGCTCGTCGCCGGGCAGGGCGTCGGCGCGGTTGCTGAGGCGGCGGCGAAGATCGCGGGCGTCGGCAAGGTGCATGTCGCCGATGACGCGGCCTATGCGCATCAGCTCGCCGAGAATGTCGCGCCCCTGGTCGTCGAACTGATGGGGCATCACGACGCGTTCGTCGCGCCGTCCACCACCACCGGCAAGGCCGTCGCCCCGCGCGTCGCCGCGCTGCTCGACGTCATGCAGATCAGCGACGTGCTGTCGGTCGAGGGGGAGGACACGTTCACGCGCCCGATCTATGCCGGCAATGCGATCGCCACCGTCAGGACGTCGGATGCCAAGAAGGTCCTCACCGTCCGCGGCACCGCGTTCGAGAAGGCAGCGGCCGAGGGTGGCGCGGGCACCGTTGAGCCGGTCGCCGCGACCGGCGACGCTGGCCTGTCGACGTTCGTCAATCAGGAGATCGCGGCCTCGACGCGTCCGGAGCTGACCAGCGCGAAGGTCATCGTTTCGGGCGGTCGCGCGCTCGGTTCGGGCGAGAAGTTCCACGAACTGATCGAGCCGCTCGCCGACAAGCTCGGCGCAGGCGTCGGCGCGAGCCGCGCCGCGGTCGATGCGGGCTATGTGCCGAACGACTATCAGGTTGGCCAGACCGGCAAGATCGTCGCACCGGAAGTCTATGTCGCGGTCGGCATCTCGGGCGCGATCCAGCATCTTGCGGGCATGAAGGACTCCAAGACGATCATCGCGATCAACAAGGACGAGGATGCACCGATCTTCCAGGTCGCCGACCTCGGCCTGGTGGGGGATCTGTTCAAGATCGTGCCGGAGCTGACGGAGAAGCTCTGACGGCGGAAGGCGGGCAACCTGCCCGCCGGTGTAGCAAGCGAAGCGACGCTGCATCCGCCGACACGGCCGGCGGCGCCACAGCGCCGTCCGACGACGCGGGATTCACTCCCGCGTCGTGGCCCCACACGCTGTCGTCATTGCGAGCAGAGAGAGGCAATCCAGAGCCGGGCCAAGACGCCTTGGATTGCGTCGCTGCACTCGCAATGACGAAGTTGGCTCGGTACGCCTGTCTTCATGAGTGCCACCCCGCCCCTCGACTGGTCCCGTGACGGTGCCGCTCACCATCCAGCCGCCGCGATCCCGCTCCTCCCCGCCCTTCACAGGCTCGCCGACGACCTTCCGCAGGACCGCGCCGGCCTCCGCCTCCACGGCCACCCCGCGCTACCCGCTCTCCTCGCCGCCGGCCCCATCCACGCCATCGCCACGCTCCACCTCGGTGCCGCCACGCAACCGGTGCGCGCGGTTCTGTTCGACAAAACCCCCGCCACCAATTGGTCGCTCGGCTGGCATCAGGATCGCACGATCGCCGTCCAGACCCGCGCCCACGTTCCCGGCTACGGTCCGTGGTCAACCAAACAGGGCATTCAGCACGTCGAGCCCCCGTTCGCGATCACCGAAGCGATGGTGACGCTACGCATCCACCTCGACGACACCCCCGCCGACAACGCACCCTTGCTGATCGCCCCCGGCTCGCACCGTCTTGGCCGCATCCCCGAGGACGCGATCGCCGACACCGTCGCACGTCACCGCACCGTCGCGTGCCTCGCCGATGCAGGCGATGTCTGGTGCTACGCCACCCCGATCCTCCACGCCTCGGCCGCCGCGCAGGGCAATCGCCGCCGCCGCGTCCTTCAGGTCGATTATGCCGCGACCGCGCTCCCCGAACCGCTCGTCTGGCTCGGCATCTGACGGCGTTGCGATCGTGCGCGCGCGTCCGTACATCCGCGCGATGCGTCGCCTTCACCTGCTGCTCGCCCTCCTCGCCGTTGCCGCGCCTGCCACGGCCCAGCGCGCCGACCGCGCCACGCCGGGCTGGGTGCGCGTCCGGCTGGAAACCGCCGACGGCCCGATCATCCTCGCGCTCGATCAGCGCCACGCGCCGCTCACCACCGCCAATTTCCTGCGCTACGTCGACGATGGCCGCTTCGACGGGGTCAGCTTCTATCGCACCGCGCGCAGCAAGAAGCTGCCCGGCACCGGCTTTATCCAGTCGGGCATCCGCACCGACGCGCGCCGCTTCCTCGACATGATCCCGCATGAATCGACCAGGAAGACCGGTATCCGCCACCTCGACATGACGATCTCGATGGCGCGCAAGGGGCCGCCCGGCTCGGCGAACGGCAATTTCTTCATCACGGTCGGCCCGGCAGCTTACATGGACTGGAGCCCACGCGACCCCGGCTATGCCGCGTTCGGTCGCGTCGTGGCGGGGCAGAAGACCGTCAAGCGCATCCTCGCTGAGCCGACCGGCCAACAGATGAACGGCACGCTGATGCTGCGCCCGGTGGTGGTGACACGCTCCGTCCGACTCGACGGCACGCCAAAGCCGACGGGTCGCCCGCGTCCATGGCTGCTCGAACATCGCCGCGACGGCTGAGGCACGTGCAGCCGACGTTCGATCCCAGCTGGCACAACGCACTCGCCGCGCCGCTCGCCAGTGACGCGATGGCCGCGCTGACCCGCTTCCTCGCCGCCGAGGAACAGGCCGGGACGACGATCTTCCCGCCCGCTGCCGAGCGCTTCCGCGCGCTCGAACTCACCGCGTTGCCCGACGTGCGCGTGGTAATCCTCGGGCAGGACCCCTATCACGGCGCAGGGCAGGCGCATGGCCTGTGCTTCTCGGTCCGTCCGGGCGTGAAGCCGCCGCCCAGCCTCGCCAACATCTATCGCGAGCTGGCAACTGACTGCGGCATCGCGCCGCCGACCCACGGCTTTCTCGAACAATGGGCGCAGCAGGGCGTCTTGCTGCTTAACACGGTGCTGACCGTCGCGGAGGGTCGCGCCGCCGCGCATCGCGGACGCGGCTGGGAGCAACTGACCGACGCGATCATTCGCGCCGTTGCCGAACAAGATGCGCCGACCGTGTTCATGCTCTGGGGTAGCCACGCGCAGGCCAAGGCGCCGCTCGTCACCGCCGCCGGCGGCGACCGCCACCTGATCCTCACCGCCCCGCATCCCTCGCCGTTGTCGGCCTATAAGGGCTGGTTCGGTTCGGGCCATTTCAGCAAGGCCAACGTCTTTCTGGCTGCGCACGGCCGCGGCGCGATCGACTGGAGCGTCCCACCGCTGGGGTGAACGTGCCGACGGGCTTGGCGCAACCCGAATTGGAGCGGAAGGGCTTGAACCATCTTTGTCGCCACCCCGGCGAAAGCCGAGGCCTAGTTAGGAAGGCCAACGAGATGAAGCGTCATGCGTAGCATCAGCGTCCCCAACCTGGGCCCGGCGTTCGCCGTGGTGGCCCCTCAGGTCGCTGGATTACGCCACAGCACAATGGTTGCCCCACCCGCGCCGATCCCGTAGCGCGAGGATCATGAAGCGCCTTGCCATCTACTGCGGCTCCGCCACCCCCTCGGACCCCTTCTACCTCGATCTCGCGCGTGAGGTCGGCCACACGCTCGCGACGCGCGGGATCGGCGTCGTCTATGGCGGCGGGCGGCTCGGGTTGATGGGCGCGATCGCCGATGCCGCGCTCGCGGCGGGCGGCGAGGTGATCGGCGTGATCCCGCAGGCGCTGGTCGATGCCGAGGTCGCGCATCGCGGTCTCACCGAGCTCCACGTCGTGACCGGGATGCACCAGCGCAAGCAGATGTTCACCGATCTCGCCGATGGCTTCGTGACGCTGCCCGGCGGCACCGGCACGATGGACGAACTGTGGGAAGCGCTCAGCTGGGCGCAGCTCGGCTATCACGCCGATCCGGTCGGGCTGCTCAACGCCGGCGGCTATTATGACGCGATCGTCGCCTTCTGGGAGAAGATGGGCGAGGTCGGCTTCCTGCGCGCGCAGCACCGCGACCTGTTGATCGTCGACGAGACGCTCGGCGGGCTGCTCGACCGGATGGCGGCGCACGTCCCGACGCAGCCGATCGTGCGCATGGCCGCCTCGGACCTGTGAGCGACACGCGCGCGGCGCTGGTCGACACCGCGCGACTGTCGATCGCGCGTGGCTCGAAGAGCTTCGCCGCCGCGTCGAAATTGTTCGCACCGGTCGTGCGCGAGCGTGCGTGGCTGCTCTACGCCTGGTGCCGCGCCTGCGACGATCTGGTCGACGGGCAGGATCATGGCCATGATCGCACGATCGTCGCCGACGCGCGCGATCGGGTCGCGCGGGTCCGCGCCCTCAGCGACGCCGCGCTCGACGGGAAGACGACCGGCGAGCCGGCGTTCGACGCGCTGGGCGTCGTCGCGCGCGAAACCGGGCTGCCGCGCCGCTTCGTCCATGACGTGATCGACGGGTTCCAGCTCGACGCCGAGGATTGGCACCCACGCAGCGAGGACGATCTCTACCGCTATTGCTACCATGTCGCGGGGGCGGTCGGCTTGCTGATGGCGGTGGTGATGGGGGTGTCCCCCGACGATGACGCGACGCTCGATCGCGCGTGCGATCTGGGGCTGGCGTTTCAGCTCGCCAATATCGCACGCGATATCGAAGAGGATGCACGCGTCGACCGCTGCTATCTGCCCGACGACTGGCTCGTCGAAATGGACATGCCGCCTGGCGAGCATATGAAGCCGCCGTATCGCGAGCGGCTGGCGGTGCTGGCGAAGCGGCTGGCAACGCGCGCGCAGCTGCACGAGGACAGCGCTGCGATCGGGACCAAGGCGCTGTCGTTCCGTTCGGCGTGGGCGGTGCTGGCGGCGGCGGGGATCTACGGCGACATCGCGCGCGAAGTCGCGGCGCGCGGGGCGCGGGCATGGGATCACCGGGTCACGACTTCGAAGGGCGCGAAGCTGGCATGGATCGCGCGCGCGGGGCTCAAGGCCGCGCGGCGACAGGCGCTGCCCGACACCCCGCGCGACCCGCGACTGTGGACGCGGCCCCGCTGACCCCTCCCGTCATTACCGCGAAGGCGGGAATCCAGACGCGCAGGTCCGTCGGTAGAGACGCAACGTCAGAGGTTCTGGATCCCCGCCTTCGCGGGGATGACGATCAAGGCAGGCGAGCGGTTTGCCTCACACCCGATCCAGATACGCCTGATGCGCCGGCAACCCGCGCACCGCGCCCGCGACATTCGCAGCCAACTGCCCCAGGGTCTGTTGCAACCGCCCCTCGGGCATCATCCGCGCCACGCGGTTATGCGCTTGCGGCGTCAGCTTCTGCCCCAGCATCACCTGCACCCACGACGTGATCGTGAACAGCTCGTCGCTCGCCTGAAACGCCTGCGCGCCCTCGCGGAACAATGCGATCCGCGTCGCGAGCGAGTCGGGCAGCGGCATGTCGCGCATCCGCTGCCAGAACGGCTCGTCGCGCTGGTTGAGCGTATAATGCAGGATGATGAAGTCGCGCACGCCCTCGATCTCGCGCCGCGCCATATCGTTGAAGCGCCCCGCCGCCGCTTCGCTCACGCCGTCGAACGGAAAGAGTTGCAACAATCGCGTCAGCGCGATCATGATGAGGTGGATGCTCGTCGATTCAAGCGGCTCGACGAACCCGCCTGCCAGGCTCAGTCCCACGCAATTGCGCTCCCACGCCTTCACCCGCCGCCCGGTGCGAAAGCGGATCACGCGCGGGTCGATCAGCGTCTTGCCGGTCACGCTCCCCAGCAAGCGCGCCTGCGCCTCGTCGTCGCTCAGATAGTCGCTGGCATAGACGATGCCGTTGCCCAACCGGTGCTGCAGCGGGATGCGCCATTGCCATCCCGCATCATGCGCGATGGCGCGCGTGTAGGGGACTGCCGGGCCGGTCGCCTCGGTCTGCACCGCGATCGCGCGGTTGGTGGGCAGCCACGCGGCCCAATGCTCGTAATCGACCCCCAACGTCTCGCCGAGCAGCAGCGCGCGAAAGCCGGTGCAGTCGAGGAATAGGTCGCCCGCCACGCGCGTGCCGTCCTCCATGACCAGCGCGGCGATGTCGCCGCTTTCGCCGTCACGCTCGACCCGCGCGATCTTGCCCTCGACGCGGGTCAGCCCGTCCGCCTCGCAGCGCTCGCGCAGATAGCGGGCGTAACGCGCGGCGTCGAAATGATAGGCGTAGTTGAGCCCCGCCTCCGCGCCGCCCGCAAACCGCTCCGCGCGTGCCGCCTCATGCTCGACGCAATAGCGGCCGATCTCCTCAGCGCTCCCCTGCGCGCGCGCCTCCAGCCAGAAATGGTGGAAGTCGGCCATCCATGTCGATTGCCCGATCGACCCGAACGAATGGAGATAGCGCTCGTCCGGCCGCGACCAGCCCTCGAACGAAATCCCCAGCTTGAAGCTCGCGCCGGTCGCGCGGACGAAGTCGCGCTCGTCGACCCCGATCAACTGGTGAAAGGCACGCACCGTCGGGATCGTCGACTCGCCGACGCCGACCGTCCCGATCTCTTCCGATTCGACCAGCGTCACCGCGACCATCGCGCCGAGCTGCTTGGTCAGCATCGCCGCCGCCAGCCACCCGGCGGTGCCGCCGCCCGCGATCACTACCCGCCGCACGCCCGTCATCGATTCAGCTTCCTCAGCAAGTCGCCGCGCAACCGCCGCGCGCGCGCATCGTCCAGCGGCGCGAGCGCGCCCTGTGCCGCATCGGGCAGATGCGCGGCCGCGCGCGTCGCCTCGCCGAACACGTAATAGTCGAACAGCGCGCGCCACGCCTGCTTCTCCGTCGCCGGGCGATCGCGCAGGCTGAGCAGCGCGTGGAGCAGCGTGTTCATCGGCGTGTCCATGAAGGCCGCCGCGTCATTCCACCAATAATTCACCAGCACGTTGAACGGCGCCAGCGCCTCGACATGGTGCCACCACAGCGCCGGGTAGACGACCGCATCGCCCGGCTCCAGCTCGGCGACCTGCGCCGCGTCGCGCGCTGTGGCGAAGCCGGGAAAACGATCGAGGTCGGGTGCTCGAAAATCGACCAGTGACACCACTTGTCCGCCCGGCGTCGGCTCGAGCGGCCCCGGATAGAGGTTCGCGACCTGCTCCGGCGGGAACAGCGTGAAGCGCCGCCGCCCGACGGCGCATACCGCGATGTTGTTCGACATGTCGTAATGCGCCTGCGCGATGGTGCGCGTCCCGATCCAGATGCTGCGCAGCACGCGTGCGAAATCGGCACGCGAAAGCGCGTTCTCCACAGCCAACCCAGGGAAGAAGCGCTCAAGATCGGTCGAGCCGATATAGAAGCTTGGCGCAGCATCCTCGTCCAGCACCGCCAGCATCCGCGCCATATAATCGTCGAGCGCCACGCGCTCGGCCGCGAAGTCGAGCCGCGTCAGCGTCTCGTCGTAGAAATAGCGCCCGCCCTGCGCGGCATCGGCGGTGTATCCGACGCCCGGCTGGCCGTTGTAGAAGCGCCGCAGATAGTCGACCGCCACCACCGGCCCCTCGCGTCCCGCCGCGACCAATGGCCAATCGGCCGCCAAGCCGCGCACCACCACGGGCGCACCCGCCGCGACCAATGCCGCCAGATCGCGCGCCGCGGGATCGTCGGCCGCGATCTCCCGAACGCGCCGGTCGGTGATCGCCGCGGTCACACCGCCTCCTTGAGCGTCTTCAGCTCGATCAACCGTTCCATGTTGCCGAGCGACGCCGCCGCCATCGTTGCCGCGCGCAGCAATCCGTTGGCGTGCAACCGCTCCAGCGTCGCGCCCGACAGCCCGGCCAGCGCCGCCTGATCGATCGTCAGCAGGTCGGTCAGCTCGTAACCGCCGGCATCGCCCAGATCGATCCGCAGCGTCACGCCGCGCAGCAATCCCGCCGCCTCCAGGTCGGCATGAATCGCGCGTTCGCTTTGCGCCCCTTCAGCCAACAGGTGCAGCGTCGCGCGGACATGCTCCAGATACGGTGCGTCGCCGCCATGGTCGCGGAACAGCGCCACGCCGTCCGTCGCGCCGACGCGAGGATCGTCGCGGTCGATCTGCATCACTGCCTCATCACCCTCGCCGCGCGCCAGCGCGAACGGCCCACGCCGCTGGATCGCCGGGACGAAGCGGGTGGCCCACCGATCCCCGTCAAGGAACAGATTCTCGCCGCGATCGAGCCCCAGCAGGACATAGGCGCGGATGCCACCGCCCTCGCCGCGCCGGAAGACGATCGGCAATTCGCGCTGCGCTTCCTCGAACTCGATCGGGAAGATCGGCAGCAGGTTGGCATGGTCGCCGAACATCGCCCCGGCACGCACCGCGACGCGCAGCTCGGCATCGTCGACATTGTCGAGAGTCGTGAAGGTCATGCCACCCTTGTCCCAAACGCAAAGGGCCACCGCAAGCGATGGCCCTCCACTTCAGTGATCGTCGCGACCGATCAGAAGCGGTAGCGCGCGCCGAGTAGGAAGCGCGGCTTCAGCTCCTGGGCAAGCACCAGATTGCGCTTGGTACGGCCGTAGGTCTTCACGCTCTCGCTGGTCAGGTTGATCCCTTCCAGCGTGACCGCGATCTTGTCGTTGACGTCATAGCTGATGTTGACGTCCAGCGTCCCGAACGGTGCCACGAACAACGGGTTGCGGTTGCCGCCCTGGTTGGTCGCAGCAAGGTACTTGTCGCGCCAGTTGTACGCGACACGCGCCGAGATGCCGTTCTTGTCGTAGATCGCGGTGGCGTTCGCGCTGTTACCAAGCCCGGTCAGCGCGAAGATGTTCACGGTCGGATCGGCGTACGGATCGACGTTCACATCGCCATTCACCTTCGTGAACGATCCCGCGAAACCGAAGCCGGTGTTGCCGAAGAAGTTCGTCCACGCCAGCTCGAAGCCGTTGATCTTGCCTTCGCGGTTGTTGATCGGCTGCGACACCGAGAAGTTGAACAGCGGATCGTTGGCATCGGCGGGAATGTCCACCGCGGCCAGCAGGGAGTTGACGAACGCCTGGTTCAGCGCGCCGCCGCCATTCGGATTGGTGACGTAATTTGCCTCGAACTGCGAGGTGGCCGCAGCCTGGTTGCCGTTGTTCTGGACCAGCAGCGCGGTGTAGCTGAACAAATTGACGTCGCTGAGGTCACGCCCGGCGCTCCGCAGATACGCCGCCGCGGTGCCCGACCGCGAACCCGCCGCTCCCGAGCTGGGATCGCGCAATCCGAAGAGGTTCTGGTTGATGACGCCAGTGCCGAGGAAGTTCGCGACGCGCTTGTCGAAGAAGCCGATCGAAACGAAGCTGGACGGCTTGTAATACCATTCCAACGACACGTCGAAGTTATCCGACAGCAGCGGCAGCAGGTTCGCATTGCCCTTGCTGCCGGTCGGGATCCCGCCCAGCGCGGTCGGACGACCCGGCGCACCCGCCGATTCCGTCGCGAACAGATTGCCGTAATCCGGGCGGGCGAGCGTGCGGCTGAACGACACGCGCGCCTTCACGTTGGTGATCGGTTCGATGCTGAAGTCGACCGCCGGCAACAGGTTTTCATAATTGCCGCGCTGACGACGGGCCGTGAACACCCCGCTCGAGTCGCCACGGAAGTCGTTGTCGGCCGTCCAGACGATGTTGTTGTACGTCTGCACCGCGTCCGACTGGACCCGCGTCTGCTCGTACCGCGCACCGATGACGAGGTTCGCCGGCTTGCCCGCGACTTCGCCATTCCACGTGAACTGACCGAACACCGCCCAGATCTTCTCGCGTACCGTGTCGTCAGCCGGGGCCGACGGCGCCGGCGGCGCACCACGCTGCGAGTAATACGGGCTCAACACGTTGTAGAGGTCGATGGCGTTGCCGCGGAACGCGATCAGCGACGAGCCTTCAGACGCCGGGTTGAAGTGGTCGAACTTGCAGGTCAGGCAATATTGGCTGACCAGCTCGGGTGCGAGCTGCTGGATGATACCCGGGTTCTGCAGGCCCCAATCGCCCAGCGTCTGCTGCGTCTGGGTCTGCGTCGAGTGCATCTTCGAGTCGGTGTACGAACCACCGGCATCGAAGCGGCTGCCGCCGCCCAGATCCCAGCCGAGCCGCGCCTGCAACTGGTCGATACGCTGCGTCTGGCGCGAGATGATCGTCCGCGCCGGGGCCGAGCCCAGATCGCCGATGTCGAGCACGCCGTTGCAATTGCCGGTCGGCGTGGCGGTCGGGCTCGCACGATAGCAATCGTTGATGATCTGCGCCTGCTGCGGGAAGCCGGTGCTGAAGTCGAGCGAGTGCCCCTGGATCACCGGCGCGCCGAGCGCGACGGTCGTCGCGGTGGTGCCGTTGGGGTTGTCCGGCGACGACGTCGAAACCGAGTGGTGGCCATCGACGGTCAGCGTCAGGTTTTCGGCGAACTCCCACTTTGCGTTCAGGCCCACCGAACCCAGCCGTGCCTTGGTGGCCGCCTGCTGCTGCTCGAAGCCTTCGTCCTTCGGCCCGTTCGGCAGGTAATCGCGCAGGAAGATCGCGGTCGCCATGTTCGGGTTGTCGTCGAAGCGAACTTCGCTGAACGGACGGTTGAACCAGTTGGTCTGCTCGCTGCGCTGCTCACGCAGGCGGTTCTGCGCGAACAGGCTGTCGACCGTGAATTCCAGCCGATCGGTCGGGCGGAATTGCAACACGCCCTGGAAGTTGATGCGCTCGCGGCGGTTTTCCGAGAACTGATAGCGGCTGTCGTTGGGCACCAGCACGTACGGCGCGGTCGGACGCGTGCCGTCGATGACGGTCGTCGAGTTGATGAACGTGCCCGGATTGAAGAAGTCCGCGGTCGGTACGACGTTCCAATAGTTCGGGTTCGACTGCGCCGACGCCGAGTAGCGGAGCTGGTAGCTGCCGAACACCGCCGCGCCGAACGTACCTTCTTCGTTGCGGTAGTTGAGCAGGCCGGAGACTTCCGGCGTGACGCGATGCTTGCTGCCTTCGGCCTTCTCGACCGAGGTGTCGTACAACGCCTTCGCACCGATCGATCCGGTTACGCCGGTTTCACGCGAGTCGAGCGGCTTGCGCGTGTCGATGTTGATCGTCGCGCCGATGCCGCCGGTCGGCACCGAGGCGCGGCCGGTCTTGTAGACCTCCAGGCCGCTGACACCTTCCGACGCGATGTTCTGGAAGTCGAACGAACGGCCCGCGCCGCGCGCGAACAGATTGCCGCCGCTGGTGTCGATGTTGGTGGCGGGCAGCTGACGGCCGTTGATCGTGACGAGGTTGAACCCGCCCGAGAAGCCGCGAACCGAGACCTGCGAGCCTTCGCCGTTCACGCGGTTGATCGACACGCCGGTGATACGCTGCAGCGATTCGGCGAGGTTGGTGTCGGGGAACTTGCCGATATCCTCGGCGCTGATCGCGTCGACGACGCCCGGCGAGTCGCGCTTGATCGCGATCGCGCGATCGAGGCTGGCGCGGACGCCGGTAACGACGATGTCATCGGCACCCGGTGCCGGATCCTGACCGACCGGCGTGCCGTCGGCCGGCTGCGCGTTGGTCGGGCTCTCGGTGGTGCTTTGCCCGCTGGTCTGCGCGACTGCGATGCCCGGCACGGCTGCCGCCACTGCCAGTGCCCACACCGACGACGAACGCGCAAGCGCGCCCATGACATGGCTTCCCTTCATCAACCCCTCCTCCGTGACGACGACGCGCCGTCTTGTTCATGTTTGCGACATGATTGCTGATATCGCTATCAGCGTGTCCAAAGGTGTCAATCTGAGGATGGTCGTAAGTGGCGAGGCCGGACGAAATTAGATCAATGTACCGGTGGGGTGTGTTCTAATAGTCACAACGGCTTTCATGTGTACGAAGCCATTTCACAAGCACCTCAACCCTTTCGAATACGGTTTATCATCATACTATTAGGTGAGGCTAGGATGCTGACGAAGCTATCGCTGTTGCTGCAATGCACCACATGCAGCGCAGCCGCTGCACTGTCCGCGATCTCGCCGGGCGTGGCGGCGCAGGTATGGCGCAGCGACCGTGGCGACGGCACCTATGCCAACCCGCCGCTCAACGCCGATTACCCCGATCCCGACATCATCCGGGTGGGCCCCGACTTTTACTTCGCGAGCACTACCTTCGCGAACGCGCCCGGTCTGACGCTTCTCCACTCGCGCGATCTGGTGAACTGGGACATCATTTCGCACCTCATTCCGCGGCTCGATGGCTCACCCAAGTTCGATCTGGCGAACGGGGGCTCGTACCGGCACGGCATCTATGCCCCCAGCCTGCGCTACCGCGACGGCGTCTTCTATGTCGCGGTGACGCCGGTCGGCCAGAATACGCGCATCTATCGCGCCACCGACCCCAAGGGTCCGTGGACGCATGTCACGCTAGATCGCGCCGCGTTCGACCCCGCATTGTTCTTCGACGACGATGGCGCAGTCTATCTCGCCACCTCGATCGGTAGCGACGGCACGATTACCCTCCACACGCTCGACCGCGATGTCACCCGGATCGTGTCGTCACGCGTGATCTACTACAACAAGGGCGCCGAGGGCTCGAAACTCATCAAGCGCAACGGCTTCTATTACCTGTTCAACGCCATCCCCGGCAAACTCGCGCTCACCGTCTCGCGTGCGCGGCACCTCGACGGCCCCTGGGAGACGCGACCGCAGATCGACGACACCGCCGGCGGCCACCAGGGCGCGATCGTCGATCTTCCCAATGGCGGCTGGTACGGCTTCGTGATGCGCGACTCCGGCGCGATCGGCCGCGTCACCAACATCAGCCCGATCTTCTGGCAAGACGATTGGCCGATCTGGGGCACCCCCGCCGCCCCCGGCCGCGTCCCCGACGTCGCCCCGAAGCCGATCGCGGGCCAACCCGTTACCGAACCGCCGTCGAGCGACGACTTCGCAGCATCCACGCTCGGCCGCCAATGGCAGTGGAACCACAGCCCGCTCGACCATCTGTGGTCGCTGACCGAGCGCCCCGGCTGGCTTCGCCTCGACGCCGCGTCCGGCAGCCAGTTCTGGTGGGCGCGCAACACGCTCGTACAGAAGGGACAGGCCCCACGCGCCCGTGGCGAGATGCTGGTCGACACACGCGCGCTGAAGCGCGGCGACGTCTGCGGATTCGGCACGCTCGGCAAGTTCAGCGCGCAACTCTCGGTGCTCGGCGGGACGAACACGCTGACGATGCGCGTCACCGAGGACCGCAAGGACGGTCCCCACGTCGACATCCGCGAAGCCGGACGCCGCTTCGAGGGCAGCCGTTTGTGGCTTCGCACCGACATGGACTTCCCGGCGAAGCTCGCGACTTTATCCTACAGCGAGGACGGCCGCCGCTTCACCCCAATCGGCGGCACCGTGCCGCTGGTGTTCGACTGGCAGACCGGCACGTTCCAGGGAGTCCAGTTCGCGCTGTCCTGCTACAACCCCGCCGGCAAGGGCGGGTGGCTGGACGTCGACCGGTTCACCCTGTCGAGGTTCTAGCAGAATCCTCAATGGTCGTGGTGGTCGTGCCCCGCGACATTGCGCAGCGCCTCCAGCACCTCGTCGGCGCGCGCCGGATCGCCGATCGCGAGCACATGCCCGGCGCTGTCGGCGGTCAGCGGATCGCCGTTCCAGTCGCACATCCGCCCGCCCGCGCCCTCCACGATCGGGGCGAGTGCCGCAAAGTCGTACAGCTTGAGCCCGGATTCGCAGACGATGTCGAGGAATCCGCTCGCCAGCAGCCCATAGTTATAGCAATCGCCGCCGTAGACCGGCCCTTGCCGCGGCGCGCCGCCGCTCGCCGCCGTCACCAGCGCCATGAAGTGCGGCACGTCGGAATCCTCGAACAGGTGCGGGCTGGTGGTGGCGACGATCGCTCCTTCCAGTGCCGGACACGCGCGAGTCCGCACCGGCACGTCGTTGAGCAACGTCGGCCGCCCGGTCACGCCCGTCCAGCGTTCGCGTTGCACCGGCTGGTCGATGATCCCCAGCACCGGCCAGCCGTCCTCGACCAAGGCGATCAGCGTCCCGAAGATCGCGCGCCCGGCGGTGAAGCTGCGCGTCCCGTCGATCGGATCGAGCACCCACTGCCGCCCGGTCACGCCGTCCTTCACGCCATGTTCCTCGCCGACCACCCCGTCCCCGGGGCATTCGGCGTCGAGCAGCCGCCGCATCGCCTCCTCCGCCTCGCGGTCGGCGCGCGTCACCGGCGAGCGGTCTTCCTTCAGTTCCAGCCCGGCCGGCTGTCGGAAATAGGGCCGGATCACCGCCCCGGCGGCGTCGGCGAGGCGATGGGCGAGCGCGATATCGGCGGGACGTACAGGCATGACCCTGCCTATCGCGCCCGTCGGCGATGCGCTAGAAGCCGATTATGTCCGCCACGATCGCTATCCTGCTGTCGGCGCTGGCGATGAGCGTCATCGTCGGCGTGCGCTATCTGGCCGCGAGCGCGGGCTTCGCGTTCGCCACGCGGCTGAAGCACCCACGGCTCTACGCCGGGCTCGATCCGCAGATCCGGCGCGAGATCCTGTGGAGCCTCGCCTCGGCCGCCATCTATGGCGTGCCCGCCGGCATCATCGCCTGGGGCTGGCAGAACCATGGCTGGACGCGGATCTATGCCGACGTCCATGCCTATCCCTTATGGTATCTGCCGGTGTCGGTGCTGCTGTACCTGATCGCGCACGATACGTGGTTCTACTGGACGCACCGCTGGATGCATCGGCCGCGCGTCTTCAAGCTGGCGCATGCGGTGCATCACGCCAGCCGCCCGCCGACGGCATGGGCGGCGATGGCCTTCCATCCGATCGAGGCGATCAGCGGTGCTGTTGCCATTCCGCTACTGGTCTTCGTGATTCCGATCCATGTCAGCGCACTGGGGGTGGTGCTGACGGTCATGACGATTATGGGTGTCACTAACCATATGGGCTGGGAGATTTTTCCGCGGTTCATGTGGGGGGACGGGTGGGCCGCTGGCTGATTACCGCCAGCCACCACCAACGGCACCACGAACGGTACGGATGCAATTATGGCCTATACTTCCGCTTCTGGGACCGGCTCTGCGGCACCGACGACGGGCTCGGCGACTTCGCGCGTATCCATGCGCAAGCGGCTCGCCGCAATGGGGCTGGCGGTGCTGGCGGTGCCGCTGATCGGCGCGGCACCGGTGGGGTCGCTGCAGGTGGACATCGACCATCTGCGCTCGGCCAAGGGGATGCTGCGGCTGTGTCTGACGGCCGATCCTGACAATTTCCCCAATTGCGTCGACGATCGCGATGCGGTGACGCGGTCGGTGCCCGCCGGGCAGACCAGCATCCGCTTCCCCGCGCTGCCGCGCGGAGACTATGCGGTGGCGGTGATCCACGACGAAAACGGCAACAAGAAGCTGGATACGTTCGCCGGCATCCCCAAGGAAGGCTTCGGCTTCTCCCGCAACCCCGCGATCCGCTTTGGCCCGCCGCGCTTCTCGGCGGCGCGCTTCTCGCTCGTTACTGATGCCGAAGAGCAACAGATCCGAATGCGCTACATGCTCTGACCGGCAACATGGAGCGAAATTCCCCGCGAATGGTTGGGCGCGCAGATCAAAGGGAATTTACGTGTACGTCAATCGCTCCGTCGCCCGCGCGCTGCTCGCCGCCGGGCTTGCCTGTTTCGCGATGCCGGCGCTCGCACAAAGCGCGTCGATCCCGGCCGAGCCCAACCCGGCGCCCGATCCGGCACTGGTCGGCGATACGGTGACGGTTGCGGTCGCGGCGGCGTATCTTCCCGATTACGAGGGCTCCGACCATTACCGCGTCGTCCCCGGCCCGGCCGCGATCGGTTCGTTCCACAATTTCGCGTTCCAGGTGGTCGGCAATCGCGCCTCGATCGACCTGATCCCCAATCCCGGCGGTCCGCGCTGGGACGTGCAGGCCGGGCCGATCGGCGTCATCAACTTCAACCGTACCAACAACAATGCGATCGACGATCGCCGCATCCGCGCGCTGGGCGAACGCGGGACCGCGATCGAGCTGGGCGGTTATGTCGGGCTCGGCAAGACCGGCGTGCTCACCAGCCCCTATGACAAGCTGTCGGCCTCGCTCAGCTATCGCCACGACGTCAGCGGCGTGCACGACAGCGGCATCTGGTCGCCCTCGGTCAACTACTTTACTCCGCTCAGCCTGAAGGCGGGCGTCGGGCTGTTCGCCTCGGCCGAGCGCGTCGAGCGTGGCTTCGCGCGCACCTATTTCGACGTCGACGCGGCCCAGTCGGTGGCCAGCGGCCTTCCTCAGTACAGCACGCGCGGCGGGTGGAAGCATTGGACGGTTGGTCTGGCCGGCACCTATTCGCTCACCGGCAACCTGCTGAAGGGATGGAAGGCGATCGGCGGCGTCACCTACAAGAAGATGCTCAACGACTTCGGCGACACGCCGGTGGTCTCGATCGCGGGGTCGCGCAGCCAGTGGCTGGCGGCGCTGGGCGTGGGGTATACGTTCTAGTCGCAGGACGGCCTTGCTCGCGTCGGGCAAGGACTCGTCCAAGACCGGCCGGCGGGGCCCCGCCCCGACCGACGACGCGGCTTCGCCGCGGCGGGATTCTATGGTACGATCCATCAAGTTGAAGTGCCCCCCGGCGAAGGCCGGGACCTAGTTGGGGGACGCCGCCGGTTCACGTCGCGCTTCATCTCGCTGACCTTCCCGACTGTGCCCCGGCCTTCGCCGGGGTACGATGAGAATGGTTCAAGCCAGCTGGCTCAAACTCTAACGCCGCCCCCAAAGCCGACGCGGACGGCGCCTTTCACGACCGCCAGGACGAAGCGGGGTCCCGAATCAAGTCCGGGACGACGCCGCCCTCCCCAAAAAAGCGAAACCCGTCTTTGCCCTCGCGCGATGCTGGCCTATCACGCGGGCAACGCCGCGTACCGGCGCGAGTAATAGAAGGGACGAGCCTGCCATGACCGATAGCGAGCAGCTGATCGAGACGCTCGACGCGCGCGTGCGTCGCCGCGATTCGCGGCGTGCCTTCTTCACCGGCGCACTGGGTGCCGCCGCTGCTGCCGCGACGCTGTCGGGTGCCGCGCAGGCGCAGACCGTGACTCCCACCCCGTCGCCGTCACCTACCCCGACGCCGACCTTCACCGAAGTCGACGTCCTCAACTTCGCGCTGAACCTCGAATATCTCGAGGCGAACTACTACGCCTTCGCCGTCACCGGCAGCGGGCTGGCCGCCGCGGATATCAGCGGGGCGATCGGCACTGCCGGTGCCGCCACCGGCGGGCGCGCGGTGACGTTCAAGGACCCGATCGTTCAGCAATATGCGCAGGAAATCTATCAGGACGAGCTGGCGCACGTCCGCTTCCTGCGCGCGCAATTCACCACGTCGTCGCTCGTCGCGCAGCCCGCGATCGATCTCGGCACCAGCGCGACCGGCGCGTTCAGCACGGCGGCGCGCGCCGCCGGGCTGGTCGGCAACGGTGTCGCGTTCGACCCTTATGCCTCGGACGAGAATTTCCTGCTCGGCGCCTATCTGTTCGAGGACGTCGGCGTCACCGCCTACAAGGGCGCGGCGCCCGCGCTGATCAACAGCAAGATCTATCTGGAGGCCGCAGCCGGTATCCTCGCGGTCGAGGCGTATCACGCCGCGATCATCCGCTCGGTCCTGTATCGCAAGGGGTTGCAGACGCCCTCGCTCCAGCTGATCGAGGCGACCACCGCCATTTCCAAGGCACGCGACACGCTGGACGGCAATCCGACCGAGGATCTGGTGCGCGGCATCGGCCCGGTCGACGACAGCGGCCTGGCGATCACCACCACCAGCGACGGCGATGTCTCGAACATCGCGCCGCTCAACAGCAACGGCATCGCATTCAGCCGCACGCCGTTGCAGGTGCTCAACATCGTCTATCTCAACCAGGCGGCGGTGGCGAGCGGCGGCTTCTTCCCGGCCGGGGTCAACGGCAACATCAAGACGAGCGCGGCATCGGCCTGACGCGAGACGGTGTTCACCGCCTCACCCGCCTTTGCCCCATACGCCCCGCATAAGGGAATGACGCCATGATCAAGGATTCCGTTTTCGCCGCGCTCGAGCTTGCAGAGGTCCGCCGGGCCGAGCGCCGCCGCTTCCTCAAGCTGGCCGGCGCCGGCACTGCCGCGGCCGGCGGCCTCGCGCTGCTGTCCGCGTGCGGCAGCGACAACAACAACAGCACCAGCCCGAGCCCGACCCCGACGCCATCACCCACCGCGACCGGCAGCGTGACGACCGATGTCGCGATCCTGCAGCTCGCGCTCAACCTCGAATATCTGGAGGCGCAATTCTATTCCTTCGCCGCCTTCGGCCGTTCGCTGCCGGAAGCGAGCCTGACCGGCACGGTCGGCCAGCGCGGCGGCGTGACCGGCGGGCGCAAGGTCGGCTTCTCCGACCCGATCATCGCCAGCTATGCGCGCGAGATCGCAGCCGACGAACTGGCGCACGTCAACGCGCTGCGCGCCGTCATCACCTCGGTCAACGCCGCGCAGGTGATCAACCAGCCGGCGATCAACATCGACGGCGGAACGAGCGGTGCCTTCACGCTTGCGGCGCGGAACGCCGGCATCATCGGTGCCAATGACACGTTCGATCCCTATGCCGACGACAAGAGCTTCCTGCTCGCCGCCTATCTGTTCGAGGATGTCGGCGTCACCGCCTACAAGGGCGCTTCACCGCTGATCAGCAGCGCGATCTACCTGGAGGCCGCGGCCGGTATCCTCGCCGCCGAGGCGTATCACGCCGGGCTGATCCGCGCCGAACTCTATCGGATGGGCACATTGGTGTCCGGCGCATCGGACGCGATCACCAAGGCGAATGCGATCTCCGATTATCGCGACAGCCTCGACGGCGTCGGCACCACCCTGCTCCCCAATCTGAACGAGCTTGACGAGGGGATCACCAAGACCGTCAACGGTGCGCAGGTCGCCAATATCGTCCCCGCTGACAGCAACGCGATCGCCTACAGCCGCACCACGTTCCAGGTTCATAACATCGTCTATCTGACCAAGGCGGCGGCGACGGCGGGCGGCTTCTTCCCGGCGGGCACCAACAACTCGATCGACGCCTTGCGCAGCAGCGGCAATTTCGCCTGAAGCCACGCGCATCGCGGACAGGGCCGCACTCCGCATCCGGCGGGGTGCGGTCTTTTTCGTTGGTGTCGCGCCGCCGACGCGCTTATACCGATCGCTCCCCGGGGGACCGCCGATGCTGCGGTTGAGAGGAGGACCGCAGTCCTCGACCCGCTGAACCTGATCCGGCTGACACCGGCGTAGGGAGTGGATGCGGCGTCCTCCGGCCACCGTCTTCCTCCCATCGAGTTGGAGAGAAGAGTTATGGCCGACGTTCCCGCCCGTACCGAAATCGGTGTCACCACCGGCCCGATCCGTGGCAGCCGCAAGGTGCACGTCGGCCCGCTGAACGTCGCGATGCGCGCGATCGACCTCGATCCCTCGTCGGGCGAGCCGCCGCTCAACGTCTACGACACTTCCGGCCCGTACACCGACCCCACCGCGCGGATCGACATCATGGCCGGGCTCGCCCCGCTCCGGCGCGGGTGGATCATGGCGCGCGGCGATGTCGAGGCCTATGACGCGCGCGAGCTGCGTCCCGAGGACAATGGCCAGCTCGGCCCGGACCGCTCGGGCGGCGTTCAGCCCTTCCCGAACGTCAACCGCCGCCCGCTGCGCGCCAAGGCCGGCGCGAACGTCAGCCAGATGCATTACGCCCGCCGCGGGATCATCACGCCCGAGATGGAATATGTCGCGACCCGCGAGAATCTCGGCCGCGAGATGTTGCGCGAATACGTCCGCGACGGCGAGGATTTCGGCGCGAGCATCCCCGATTACGTGACGCCCGAGTTCGTCCGCGACGAGGTCGCCCGCGGCCGCGCGATCATCCCCAACAACATCAACCATCCCGAATCCGAGCCGATGGCGATCGGCCGCAACTTCCTGGTCAAGATCAACGCCAACATCGGCAACAGCGCGGTCGCCAGCAACGTCGCGGCGGAGGTCGACAAGCTGGTCTGGTCGATCCGCTGGGGCGCGGACACGGTCATGGACCTATCCACGGGCCGCAACATCCATGACACCCGCGAATGGATCATCCGCAACTCGCCGGTGCCGATCGGCACGGTGCCGATCTATCAGGCGCTGGAGAAGGTCGGCGGCATCGCCGAGGAACTGACGTGGGAGATCTTCCGCGACACGCTGATCGAACAGGCCGAACAGGGCGTCGATTACTTCACGATCCACGCCGGGGTCCGGCTGCCCTACGTGCCGCTGACCGCCAAGCGCGTGACCGGCATCGTCAGCCGCGGCGGCTCGATCATGGCGAAATGGTGCCTCAGCCATCACAAGGAATCGTTCCTCTACGAACGGTTCGACGAAATCACCGAGATCATGAAGGCGTACGACATCGCCTATTCGCTCGGCGACGGCCTGCGCCCCGGCAGCATCGCCGACGCTAATGACGAGGCGCAGTTCGCCGAGCTCTACACTTTGGGCGAGCTGACCAAGCGCGCCTGGGAACAGGACGTGCAGGTGATGATCGAGGGCCCCGGCCATGTGCCGATGCACAAGATCAAGCAGAATATGGAAAAGCAGCTCGAGGCGTGCGGCGAGGCGCCCTTCTACACGCTCGGGCCGCTCACCACCGATATCGCGCCGGGCTACGACCATATCACCAGCGGCATCGGCGCGGCGATGATCGGTTGGTACGGCACCGCGATGCTCTGCTACGTCACGCCCAAGGAGCATCTGGGCCTGCCCGACCGCGACGACGTGAAGGTCGGCGTGGTCACCTACAAGCTGGCTGCCCACGCCGCCGATCTGGCGAAGGGCCACCCCGCCGCCAAGCTGCGCGACGACGCGCTGAGCCGCGCCCGCTTCGAGTTCCGCTGGCGCGACCAGTTCAACCTGTCGCTCGACCCCGACACGGCGGAATCCTACCACGACCAGACGCTGCCCGCCGAGGGCGCGAAGACCGCGCATTTCTGTTCGATGTGCGGGCCAAAGTTCTGCTCGATGAAGATCACGCAGGAAGTGCGCGACTTCGCCGCAAAGCAGAACGCCCCGGTCGAGACGTTCGTCGCTGCGGAAGACGCCGAAGCGGGGATGGCGGCGATGAGCGAACGGTTCAAGGAGAAGGGTGGCGAGGTTTACCTGCCCGCGGCGGAGTAAGTTTTCTTCTATCCAAGTGCCCGAGATCAGGCATTCAACAAAAGCCAGCGGTCAGAGCGCCGGCTTCAGTAATGATACCGGCACTGCGCCACCTGCAACACCTGCTCGGCGCCACTACCCGCAACCCGGTACGCCAGCCGATGCTCATGGCTGATCCGGCGCGACCACCAGCCCGACAGGTTGCCTCCGAGTGGTTCCGGCTTGCCCGTCCCCTTAAACGGGTGTCGCCGACATTCCTCGATCAATGCACTGACCTTGGCGAGCAGCTTGGCGTCGTGAGCGTGCAGATCGACATATTCGGCCCACGAGCGGGACGAGAACTGCACGTTCACGGGCGAACCAGCTCATGCTCCTCGCCGCCACCGGCCTCCAGCTCGGCAATGCTCTCCAGCAGCCGCTTGGCGTTGGCCGGCGACCGCAGCAGGTACAGCGTCTCTTCGATCGACGCCCATTCACTCGCCGACACCAGCACCGCACCCTCACCACGCTGCCGCGTAATCGCCAGCGGCGCACGATCGGCGACGACCTTGTCGATCATCGCATTCAGGTTTGCGCGGGCTTCGGAATAGCTAACGGCATTCATGCCACGAAAGTGAGCAGCCACCTGTCCAATGTCAACGCGGCCCTAGCTCATCCCCCAAGCATCAACGCCGCCGTCGCCTTGGCACTCCCGACCACCCCGGAATCCCCGCGCCCGGATGCGTCCCCGCCCCCACGAAATACAAATTCGGGATCGCATCGTCGCGATTATGCACCCGGAAGTAGGCGCTCTGCGTCAGGATCGGCTCCAGCGAAAACGCGCTGCCCATGTGCGCGTTCAAATCGTGCGCGAAGTCGGTCGGCGCATAGCTGAACTTCGTCACGATCCGGTCGTGGATGTCGGGGATCAGCCGCCGCCCGACCTCGTCGAGGATGCGCTTCTCCAGGATCGGCCGCACCGTCTCCCAATCGCCGGTGAACTTGCCGAGATGCGGCACCGGCGCCAGCGCGTAGAAGGTCGAATTGCCTTCGGGCGCCATCGATGGATCGGTGACGGTCGGATGGTGCAGGTACAGCGAGAAATCCTCGCTCAGCATCCCATGCTCGTAGATGTCGTCGAGCAACCCCTTATAGCGCGGCCCGAACAGGATCATGTGGTGCGGGATGCCCGGCCACGTCCCCTTCAACCCGAAGTGCACCACGAACAGCGACGGCGAGTAACGCTTGCGCTCCAGCCGCGCCGCGGTCCGTCGCGCCGCGCCCGATTCGGGCAGCAGGTCGCGATAGACGTGCATGATGTCGGCATTGGCCGCGACCATGTCGACCTGCTCGCGCCAGCCGCTGGCGGTCTCCACCGCGGTGACGCGGTCGCCGAGCGTTTCGATACGCGTCACCGGATCGGACAGCCGCAGCGTCCCGCCCAGTCGCTCGAACAGCGCGACCATCCCCGCGACCAGCCGGTTGGTGCCGCCGCGTGCGAACCACACCCCGCCGTCACGCTCTAACTTATGGATCAGCGCATAGATCGCGCTGGTGGTCATTGGATTGCCGCCGACCAGCAAGGTGTGGAACGACAGCGCCTGCCGCAGTCGCTCGTCCTGCACGTATTTCGACACGATCGAATAGACCGAGCGCCACGCCTGATATTTGGCCAGCGCCGGCGCCGCCTTCACCATCGACGCGAAGTCGAGGAAGGCGACGGTGCCCAGCTTCTCATAACCCTCGTGGTACACGCCTGCGGCATATTCGAGGAACTGGCCATATCCCGCGACATCGGCAGGGTTCAGCTTGGCGATCTCGGCGCGCAGCACGACATCGTCGTTGGTGTAGTCGAAGTTGGTCCCGTCGGGCCAGTTAAGCCGATAGAAGGGCTGCACCGGATCGAGCGTGACGTCGTCGGCCAGCTTCTGCCCCGACAGCGCCCACAATTCCTCCAGACACGCCGGATCGGTAATGACGGTTGGCCCGGCGTCGAAGGTGAACCCCTCCTGCTCCCAATAATAGGCACGGCCGCCGGGCTTGTCGCGCGACTCGACGATCGTCGTCGCCACGCCTGCCGATTGCAGCCGGATCGCGAGCGCCAGCCCACCGAATCCTGCACCCACCACCACTGCACGGCGGGTCATGCGCGACCTCCCAGCGCGGCGATCGCGCGGCCGATCGGCACCGGCGGCTTGCCGCTCAGCACGCGCAATTTGTCGAGCCCGGTCGACCGCGCGGCATAGAAGCGCGCGACCAGATCGGGGGACAAGCGATAGAAACGCTCCAGCACACGATAGCGCTGGTCGGGGTCGGCGGCCTTGAACAGCATCAGGTCGAGCATCCGGTAGAAACCTCGTTGCTGCCACGAACGCGCGGCGTAGCGAAAAGTCAGGTCGTGGAGCGCATTACCCGAAAGATCGCGCTGGTTGGCGATCAACACCGCGATACGAGCGGCGTCGGGCAGCGAATAGCCGGTGGTCGGATGGAACAGCCCGGCACGCACCCCGGCCTTGGCGACCTTCGCGCCGCTCGAACACCAATAGGCGTCGAAGTCGCCGCCGCTCACCACCGGCAACACGCCGCGCTCACGGTGGATCACCTCGCCCTGCCAGCCCCGCTCGCGCGCATAATCGCCGACCCGCGCCGCAATCGTCGCCTCGTCCAGCATCGGCGAGTCGCTGTAATAGGTATCCTCGACCAGCAACGTGTCGGCGGTGAATGGCAGCAGATAGACGAACCGATAGCCGTCGAGTTGCGGCACCGTCGCGTCCATCACCACCGGGCGCGTCACACCATGGCCACCCGCGACGCGCAGCTCATGCCCGACGAACTTCTGCCACCCGCCGCTCAGCAGCGACACGTCGCCGACGCCGCGTGCATCGATGACCCCGGTCGCACTCAACCGGTCGCCATCCGCCAGCACCACCGCGGTCGCGCTGCACGCCAGCACCGAACGCCCCGTCATGATCGCACGCCGCGGCAGGACGCGGCGAACATGCGCGTCGAGCGCAGCGGAGCGGACGGTATAATAAGGCTGCGCCAGCGTGCGGGCATGGCCGGGAAAGCGCACGTCGTAATCAGGCCAGCCATGCGCGATCACCGGGGCGACCAATGCCTGCTCGGCCCCGTGCAGATCCGCGCCGAAGAACGACCAGAAATGATTCCCGCCGATCGCATCGCCGGCTTCGACCAGCCGCACGTCCATCGAAGGGTGTCGCGCCTGCACCGCCAGCGCGATCAGCGCGCCGGACAGGCCGCCGCCGATGATCGCGAGGTCGCATTTGTGGGTGGCGGGCATGACGCTTGCGCTATCCTATTGCCATGCGTTGCGGAAGCCCGGTGCATGGTGGCGGAACTTGCGGGCGGTGATATGGCTTGTCGGTCACCTTCCTCCTTTTCGGAGTCGTCCCGATGCGCCGTCTTATCGCTGCCGTCAGTGCCCTGACCCTCGCCGCCCCCGCCGCCGCGACGCTCGCGCCCGGGGCGAAGGCGCCCGACTTCTCCACCCGCGGCGCGATCGCCGGCAAGGTGGTGCCGGTGCGCTTGTCCGAGCAGCTCAAGCGCGGGCCGGTCGTGCTGTACTTCTTCCCCGCCGCCTTCACCGGTGGCTGCAATGCCGAGGCGCGCGCCTTCGCCGAGAAGGTCGATGCGTTCCGCGCGGCGGGTGCGACGGTGATCGGCATGTCTGCGGACAACGTCCCCGACCTGCAGCGCTTCTCGTCGAGCGAGTGCGCGGGCAAGTTCGCGGTCGCCAGTGCCGGGCCGAAGGTCGTTGCGGGCTATGACGTCGCGCTCGGTCGCGAGATCAAGGGGCGGCAGGTCACCAGCCGCACCAGCTATGTCATCGCGCGCGACGGGCGGATCGCATCGGTTTGGTCTGACATGAACCCCGCCGAGCACGTCACGCGCTCGCTGGACGCGGTGCACAAGCTCACGGGCCACTAAAAGCCTGCGGTTATCATATCTTAGTAGTTGCCGCCTACATCTCCGACCCCAGGATTGGGGGCGATATGGGGCAGATGATGGCGAGCAGGGCGGTCGATATCGGGCAAGCGAACGGGGGGATCGCCTGTTCGCCCGGATCGGCGCGTTCCTCGCCGCGCACCGGCTCAGCCCCGATCCGGCGCATTACGCCTTCGCTTACGAGGTCGTCGCCAATGCGAGCGGCCTGGTCGCGCAGCGCGTCGCCGCGCTCACCGATGGCGGGGTACGCCTGACCAGCCAGGATATCGAAAGTCTGGGCGGCTCCACCAGCGCCGGAGCGCCGATCGGCAATGGTGTTACGGATGATTCGGCGCTCAGCGGGGACGTCGACGCGCAACAGGCGCTGCTCGAACGCATGATGTTCCAGCTCGACGGGTTCGGCGACGCGATGCGGGTCGTGCACGCCGAAGCGAACGACTTCGGTCGCGATCTGCAACGTTCCGCCGACACGATGCGCGACATGGGCGCAGAGGCCGGGATCGAGGCGATCACGCAGCTCACCGCGGACATGATCGGGCGCGTGCAGCAGGCCGAGACGAAACTCGACTCGGCCTTGCGGGAGACCGAGGAACTCCGCACCGCGCTCGACGAGGCGCGCGGCTCGGCGCGCACCGATCCGCTCACCGATCTGCCGAATCGTCGCGCGTTCGACGAGACGTTCGCCGCGCTTCACCGCGATACGCCGGTGACGGTCGCGATCTGCGACATCGATCACTTCAAGCGCGTCAACGACAATTTCGGCCATGCGGTTGGCGACCGCGTGATCCGCATGGTCGCGCAGACGCTCGCGACCGAAAAGGGCGCGATGGTCGCGCGCTATGGCGGTGAGGAATTCGCGATGCTGTTCGAAAACGTCGCGATCGACGATGCCGCGCGCGCGATCGAGCGCGTCCGCCACACCATTTCCGAACGCCGTCCGCGCGTGCGCGAAACCGGTGAGTCGATCGGCACCATCTCCTTCTCGGCCGGTGTCGCCGAAGGACGGGTCGGCGAAGGTCGGGCGGCGTTGATGGCGCGCGCCGACGCTGCGCTGTACCGCGCAAAGGATCAGGGCCGCGCCCGCACGATCACGTCGGACACCAATTCGTAAATCAGGCTGCAATCTGGCGGATCTTGCCGCACTGAACTGGCGGATCGCGCCAACCAGGCTGGCGAATGCCGCCGCTGTCCTCGGCAAACGGATTTGGCACGGGACCTGCAAAGACCTTGGCATGGCCGGATCGTCCGGCCGTTGACCAGGGAGTACCTACCATGACGATCCGTTTCACCGCTCTCCGCCAGTCGCTGCTGTCGGTTGCCGCTGCCTTCGCCGTCGCCGCCGTGATGATCAGCGCCGCCGTTCCCGTCACGCCGATCGCCTGAGCGGAGCACACCGCAATGAACAGCTATCCCACGCTCACCCGCTCGCTGCTGCTCAGCGCCGCCAGCTTCGCGAGTACCGCCCTGCTGCTTTACGTCGACGCCGTCACCGCCGTGGTCGCCTGACCGCGGCGGGGGACCGCCCCGCCCGTCGGGGCGTTGAGGCGGCATGGACCTCGACCGCTTTGTCGCTGCGCAGGCGACCCGTTACGAAACAGCGCTCGCCGAACTGACGCGCGGCGCCAAGCAGAGCCACTGGATGTGGTTCGTCTTCCCGCAGATCGCCGGCCTCGGCCACAGCGCCACCGCGCGCCATTATGCGATCCGCGACCTCGCCGAGGCCCGTGCCTATCTGGCGCATCCCTTGCTCGGGCCGCGTTACATGACTTGTGTCACCGCTCTTCAGAGCCACCGCGGCCGATCGGCGAACGCGATCATGGGCGGGATCGACGCAGTGAAGTTGCGCTCCTCGCTGACGCTGTTCGATCGCGCGGGTGCGCCGCCCGCGGTGCGGGAAACGCTGGACGCCTTCTTTCCCGGACCCGACGAAGCGACGCTGCGCCTGATCGGTGATTAACGCCCCTGCGCGCGCCAGCGCTGAACGGTGCGCGCGACCATTGCTTCCTCGCCGCCGCCCTCGCGCCACAGCGCGGAGAAGACCGGATCGTCGGACGCCGGGCGGCGCGCCTCCTCCAGCGTGTCGAACGCGACGCGGATCGGGATCGCGACGCCCTCTCCGCACACGATCGCCTCACGATTGCGGAGCGCCGGCAACGCGTCGAGGAAGCCGCGCGCGCCTTCGGGCATCGCGGCGCGGACGAATGCCTGATCGCGATCGTTGTTGAGCCGCATTGCGATGATCGTTCCGCACTGCGACAGCACCCCCTCCGACAAATCGGACGGCCGCTGCGTCACCAGCCCGAGCGCTACCCCGTATTTCCGCCCCTCCTTTGCGACCCGCCCCAGGATTCGCGCCACCGAACCGCGCGCGGCCGGATCGGCGGGAACGTAGCGGTGTGCTTCCTCGCAGACGAGCAGGATCGGCCGCTGCGGCTCACCGCGCGACCAGATCGCGAAATCGAACACCATCCGCGCCAGCACCGACACCACGACCGACGTGATCTCATTGGGAACGCCCGACACATCGATGATCGAGATCGGCCGCCCATCGCCCGGCAGCCGAAAGATGCGCTGCACGAACGCCGCCATCGTGTCGCCGACCAGCATACCGGAGAACATGAAGCCATAGCGCGGGTCGGCGCGCACCTCGTCGATCTTGTTCTTCAGCCGCAGATAGGGCGACGTGTCGCCGGCGCGGTCCATTTTTCCCATCTCCTGCTGCAGGATCTGCATCAGGTCGCTCAGCAGATAGGGGATCGGCGCGTCGACGGTCAGCTTGGCAATCTCCTGCCCCGCCCGGCTCTTGGCCTTGGCGGCGAGCAGGCACTTGGCGAGGATGTCGGCATCCACCTGCCGCGCCGCACCGGTCGAGGTGACGAACACCTCGCAATGCTCCTCGAAGTTCATCAGCCAATACGGCATCTGGAGGTTCGACACGTCGAACAGCGCACCCGCCTCTCCGAACGCCGCGCCATATTCGCCATGCGGGTCGATCATCACGATATGCCCCTGCGGCGCGAGCGTGCAGATGCGGTGGAGGATCAACGCGGTGGCGGTCGATTTGCCGGTACCGGTCGAGCCGAGCAGCGCGAAATGCTTGCCGAGCATCGCGTCGACATACAGCGACGCGCGCACGTCGCGGCTGGGATGCACCGTGCCGATCTCGATCGCCGCGCGTCCGCTCGCCGCGTAGATCTCGCGCAATTCGTGTCCGTCGACCGCGAACACCTGCGCGCCGGGCACCGGATAGCTTGTTACGCCGCGCCGGAACCGGAGCATCCGTCCGGTCAGCCGCTCCTCGTCGCCCTCGCCGAGGAAATCGACCTCGGCCATTACCGCCTCGCCGCGCTCGTCCGCCAGCCGCAGCGCGCGTGTCGTCGCGATCAGCCAGGTCGTCCCGACGCGCACCTTCACCTGTCCGCCGACCTGCCCCGCCATCGCCAACACCGGGTCGCGGTGCGCGCGCAACCCGTCGAGCGCGGCGCGATCGAGCAGCAGCTCGCCGCGTCCCCCCGCGATCTGGCACACATGACCGATCGCGCTGGCGCAGTCCGGCGCCGGTCCCGAACCGGAAAAGGCGGCAGCGATCGCGCTATCGAAGGCGTGCGAGCCAGGGATGTCGTTCATAAGCAAGCGCTATTCCGAGGCTTCCGAAGGGCCCGCCTTAAGCTGCGGTTCGTAAAGATCGGGTGGACGCGCTCAGCGCCGCGCCAGCCGTCCGGCCCCCAGCCGAGCGCGACCGACAGCAACACCGCCGCGCCGCCGTACAGCCATTCATGGCGATCGGCTGCTTGCGCGACGAACCGCTCGAAGCCTTTCTTGCGGATATCGATGTCGCGCACCGCCACCGCCAGCACCCGCCCGTCTCGAACGAGGAAGGTTTCGGCGGTGAAGCGCCCGACCGGCACCCGCGCCGGGATCGACACGCGCGCGCGGTACAGCACCCCGTCGCTGATCTCGACCGCGCGCGGCGCCTCGTAGAACAAGCCGGTGCGCTGACGTTGCTCGACCAGCCCGCGCGTGAAGCGATCCTGCACGTCGGACGGGGCGGCGGAGGCGGGCGACAATTGCAGGCTGTCGAGCCCCAGCTCGTAGATCGCACGTGTCCGCGCATCGACCAGCTCGCTCAGCGGTCGCGACGAGGCGACCGCATAGAAAGACGGCGCCGAGCGATAGCGCAACCGCCCGGCATTGACCCAGATGCCGGCGACCTTCTCCTTCTCGCGGATCACGATCGACTGCGTCGGGCCCTTCACCACCACCACGACGTCGGCGCCCTTGGTGTCGGTCGGCGGCCGTCCGCCGGGATAGATGATCGCGCCGAACAGCAGCAGCTCGGCGCCTGCGAAGCTGTAGGCGATGTCGATCTCGCGCTGCGAGACGTCGGGTACCAGCAGCGGCTTGGCCTGCGCCATCAGCAGCGGCGCGGCGGCGAGCAGCAGCGCGGCCCTCACGACAGCTCGACCGTGTAGATCTCGTCGGGCCGCCACCCCAGCCCCAGCGCGATCCGTCCCGCGACCAGCAGCACCATCAGCGCGAGCGCCAGCCGCAGATATTCCGGCCGCGCCTTGGCCGCGAACCGCGCGCCGACCTGTGCGCCGACGACCGATCCGACCAGCAGCAGTCCCGCGAGCACGATATCGACCGCCTTGGTGGTGGTCGCGTGCACCAACGTCGCTGCCGCGGTGACGAACAGGATTTGGAACAGGCTGGTCCCCACCACCACCGCGGTAGACATGCCGAGCAGATAGATCATCGCCGGCACCAGCACGAACCCGCCGCCGACCCCGAGCAGGATCGTCAGGATGCCGGTAAAGAAGCCGAGCAGCAGCGGCGCGAGCGGCGAGATGTAGAGCCCCGAGGCATAGAAGCGCGTCCGGAACGGCAGGCTGGCGACCAGCGGATGGTGCCGCCGCCGCCGCGCCGGCGCACTGCGCCGTCCCTTGGCGACCAGGATCGCGTCGACCGCTTCCTTGAGCATCATGAACCCGATCGAGCCGAGCAGCAGCACATAGGTGATCGCGATCGTCGTATCGATCTGGCCCCATTGCTGGAGTAGCCGGAACAGCCACGCACCGAACAGCGAGCCGACGACGCCGCCGATCACCAGCACCGTCCCCATCCGCGTGTCGACCCCGCCGCGCCGGAAATGCGCGAACACGCCCGACACGCTCGCACCCGTCACCTGACTTGCGGCCGAGGCGGCGGCGACGGTGGGCGGGATGCCGTAAACGATCAGCAGCGGGGTGGTCAGGAAGCCGCCGCCCACCCCGAACATCCCCGACAGCAGACCGACGCCCGCGCCCAGCGCGATCATCACCAGCGCGTTCACCGACAGGTTCGCGATCGGCAGATAGATGTCCATGACTGGTCGAACCGCTAGCGGGTTCGCAGCCTCGATACCATCAATAGTCTGTGCCGATCGACAGCGCCGGGCCCGAGCCCGGTCGCGCGATCCCGGCGATCCGCTGTCGCCACTCGAGCGCGACACGCAGGTGCGGCGCGCGACCGAGCGGCAGATCGATCGTCGCCGCCGGCCCGATATCCAGCCGTTGCGCCTCGCGCTGCGCACCGCCCCAGACGCCTAGCCCCAGTGAGACATGCGTTTTGCCGGGACTTCCGACGACCGAACGCGTGATGCGCGCGGCGCCATCCGCATAGCCGTCGACCTCGTTACGCAGCACCGCCCCAGCCTGCGCATAGCCATCCAGACGAAAGCCCAGCAGCAGAGCCACATCGCTTACGCCGCTGATCAGCCCCAATCCCGTGCCGCTGCGTTGATCGGACAGGCCAAAGCGTCGCTCTGCGACAAGCCGGACCGGCAGCGCACCCGGTCGCCACTCGATCCCCACCGCCGCCTCCTGCTGGCGGACATCGAGCGCCCCCGCGACCCGTGCCACGATCGCGACGCGTCCCTGCGCATCGAGCGTTCGCGCGATCCTGATACCCGCCTGCGAACCGCCGAGCTGCGGGGTCGACACGCTGCTCCCGGCGCCACTTCCGCGTACCACCGCCCAGCCGCTCGCCGACCACCGCCGCTGCGGCGCTGACGGCGCGGGAAGCGCATCGGCGATGGCTGCGAAGGTCGTGGGCGGTCGCGGTGTCGGTGATTCTATGGGCCGCGAAATCGAGGGCTGCGATGGGATCATGAATGAAGAGTCCGCCTCGGCAAGCCTGACGCGCGTCGAGGGAGCACCAGGGCGGTACGGGATCGCATGGGTAACGATTGTCGCTGCGGTACCGCCGAAGGCTGTACGTGCCGCGGGTCGATCATCGCGATGCTCGACCCGGCCGGTCCCGAGCGGCGCCGCGTGTCGCATCGGTGGCGCGGGCCAGAGTTGCCACGTTCGTACGCCGATCCAACCACCGAGCACCAGAAGCAGGAACCGTAGCGGCCGTCCTCTTGCCCTCATGACGTTGCAGGCAACTAATCCGGAAAGCGGTGCACCGTCTTTTCCCAGCGCGGCGCCGGCCCGAAAAACGAGGCGAGATACCGGGTCAGCGCGCGTCGTGCCGCCAGCATCGCGACATAATTGGAGACCATCGCACGCGGCACTGCCCGGGCTCCCTCACCCCAGCCGTGTTCGGCGGAGGTATGCATCACCCGTGCGACCAGCCGCCAGCACAACAATCCGCCGTTGAGCGTTAGCATTATGCGCAGGCCGGTGGCGAGGGGCGCGGCCGAACTATGGGTCACGAGGTGGGCCAGAAACGACAGCCCCCAGCCGACCAGCGCCAGATAAGCCGCGATCAAAGCCAGCACTGCCAGCAGTCCGCGTCGATCGCGCATCCGCATCCAATATTCCGCTGCGTGGTGTCGCCCTCCCCAGCCGGTCCGATCCCACCCCAGAAGCGCGATTCCATTCACCCAGCGTGCTTTCTGGCGCACCGCGGTGTCGATCGTGTCCGGAAAGAACGCGCGGGTTGCGATCAGCCGGCCTTGCGCTCCCTCCCGCAGGCGCACGAAACGGGCCGGCAAGCCCAGCGCCGCAACCCGCAGCCCCAGTTCGTAATCCTCCGTGAGGCTTTGCGGTTCGAACGGCGTGCCGCTGCCGTCGTCGAGCCGGTCGAGCGCATCGCGACGAATCGCGCATGCCACGCCGACGAGGGGAATTGCCGCCTCCAGCGCGGACCGAACCACCAGATCGCGCCGGTGCGACTCGGCAAACTCATCGGCATAATGGCCGGAAATCAGGCGCCGCCGCGGATCGATCAGCGGCACGACCGGAAGTTGCACCAACGCCACATCGCGCAGATGATCGTCGAACACCCGCAACTCGGCCGGATCGACGACATCTTCCGCATCGTGCAGGACTATCGCGGCGGTCTGCCGGGCGCTGCCGAGATCGTCGGCGAGCAGTGCCTGCCACAATTGGTTGAGGCAGTCGGCCTTGGTCGTCGGGCCATCATGTGCCCCCACCACCACGCGTACACGGCCATCCTCGGCCGCTACCGCCCGTGGCTCCTGCAACGTCCCAGGATCGTTGGGATAACAGCCGACATACAGGCGATAATCGGGGTGGTCGTAGCGCGTCAGCGTCGCGCGCAACATCGCGCCGATCACCCTTTGCTCTTCCCAGGCCGGCACGAAAACCGCCAGTGGCAGAGGCGGTGCGGGCACCATCGTAAGCCGATCCGGCTCGGGCCGCCGGACCCGTCACCAGAGCAAATCCATCAGGAAATCGTCGGCGCCGCCAAGCAGGATGACGACCGCGGCGAATAGCGCCAGCTCTGCCACCGCGCGATCGAACACGCCCAGCACGCCGTTCATCGTCCCGCTCGATCCATCATTCTTGCCCCCGCACCGCCACATCGATGGCAAGAGTGTGGCACAATGGCAACGACGCGAAAGAAGCTTACTGACCCACGAACCCAACAGTTAACCGAGCGTTGCTGACGCGGTCCCCTTTCCCCCTTTCGGGACCGGTGCCGACCCAAGCCGGTACCGGCCGCGCCGTCGCGTTACTGGCGGCGCGGCCGAATCCGGGGCGATTAGAAGTAGAAGCCTCGAACTACGTCGAGCACGATTCCGCGCCGCTGATCGACCAGCAACGCATCGTCATAGTGGCGAACCCAACGCGCGCGACTTGGTGCCGCCGGCAAGCGATAGCGCCACGGATCGGCGATCACGTATCGCGTCCCATAATAGGACGGCGCAATGCTGACACCTGGTCGAAACGCCTGATAGCGGAACGGCGCCTGCCAGCCGCCGCGCGCGTATAGGTCGCGGTGCCCGGCGCGCCATCGCTGCATATCGCCCTGCCAGACGCGCCGATCGCGCTGCCACTGGCGCTGCTGGCGATAGTCGCGGCGATCCTCCCGATATTCCTGCCGCGCGTCGCGAAGGTCGCCACGCTGCGCCCGAACGTCGCGCCAATCGCCCCGTTCGCGTGCCCGGTCGAGCTGGCGTCGCTCTTGGCGGATGTCCTGACGATCGCGCAGCAGCTCCTCCCGCGACTGCGCGGCGGCCGGTGCCGACGCGACGACGCCCGACAATGCGGTCGCGGCGAGCAGCGCAGCGGTGACAAGATGACGCATCTGTTTTCCTCCATGCGACGACGCGACCCGCGCCGCATCGTTGCCGGAGGATTTGCCGCACCGGCGCTGAACGCGCCGAGAACGCCGTCGTCAGCGAAACGACAGAAACGTGTTCTTACTGGCCGTTACGCCCGGTCGGCCCCGCTCCGCCCGGCCCGCCGGCTGCACCGACGGCGCCGATATTGCCGAACAGATCCTGGAAGAACCCACGCTCGCGGCCGAGCGTCGGGGTGGTCTTGCCGTAAGGCTTCAGGCTGACGACCTGCTCGACCCCGGACTTGCGGATCGCCGTGACGTTCCCGGCCTGATCGAAGCTGACCTGCAGCGTCAGCTGTTCCTTGGGGCGCGGCGCATTGAACGCGTAGTTCCGGCTGTCGCGGGCAATATAATACCAGTCGCCCTGATTGAACTGGCTGGCGAAGCTGGGCGTGCCGAGCGTGGCGAGCACCGACTGGCGGTTGTCGACCCCAGGCTGAATCGCGTTCACCAGATCGGCGTCGACGATATAGCCCTGATGCGAGCGGAGCGGAGCACAGCCCGCGGCAAGAACGCCGGCCAGGGCGAGGAAGATCAGCGGGCGCATCGGTACTCCGGTCACAGGCGCGCGTGGACTTTGCGGCCGTCCGCCTCAATATGCCCACCAGCGCGGCGAAACAAGCGCGTGCCGGCACGGGATCGCGCGGAACGATAAAGGGATGATGTGGTGGGCTGGTTGACGAAGGTACTGGGGCGACGCGAGCGGACCGCCGCCCTGCCGCTGTACGATGCGGTGGTCGCGCGGGCGCGGGCGCCGCACTGGTATCTCGAGGGCGCGGTGCCGGACACGCTCGACGGGCGTTTCGACATGGTCGCGGCGGTACTGGCGATGGTGCTGCTGCGACTGGAGGACGATCCGGACGGCGCGGAACCGATCGCGCAGCTTACGGAGCGCTTCGTCGACGACATGGATGCGCAGGTCCGCCAGATCGGCTTCGGCGACATGGTGGTCGGCAAGCATGTCGGAAAGATGATGGGGATGCTCGGCGGCCGGCTGGGTGCATATCGTGACGGGCTGGCGAACGGCGGGCTCGACGAGGCATTGGTTCGCAACCTGTATCGCGGCACGGCACCCGAGACCGCGGCGGTCGCGCATGTGCGCGGCGAATTGATCGCGTTGCGCGAAGCACTTGCCGGCGCACCGCTGCCGCAGCTGATGGAAGGACGATGGGCATGACGACGGAATTCTCGCGCATCGAGCGGCTCGACACGATCGGCGGGGAGGATCGTCAGGTGACGATCGCAGCCGATGATGCCGAGCGGCTCGCGCTCGCGCGCCGCTTCGGGCTCATCGCGCTCGAGCGCCTGACCGGGACCTTTGCGATCCGCCGTGAGGGCGGCGCGGTGTTCGCGCGTGGCCATGTCAGCGCGGCGGTGGTGCAGAGCTGCACCGTCACGGGCACCCCGCTGCCCGCCAGCGTCGAGGAAGATGTCGAATTGCGCTTCGTCGAGCCGGCTGGCGATGTCGGCGGCGATGACGAAGTCGAACTATCCGGCGACGCGCTCGACACGATCGAGATCGAGGGCGGCGGTGTCGATCTCGGCGAAGCGGCGGCCGAGACGATGGCACTCGCACTCGATCCTTTTCCCCGTAGCCCCGATGCGGAGGACGTTTTGAAACAGGCCGGGGTCATCAGCGAGGAAGAGGCTGGCGCGTTCGGCGCATTAGCCGGACTGAAGGCGAAGCTGGAAGGGAAGGCCTGAGCGCGCTCAACGGTTGAGCGCGTTGATCGCACTGTGGACGCGCGCCTCGGCCTCGGCGCGCGGAAGCCCCGGCGGAATCGGTTCGCCGATGCGGATCGTGATGATCCCGGGACGCTTGGGGCCCTTTTTCGGCAGCAGCCGTCCACTGTCGAGCGCGATCGGCACCACCGGTAGCGCCAGCGCCTTGTACAGGCCCGCGAATCCGGAGCGGAGCGGCGGCGTCTCGCCATGGGGAACGCGCGTACCTTCCGCATAGACGACCACCGATCGCCCGGTCGCACGCACCGCCGCCGCCTCCTTCATCATCGCACGCAGCGCCTTCGCGGACGCTTCACGATCGACGACGATCGCGCCGTATTTCACCGCGCACCACCCCCACAGCGGGATACGCATCAGCTCGCGCTTGAGCACCATCGCGGGCGAGCCGAGAATTAATTGCAGTTCCAGCGTCTCGTACATCGCCTCATGCTTGGCGACGTACAGGAATTGCCCGACCGGCACTTCGCCTTCGACTCGCGCGCGGATGCCGAGGATCCAGCGCATCAGCACGCGGTGAAGCTGCGACCAGCGATCGGCATGAGCGATCACCGTGCGCTGCCCGAACAAGGCCGCGATTGGTGTCGTCGCGACGATCGGCACCGAAGCGATGTAGAAGATCACTCGAAGAGGATCGTGCGCAGCCAGTTCACCTGAGTCGCTCTCCCCACAACACCAGTCGGCGCAGCAGCAGCTTGTTATATTCGTTGAAGGCCTGCGTCAGCGTCGGCTGCGCGTCGACGCCGTCGACCAGCACTGAGACACCGTCGCCCAGCGCCGGCCCGAGTTCCAGCGCGGCGCGGCGTGCATGCCAATTTGAGGTGACCAGCCGGATCGAGCGATAGCCGCGCGCGCGCACCCAGGCGGCGGTCTCCTCGGCATTGCTGCGCGTGTCGACCGCCTCCGCGCCGAGATCGACGCAGCAGGCGATCGTCGCGGCGTGCCCGGCTACCCGCGCCAGATCGGCCCGCGTCACCCCCGGCGCAGTGCCGGTCACCAGCATCCGCCGGGCGCGGCCATGTTCCAGCAAGTCGAGCCCCCGCGCCGTCCGCCCCGCCGCCCCGGTCGGTACGACGATCCCATCGGTTCGGATGGTCGGGTCGGCGGGCGGCGGCAGCGCCAGCATGAACACCGCAAAGCCGAGCGTCCACAGCAACAGCGCAAGCGCGACCACACGCCGGATCATACCAGCCGCCCCAGCGCGCGGCGTACCGCGATATAGGCGACCAACGCCGCCAGCGCGACGAACGCGACCGGCAGGATGACCGCACTGCCCCAACCCACGCGTCCCAGCGTCATCCCGCCGAGCAGCTCGGCGCCGGTCCCCGCCCCGACCCGCCCGAGTAGCGCGAGCGTCCCCCAGGCGATCGGTGCGCCGATCGCCGCGGCCAGCGCCGCATCGCGCGCCATCCGCCGGCAGAACAGCCGCGCCACCTGCGCGTCCGTCGCGCCGAGCCGGTGCATCACATCGATCGTCGTCTCATGCGCCGCCAGTCCGGCGCGGATCGACAGCAATACCATCGCGCTTCCTGCGCCGATCATCAGCGTGACGGTGGCGGCGGCAAGCAAGGTCACGGCGCGGAGCAGCGTTTCGGTTCCCGCCAAAGCTGCGCCCTGCGCATCGACCCGGATCGCGGGATCGATCGGCGCGACGATCCGGCGAACCTGAGCGGCACCATCAAGTCCCTGTGTCAGCGTCACATCGATCAGCGCTGGGACGGGCAAATCGTCTTCGCCCGCCTCATTGCCAAGCCATGGTCCAAGCAGCCGCGTCAACTCGGTGCGGGGCACCTGAGCGACATGCGCCACCGATGGCGAACGACGTAAGGCGGCGACCACCTGCGCGGCGTGGCGCACGCGCGTCTCGGCGTCACCGGAAACGATCTGCACCGTCAATTGCCCACCCAGCGCAGTGCGCAACGCGGCACTGGCGCCCGCAGTGGCGATGCCGCCGGCGGTCGCCAGCACTGCCAGGAAGATCATCACCGCCAACACACCGGCCATCGTCCAGCCGTGACGTGCGGTATCAAGCAGGCGGCTGGTGGCGGTGCTCATGCGCGCTCGCGTCGCAGCAGGTTGGTTGGCTCGGTCAGCCGTCCCGCAGCGATCCGCATCGTCTGCGCACCGGGAACGCGCGACAGCAGATGCAGGTCGTGCGTCGCGACCACCACCGTCGTGCCGAGCTGGTTGAGCGACGCGAACAGCTGGATCAGTCGGTCGGCCATGGCGTCGTCGACGTTTCCGGTCGGCTCGTCCGCGAGCAGGATGTCGGGTCTCGCCACCACCGCGCGCGCGATCGCCACCCGCTGCTGCTCGCCGCCCGACAGCGTTTCCGGCTTCGCCGCCGCGCGGTGCGCGAGCCCGACCCATGCCAGCATTTCGCCGACCGCCTCATTGATCTCGTCATCGGGCGCGTCGGCGATCCGCAGCGGCAGCGCGATATTGTCCGCCACCGACAGATGCGCGATCAGCCGAAAGTCCTGATAGACCATCCCGATCCGCCGCCGCAGCAACGGCAGCCGCGCACGCGGCGTGGAGGCGATATCGGCGCCGAACAGCCGGATCACCCCGCGACTGGGACGCTGCGCCAGATGGAGCAACCGCAACAGCGAGGTCTTCCCCGCCCCGCTCGCCCCGATCAGGAAATAGAAGGCACCGGCGACGAACGAGCAGGTGACATCGCGCAACACCTCTTCGCCATGACCATAGCGAAGTCCCACATTCTCGAACTGCACGATCGCCGCCATCGGCCACAGCCTTTGCACGCGGGGCCGGCGTGCTTCAAGCATCGCGACTCCCGCTTGCGTTGCGGGGCGCACGCGTGCTTAGATTCGGTTCGTCCGTTCTGCCGGTGCCGCGCCTATGATCCTCGATTGTCCTGAATGCCGCGCCCGCTATCTGGTGCCGGACGACGCCATCGCGCCGCCGGGACGCACGGTTCGCTGCGCCAATTGTGGCCATAGCTGGTATCAGGACGTCAGCTACGCCGACGAGCCGGAGCCTGACGCGGAAGAAGCACCTGCGCCGATCGCGGAGGCAGCGCCCTCCCCGCCGCCCGGTCCGCCACCCTCCCCAGCGGTCGAGGAGGCACCGCCGCCCTCGCCTGGCCTTCCGCTGCAATCGCCCCCGCCAGCCGCCGTCGAGCCGGACCCGGAACCCGAGCGCTACGACGCCTTCGCGCATCGTCCGCCGTTTCGCGCATCGCCGCGTGGCAATGGGCGGATCCGGACGATCGCCAGCATCGCCGCCGGCCTGTTGATGCTGGCGGCGGTCGCGGTGATCCTGTGGACCACCGCCCCGGGCCTCGCGCAGCAGATCGGCCTGTCGATCGGGCCGGAGGAACTGCCGCTGCGCATCGCCGACAATCCGATCCAGCGCCGCAAGATGGCGAACGGGTCGGAGCTGTTTGCGGTCAGCGGCCGCATCACCAATCCGTCCTCGACGCGTCAGCGCGTGCCGGACATCCGCGCCGACCTGCGCGATTCGCAGAACCGCATCGTCTTCAGCTGGACGATTACGCCGCAGCAACGGACGTTGCTCCCCGGCGGCGCGATCGACTTCAATTCGGCGCAGGTCGACGTTCCCGCCAGCTCGAAGCGGCTCGATCTCAGCTTCGTCGGAGAGGCGAGTTGAGATCGAAGCGATAAAGGGCGTTGCCAGCCCCGATCGGCTTTGCTAGGGGCCCTCGCCTACCAGACGCCGGGTCTGCCCGGTGGACAACACGTGCGGTCGTGGCGGAATTGGTAGACGCGCAACGTTGAGGTCGTTGTGTCCGAAAGGACGTGGAAGTTCGAGTCTTCTCGACCGCACCAGTTTTTCCGAAATGTGATTGAGCGCGCCGTCGACGCGCCAGCCGTCCAGGCTGCGGATCTTGCGGCCCCCCTCAGGGCATCGGCCTTTCTGCTCCGATTGTTTTCCTTCCCGACCAGCGCAGGTCGCACCGTCAAGGTGGGTCACCAGGTCAGCCCGATACCGACAGCATGAGATTATCATCGCAGCGACGACATCGCGCTGCGAGGGTAAGAGATGCCACCTTGGAAGGAATATAGCGACACTGCGCCCGGTGCTCGGCCGGGCTACGCCCTTGTCCTGATGCTCACCTTGCCTGACGGTTCGAAGCAACCCGTAGGATTCGATGGCATCGAAGGAGACTATGTCATCGATCGGAAATGGTCGATTGTGGACGGCGCCTGCGGATGGGACCAGGCATTGCGGCAGTCGGCGGTTCTGGAAGAGCATCGATTGTTCGCGACCTGGGAAGTTCCGAGCCCGCAACAGAAGGTCAGGGCTGTCGCTCTTCTCCGGAAGTTGGGCATCCGCAACATCAAAGTCAGGATGGTCGTCCCATGACGAATAGCGGAGTAGCCTCGATCGCGCAGCAGGTTGCAAGGATCATCGCGCAATATGTCGTTTTCTTGCAATTGATGGACGAGGAGAATCTCAATCCAGACGTCGCGATCAAGATGCTGGAGGCTTTGGGGCCGGAAGTGGCCGCGCTAGACAAGGCTTTCCTCTGCGAGATGATAAAAGCATTTCCACTTGTCGCCCAGGAATATAGCGGCGTAGCAGGCGAGGTTGTGGCTGCTATTCCGCACAGCTTCTATCTCGAAGAGGTACTCGCCGCCGACGACCCTGTGCGGCTTGCCGAACTGGACGCCTTGCGCGCCACTGTCACCTGAGCGCCGATCAAGGATCGCACCAGCGGGCTGCTGGCAAGCACAGCAGCCCTTGGCGGCCTATTCGCCCGCCGCCCAAATATCTTGTTCACACCCGCTCAAGCCGCTATCCGCCACGGGGCTGACCATGGCCCGTGCCCGTACCTCCCGCTCCGCTTCGTCCAAGACCCGCTCGCCGTGGCGTCGCCGGGCCGGGCTTGCCGTCAAACTCGCGCTCGGAGCGATCGTGCTGGCGTTCGTGGCGCTGCTCACCGCAGTCTACATCGCGCGCTCGCAACTCCCCAGCTTTGACTCGATGAAGTCGTCACCCAACGGGCAGATGATCCGCGTTCATGCCGCCGATGGCTCGGTGCTGGTGTCGCTCGGGCCGAGCTATGGCGAGTGGCTGAGCTACGACCGGATACCGGTAGTCATGCGCGAGGCGACGGTCGCGGTCGAGGACCGGCGCTTCGACAGCCACGTCGGGGTCGATCCGGTCGGGATCTTGCGCTCGCTCTACGTGAATTACGAGCGCGGGCGGCGGGTGCAGGGCGCGTCGACCATCACCCAGCAGCTCGCACGCAACATCTTCCTGAACAACCAGAAGAAGTTCGGCCGCAAGTTCCGCGAGGGGATCCTGGCGCTCGCGCTGGAGCGCAAGTTCTCCAAGGAACAGATCCTCGAGCTCTACCTCAACAAGGTCTATTACGGCGGCGGTGCGTACGGGATCGACGCGGCAAGCCGCAAATTCTTCGGCCATGGCGCGGATCACCTGAGCCTGCCCGAAGCGGCGGTGATCGCCGGGCTGGTCAAGGCGCCCTCAAATTACTCCCCGACCGCCGATGCGCAGGCCGCGGTGGGGCGCGCCGGTATCGTGATCCAGCAGATGGTGCGCAACGGCTTCATATCGGTCGATCAGGCGCGCGAGGCGAATGACGTCGGGGTGAAGCTCGCGCCCGCGCCACGCCAGAACAGCGTTCGCTATTTCACCGATTGGGCACTGCCGCAGCTCGATTTGCTGATCGACGAGACCGAGAAGCCGCTGGAAGTGTGGACGACGCTCGACCCGGCGATGCAGCGCGACGCCGACGCTGCGGTGCGCGCCAATGTCCCCAAAGGCGCCCAGGGGGCACTGGTGTCGATCGACCGCGACGGCTCGGTGCGCGCGATGGTCGGGGGAACCGATTATGTCAGCTCGATCTACAATCGCGCGACACAGGCGCAGCGTCAGCCGGGGTCATCGTTCAAGCTGTTCGTCTATCTCGCCGCGCTGGAGGCGGGCAAGACGCCGGAGGATCGCGAGGTCGACGAACCGGTGACGATCGATGGCTGGAGCCCGCGCAATGACTCGCGGCGATTCTCGGGCAGCGTCACGCTGCGCACCGCCTTCGCCTATTCACTCAACACGATCGCCGCCAAGCTGGGACAGGCGGTCGGGTTCCAGACCGTCGCTGACATGGCGCGACGCTTCGGGATCAGCACGCCGGTCAACACCCATCCGTCGATGGTGCTCGGCACGTCCGACGTGCGGCTGATCGACATGACGCGGGCCTTCGCCAGCGTCGGCAACAAGGGCGTCGCGATCACCCCGTTCGGGATCACGCGCGTCACTGCCGATGGCGAGGAAATCTACCGCCACGAGGTCGATCGCAGCCAGGTGCTCGTCGCCCCGAACGTGGCCGCCGAGATGACCGACTTGCTGCAGACCGCAGTCAACACCGGCACCGGGCGCGCGGCGCAGATCGGGCGACCGGTGGCGGGCAAGACCGGCACGACCACCAGCAGCAAGGACGGCTGGTTCCTCGGCTTTTCGTCGGGGCTGACCACCGGCGTGTGGATGGGTCGCGATGACGCGCGCCCGATCGCTGGCCTTCACGGTGGTACGGCCCCCGCCCGCGCGTTCCGCGAGTTCATGGTCAAGGCCGTCGCCAAGCGCCCGATCGAGCAGTTCGAAACCGCGGTCACGCTGCCCGAGGCGCAACTCGAGCCGGATGCGGAGAGCTATTACGGCGCGCCCGACAATTCGACGTTCGTCGACGAGGACGGCTATGGCGTGGAAGCGCCGGCCGTCCCTGATCAGGCTCCGGTCTATGGCCCCGAGCGGCCGGTGGTTCAGCCGCTACCGCCGCAAGGCGACGAGCCGCAGCAGCCCCGGCCTGCGCCACAGCGCCCTGACGAGCGGCTCGATCAGGAATGGTTGGATCGCGTGACCGGCCAGCCGCGGCGTGATGCCGTTCGGACTCCTCCACCGGCACGCAATACGCAGCCGACCCGCCCGCAGGTCCCGGCTCAGCCGACTGGCGAACGCCCGTACCAGTGAAGGGCGGCGCCGTTCGCGCGCAGCCATTGCCGCTCGGCCGCCGGATCGCGACCGAATAGTTCGGCCACAAGCGCATGGAAGGCAGGCGCGTGATTCATGTGGACGCGATGCGCGACCTCGTGCGCGGCGGTTGCGCGGCGAACCTCCGGCGGGGCGAGCACCAGCCGCCAGCTATAGCGAATTGCGCCATGATGCGCGCAGCTGCCCCAGCGCCCACGCGCGTCGCCGATCGCGATGCCGCTGACCGACACGCCGGCACGTGCGGCATAGAAGGCGGTATCCTCCTCGAGCAACGCGAGCGCACGGCGGCGTAACCATAATTCGACACGGCGCGGCACGCTCTCGGCCGGGCCGCCGACCACCAGACGTCCGTCATCGACCTTCGGTGTCCGCAGCGCATCGGCGCGCCAGTCGATCGTCAGCATCTCTCCGTCGACGGGGATCGTCGCGCCCGGCAGGAATGGCCGGGCACTCGGCAGGCGCCCACGCTGATGCGCGATCCATGCCTCCTGCGCGCGCGCCCACGCCAGCGCCTTGGCGAGCGGTGCGCGGGGCGGGAGCGTCAGCCGCGCCTGCCCACCGACCGGATCGAACGACAGCCGCGTGCGGCGGGCGCGCGGATTGCGCACCACGGTAATGTCTTCGGTCACAATTCCCGGTCGACGATATGCATCTCGAGGTCGCCGGCATCGTCCTCGCTGATCGTCCAGCCGCGCACCGACTGCTTGGCCCGATGCACTGCCTCGGGGTCGCCCGACACGAGATAATGCCAGTCGGGCAGCGCCTCGCCCGCCGCGCGAAGGCGATAGGCGCAGGTCGTCGGCAGCCAGTCGATCGCATGGACGTTGCCCATCGTCAGCCGCACACACTCGCTGACATAGGCGCGGCGATGCCGATAGTTGGAGCATTGCCCACTGCGTCGGTCGAGCAACCGGCATGCGACGTTGGTTGCGACCAGTTCGCCGGTTTCCTCATCCTCCAGCTTGTGGAGACAACATTTGCCGCAGCCGTCGCACAATGCCTCCCATTGTGCGCGGTCGAGCTTGTCGAGCGGCGTCGTCTCCCAGAAGCGACCGGTCAGCGCACCCACTTCTTCACCTCCGTGGCAATGGCGGCGGGTGGTCCTTCGGGGAGCAGCGCCAGCGGTTTGCCGTCCGGATCGAAGAGATAGATCTGGCGGCTGTGATCCATCAGATAGCCGCCGTCGGTTCCGGCCCCGCGCGCGAAATAGATGCCATATTCCTTCGCCACCTTCGCGATCTGCTCGGGCGTGCCGGTCAGGCCGACCAACCGCGGGTGGAAAGCGGAGACGAAGCGCTTGAGCGCGGCAGGCGTATCGCGTGCCGGATCGACGGTGATGAAGATCGGCACGATCTTCTTGCCGAGTTCCGGATCGTCGCGCTCGATCGTCTTGAGGGCTGCGGCGATGTTCTGCACGTCGGTCGGGCAGACATCGGGGCAGAAGGTGTAGCCGAAATAGACGATCCGGTAGCGTCCGGCAAAATCGCGATCGGTGACGGTGCGCCCGTCCTGATCGGTCAGGGAAAAGTTCCGCCGATCCGCGCACCGGCCAGCGGTGGCGTGCTCGCAGGCTCCTGCGCACAACCCGAAAGGGGCCCAGCGAGCAGCAGCGCGAGCGTGGTGGCGAAACAGCGCATGTTCATGGCGACGCCAGATGTGATGCGTTATAGGCAAAGGCGCAACCCTAAGCCCTCGCGAGAACCATCAGATGCATCGCCGCCCGTTTTTGAATTTCGCGCTGCTCGCCGCGCTACCGACCGTCTCAGCGCTCCCGGCAGCGGCGCAGCAACAATCGCAGAGCTACAAGTTCCTCGAAGCGGTGCGGAAGGGCGATGGCAACGCCGTGATCGGGATGCTCGACCAACCCGGCCAGACGATCATCAACGCGCGCGACATCACGACCGGCGAGGGAGCGATTCACATCGTCGTGAAGCGGGGCGATGCAGCCTATCTGCGCTATCTGCTCGCCAAGGGTGCCGATCCGAACCTGCGGGACGGCGACGGCAATACGGCGATGCTCCTCGCGGTTCAGGCCAACCAGCCCGAGTTGATCCAAGTTCTCGCCGCGTCGAAGGCTAATTCGAATCTCGGCAACAATAGCGGCGAGACGCCGCTGATCCGTGCGGTGCAGCGTCGCGATTTGGGGCTGGTCCGTGCTGTGCTTGCCGCGGGGGGCAATCCTGACCAGACGGACAATGTCGCGGGCATGTCAGCGCGCGATTACGCCAAGCGTGACACCCGATCGACCGTCATTCTGAAGATCCTCGATGACACACCGAGCAAGCCGCAACGCGCAGTCGCCGGACCGAAGTTCTAACTCGCACCCGCCAGCCTAGGCACTTGTATTCAAGCACGAAGCATTTGCTGGCGGGTAGCCTAGCTATCCGGCTGCGCTGAGTTCCTCTCTGGCGATCACAATCCTGGTTGCGACCGGGTACAGCCTTTAAAAGCCGCCGATCGCTTCCGGATCGTGCACCGCAATGACGCGGCGGGCCGCACGGCGCGCGAAGGCGAGGGTGCAGCGCTTACGCGTGGCGGCAGGTAGCGGATCGGTGCGGGCTTCGCGGACGATCGCGGCGTCATAGCGGTCGGCAATGATCAAGCCGGTGCGCTCCGGCAGGAACGCCTCACCGGCAATCGGCGACGTGTCGAAGCCGGCGGGCACCGCCCAGTAGAAGCGGTCGCAATGCGCGAGATAATCCTGCCACTTGCCGTCGCCCAGCAAATCGGCGCGCGAGACCTTGATCTCGACGATCACCAATTGTCCGCGTGGATCGACCGCCATCAGATCGGCGCGACGGCCGCCATCCAGCGGCACTTCGGCGATTGCGGTCAGATCATGCCGCAACAGCATGCGCGTCACACCGCGGGCGACGTCTCGCGCGCACAACGCGACGGTTTCTTCTTGATGGCAGGTGTCGGGCGGCGTCAGCATGGCCACCCGATTAGAACATCATGCGAACAAAAGCCACGCCTTCGTTCGCAGGCGCTCGATCGCGATCAGCGATAAAAGATGTGGTTCCCGATCGACGCGACCCGGACGCCATTCGAATGGCCGACGCGACGATGGTTGAAATACAATGCGTTGGCGGCATCGCTCTCCCACGCGTCCTTTAGCGCGACCTTGGCGACGGCCATGGCGGTGCGCCAATCGTCGTTGCTCGGTGCCGCCGGCATCCGGCCACCGCGAACGAAGGAGAATTGCCCCTTCTGCGTCACGACGTCGCACGCGCTGCCGCCGAAGCGGTGCGAGCGGGTGCGGTTGAGGATCACTTCGGCAACGGCGAGCTGACCGCTGAGCGGCTCCCCGCGTGCTTCGAAATAGATGGCGCCAGCAAGGCAGCGCAGGTCTTCGTCGGCGTCCGAACGAATCGACTGGTCGGCAACCGCCGCGGCGAGGGTAGGATAGGCGATCTGCTCTTCGACCTGCGCCGCGGTTACCGTCGCTTCCTGCGCAGCCGGTGCGGCTGGGGCGATCGTGGGAACCTGAGCGGGGAGAGCGAGTTGAATCGCAGTAGACGCGGCGGGAACCGCCGGGAGTTCAGCAGCCAGTCCGGGAGCGCTCTGCGCAACCAGAGCAAGGACCGAGAAAGTAAGCGTCGCGAAAGTTGCAACGCGCGAACTGAACGGCATTCCACATCATTTTTATGCGGTGAGTGCGCGGATACGATCGCTGAAGCAGCGTTAGCTGTTCGATATCGCTCCGGGTCCCCCCGACTGCGTCACCGTCGGGATCGCACCCCGCATCGGCACAACGCATGTTGTCGATGCAGTTCGGCTACGGGCAACAGGTTAACAGGGTCAATGCTACAGGATCGTTTCAGCGACGAACCGTTCGGCGTCCGGGATGTCCAGTTCGATCACCCAGAGATCGGGGTCACGTTGGCGCCGGTTTCGCCAATATTCCTCGATCGCGGCCGGACCGTCTGCAGCCGGCCCAGCGGGGATCAGCAAGTCCAGGTCGTCGAGTCCTCGCATCCGCTCGAGCGCACGCATCTCGCGACCTTCGGCGATCAGGATCAGCAACGCGCCGCTTTGGGGCTCACCACGTGCGCGCACCACTGCGAGGCCGCCCGCATCGTTTACTCGCCGCAGCAATGCGCCGATCGCCAGATGGGTGGGTAGTCGCGCGCTCATAGTCCGGCATATCCGGGGAGCGATGCCAGCGCGATTCGCGATCGCATGAATGTGCCCGTACCGCGCGCAACCTCTTCACCATCGGCGGTGATCAGTCGCGCCTCCGCCACGAACACACGGCGCTGCCCGCTGATCCAGCGACCTTCCGCCACCACCGGGCCGACTCCGAGCGGGCGAGTCAGCAGCAGGCTAAACTGTGTGGTCAGCAGAAAGCGGTCGGTGACCAGGCTGTTGCAGGCGTAGAAGGCCGCATCGTCCAGCATTTTGAAATAGCTGGTGCCGTGCGCCGCGCCGGCGGCGTGGAAATGGCGTTCGTCGACAGCGAAATGGATGCGCGACTCGCCCGGCGCGACAAGCTCCAGGCGTGATTCGAAGAAGCGGTTGATTGGGGCTGCGGCATAGAGCGACTCAAGCGCCCGATAATGGGCGGCGGCGCCTTCAGGCGGCATCACGGACGCCATGATCGGACAGCAATGCATAGATCGCATCGGGTGAGCCGGCGCCGCGCAGCTTGGCGACCAGCGCGCGATCGCGCAACCGCCGGGCGACGCGGGCAAGCGCCTTCAGATGGTCGCTCCCGACCTTGGGCGGCGAAAACATCGCCACCACCACGTCGACGGCAGTATCGTCGATCGCGCCATAGTCGAGCGGTTGTGCAAGCCGCGCAACCGCGAGCGCGATCCGTGGCAGTCCCATGATCCGCGCGTGCGGGATCGCGACACCGCCACCGAAGCCGGTCGAGCCTTCCTTCTCACGTGCCGCCAGCCCGTCCGCCAGCGCGCGCGCCTCGATGCCCAGTATCGGGGCGGCGAGCGCCCCGATCTGGGTGAAGAGAGCCTTTTTAGAAGCGGCGGGCAGTCCGACGACGATCAATTCGGGGACGAGCAAGTCGCTGAGATCGCTCGCCATCAGGTCCGGTCAACCACCACGCTGCGGCTCCACCCAGCCGATCGTGCCGTCACCGCGACGATAGACCATGTTGTACGAGCCGGTGCCGGCATTCTTGAACAGCAATGCCTGCGTGTTGCGCAGGTCGAGCATCATCACCGCATCGGAGACGCTGGCATCGGGCACGTCGACACGCGTTTCGGCGATTACCAGCGGCGCATCGCCCGCATCGTCCTCGCCGATCTGCTCGGCAAAAAGCGTATAGCCGGCATTGTCATAGCCGTTGCGAGCCTGCTCCTCCTCGGTCGCAGTATGCGCGGCGTGGCGATCCTTGAGCCGGCGCACGTAACGACGCAGCTGCTTCTCGATCTTCTCGGCGGCACCATCGAAAACGATATGCGCGTCATGCGCATCATGACGGCCCTTCAGGATCAAGCCGCGCGTCACATGCGCGACGATGTCGCAGGTGAAGCCGTTATCGTGCGGGCCCTTGCCGAAGGTGACCTCCGCCGAGATGGCGCGCGCGAAATATTTGTCGGCGATACCCTGGAGTCGGTCCTGCACATGGGCCTTCAGCGCGTCGCCGATCGCCACCTGGTGACCTGAGATCCGGATATCCATACTTTACCTCCATTTATGCCGTCTCGCCCCCTGCGATCCGGCCGTACAATCGCGTCATTCGGACGCGGCGACCCCCCACAAAGGCTCTTTGACCTTCTTAAGAAACGCAGCATGCGCGGCCAGTTCCGCATCGCTCGGCGAAAAGACCCGCAGCGGGCGGACGCGGGCCGGCGCAATCGTGACCTGCTCGACCACGATCGGCGCGGCTTCGCTGACCAGCCCGAGCCCGATCTGTCGCCCGCCCATCAGCTCGACATAGACTTGCGCCAGCAACTGCGCATCGAGCAGCGCGCCGTGTAATACACGGTGCGAGCGGTCGATTCCGTAGCGGTTGCAGAGCGCGTCGAGCGTGTGCTTGGCGCCCGGATGGCGGGTGCGCGCGATCGCCAGCGTGTCGATCATCCGCGACGCCGAAACTGCGACATTGCCGCAGCGTTCCAGCTCGCCATTCAGGAACGAGAAGTCGAATCCGGCATTATGCGCAACCAGGGGCGCATCGCCGATGAACTCCAACAGCGCCGAAACTCCCGCTGCAAATACCGGATGTTTGGCGAGAAAAACGGCCGACAGCCCGTGGACGCGCTCTGCCTCGGCGGGCATGTCGCGCTCGGGGTGGAAATAGGCGTGGAAGGTGCGGCCGGTTTCGACGCGGTTGACCAGTTCGACGCAGCCGATCTCCACCATACGATCCCCGCCGGCGAAGCTGAGGCCAGTGGTTTCGGTATCGAAGACGATCTCACGCATGATCGCGTCGTTATCGACCCTGTCCGGCCTGCACGCAAGCGATGACGCGCATCACCGCGGCGCGCGTCTCGTCGAGCGACACGTCGGTCGGGATCACGAAATCGGCACGTGCGCGCTTCTCGGTGTCAGGCAATTGCCGAGAATAGATGGCATCGAAGCGGGCCGGGGTCATGCCGGGGCGCGCCAGAACCCGTTCGCGCTGCACCGGGGCCGAAGCGGACACGACCACGACTCGATCGACCTCGCGGTCCCCGCCCGTTTCAAAAAGCAGCGGGATGTCGAACACGACCAGCGGTGCGTCACGATGCCGGGCGAGGAAGGATTCGCGCTCGGCGCGAACCGCCGGGTGGACGATCGCCTCGAGTGCGCGCATCGCTTGATCGTCGCCGAGCACTGAGGCGCCGAGCGCGGCGCGGTCGATGCCCTGCGCGCCGGTGGTGCCCGGAAAGCGTGCCTCGATCGCCGCGACCAGCGCGCCGCCCGGTCCTTGCAGGCGATGGACGGTCGCATCCGCATCGAACACCGGCACCCCGGCGTCGGCGAACATCGCCGCCACCGTCGACTTGCCCATGCCGATCGAGCCGGTGAGGCCGAGGATCACCCTTTCCGACGAGGGAGGCATCGTCATGCGAGCAGGCGTGCGCGCAGTTCCTCGTCATGCTCGCGGGGTGGCGCGGCGCCGAAGAACAACTCGAACGCGACCGCCGCCTGCCCGACCAGCATCTCCAGCCCGTCGACCGTCTCCAGCGCGCGCGAGCGCGCGGCCTTCAGCAGCGGGGTTTCGAGCGGAGCGTAGACGATGTCGTAGACGACCGCGTCGTCGGGGAGCGGCGCAAGATCGAGGTCGAGCGGGTCGTGCCCGGTCATGCCGAGCACGCTGGTGTTGACGAGCAGCGCCGCCGCCGGCAGCCGCGCGTTCAGCGGCAGCGCATCGCCCTTGAGCCCGAACTTCGCCAGCAACGCCGCGCCCTTCAGCGGGGTGCGGTTGAGCAAGGTCACGCGCCCGACCTTGCTGCGCGCGAGCGCGAACAGCACCGCGCGCGCCGCGCCGCCCGCGCCGACCACCACCACCGGCTGGCCGGACAGATCGAGATCGGCGATCGGCGACAGGAAGCCCGCCGCATCGGTGTTGGTGGCGATCAGCGCGCCATCCTCGCCGCGGAACACGGTGTTCGCCGCGCCGATCATCCCGCGTACGTCACCGGGATCGGGGACGTGATCGAGCGCCGCCACCTTGTGCGGCACGGTGATGTTGCACCCCCGCCAATCGGCGTCACCGGCGCGGCGCGCGAAATAGTCGGCGAGGTCGGCATCGGCGACCCGCGTCGCGCGATAGTCGCCGGCCAGCCCGAGCTTTTCGAGCCAGAAGCCGTGGATCAGCGGCGACTTGGAATGCGCGATCGGATCGCCGATCACCTCGGCATAGTGGGTGTTGGTCATGATGCTACCTTGGCCGGTGCGGTCATCGGGGCGTTTGCGTAGCGTCTGTCCGTCGAGCCGGGTGCGTCACGGCATCCACCGAACAGGTCGACGCCTCTGCGAAACTGCCGGGTTGAGTCTTTTTCAGACCGTACCCCGGCGGAGGCCGGGGTCCAGTTGTGGAGGACGTTCCGATAGTTACAGGCGTCTCCCAACTGGACCCCGGCCTTCGCCGGGGTACAAGAAGGGGACTGTTGTAGAGGTTGCGCTTTCGCCGGGGTGACGGCGTAATGGGGGGTGACGAAGGGACCAACGCTCACGCCGGCAACACCTGTCGGACACGCAGATAATCGAGCACCGGGAGCAACGGCATCCCCAGTACGGTGAACTGGCTGCCGTCGATCCGGGCGAACAATTGCGCGCCCGGGCCTTCGATCCGGTAGCAGCCGACGCAGCCCGCGATCTCCGGCCATTCGGCGTCGAGATAGGTCTCGATGAACGCGGGCGAGAGTGCGCGGACGAACATCTTGGCCTTGTCGACGATGCGCCACACCGCCTGGCCATTCTCGGCGATCACCGCCGCGCTGACGAGATCGTGGCGCTTGCCCGACATGCGCGTCAGGTGATCGCGCGCTTCGTCGCGGCTGGTCGGCTTGTCGAGGATCGTCCCGTCGTCGAGCACCGCGAGGCTGTCCGACCCAAGCACCAGATGCCCGGGGTGACGCGCCGACACCTTGAGCGCCTTCAGCTCGGCGAGTGCGTCGGCGATGTCGCGCGGGTGTCGTCCCGCCATCGCCGCCTTGAGCGCGGCTTCGTCGGCATAGGCCGGCTCGGCGGTGAACGGCACCCCGGCGGCTGCGAGCATCGTGGTCCGCGAGGCGCTTTGCGAGGCGAGAATCAGCATCAATCGGTGTTCCGTGCGGCGAGCCCGCGGCGTTCGTTGACCAGAGCGATGATTGCGGCGGCGGTTTCCTCGATCGAGCGGCGGGTGACGTCGATCACCGGCCAGCCGTTATCGGCGAACATCCGCCGAGCATAGGCGATCTCACGCGCCACCGCATCCTGGTCGACATAATTGGTTTCGGTCGCCTGGTTGAGCGACAGCAACCGGTTCCGGCGGATCTGGATCAGCCGGTCGGTGCTGGTGGTCAGCCCGACGACGAGCGGATTCTTGAGCGAGAAGAGCGCGCGCGGCGGCGGGCTTTCGACGACGATCGGGATATTGGCGGTCTTGTAGCCGCGATTGGCGAGATAGATCGAGGTCGGAGTCTTCGACGAGCGGCTGACCCCGGCGAGCAGGATGTCGGCCTCTTCCCATTCCTCATGCGCGATCCCGTCGTCATGCGCGATCGTGAACTGGATCGCGTCGACACGCTCGAAATAGGCGGCGTCGAGGACGTGTTGCCGACCCGGCCGTGCCTTGGCCTGCTGTCCGAGCAGCATCGACAGCGCATCGTTGACCGGATCGAGCGGGGCGACGGTCGGCAGCCCGAGCGCCTTGCAACGCGCCTCAAGCGCGGTGCGCGTCACCGGATTGACGAGCGTGAAGATCACCAGCCCCGGATTCTGCGCGATTTCCTGAAGGATGCGGTCGAGATGCGTTTCGGTGCGCACCATCGGCCAGAAATGCCGGACGGTCTCGACATCGTCATATTGCGCGAGCGCGGCCTTGGCGATGTTCTCCAGCGTCTCGCCCGTCGAATCCGACAGCAAGTGGAGGTGGAGGCGGAGCATCAGGAGCCGGACATCGGGTGGGGTGGACCGATCTGTGGATAAGTCGTGGACAGCCGCTAGCGTAACTTCATCGACCCGCCAAGCGCGACCCCGATCGGTGGAAAACCCGGATTCCATCCACAGCGCCGTCCCCAACCCGTGATTTTATCCACAGGGTGTGGAAAGCGGGGATGATCCGATGCGAATCCGTCGGCGTGCGCCAGAGTCGATCGAGTCAAGCTGTTGGCAATTCCGGTGGTGACGCATAAGCCCCCGCGATCCACGCGCCTACAACAGCAACAACCAGACTCTCTGAATCTTCCTAGAAGGGTAGAAGGATCGCACCCGATGGTGAGCAAACCCCTGTTGCGAGTCCTGAACGGCCACCGTGCCGACCGCCCGCCGACGTGGCTGATGCGGCAGGCCGGGCGCTATCTCCCCGAATATCGGGCGTTGCGCGCGGAAAAGGGCGGGTTCCTAGCGCTCGCCACCGATCCGGTCGCCGCCGCCGAGGTGACGCTGCAACCGATCCGTCGCTTCGGGTTCGACGGCGCGATCCTGTTTTCCGACATCCTGATGGTGCCATGGGCGCTGGGGCAGGACCTGACTTTCGGGGCGGGTGAGGGGCCGCGGCTCACCCCTGCACTGGTCGACGCGACGCTGGCGGCGCTGACTCCCGAACCGACGCGGCTCGATCCCGTCTATGCGACGGTGCGGCGGGTCGCCGGGTCACTGCCCGCCGAGACGACCTTCCTCGGGTTCGCCGGTTCGCCATGGACCGTCGCCACGTATATGGTGGCGGGGCAGGGCAGCCGCGATCAGGAAGTGACGCGCCGTTTCGCCTATGCCGATCCGGCGGCGTTCGGCGCAATCGTCGAGGCGATCGTGGCGACGACGATCGACTATCTCGCGACGCAGATCGAGAATGGCGTCGAGGCGGTGCAGATCTTCGACAGCTGGGCGGGGAGCCTATCGCCCGAGCAGTTCGAGCGCTGGGTGATCGCGCCCAATCGCGCGATCGTCGACGGCGTTCGCGCCCGCTGCCCCGGCACGCCGATCATCGGCTTTCCGAAGGGCGCGGGCGGCAAGCTGGCAGCCTATGCGAGCGGCACGGCGGTGGATGCGATCGGGTTGGACGAGACGGTCGATCCGCTGTGGGCCGATTCCGTGCTGCCGGCCGGTTTGCCGGTGCAGGGAAATCTCGACCCGCTCGCACTGCTGACCGGCGGTGTGGCGCTGGATGCCGGGATCGACCGCGTGCTGGCGGCGTTCCCGGAACGGCCGCACATCTTCAATCTCGGCCACGGGATCGGGCAGCACACGCCCATCGCGCATGTCGAGCATCTGCTGAATCGGATAAGGGGCTGAACATGGTCGGGTTTCTTGGCGCGACCTATGATTGGGTGAAGGCTGCGCATGTCATCTTCGTGATCTTCTGGATGGCCGGGCTGTTCATGTTGCCGCGCTATCTGGTCTATCATCAGGAAGGGCTGTCCGACGCCGCCGACGCCGCGCGCTGGGTCGAGCGCGAGAACAAGCTGCGCGCGATCATCCTGACCCCGGCGATGATCGTGGTGTGGGTGCTGGGCCTCGCGCTCGCGCTCAACGCCGGGATCGCCGATGGCGTGCCGGGGCTCGGCTGGTTGCACGCCAAGCTGGCGATCGTGTTGCTGCTGTCGGGCTATCACGGCTGGGCGGTGGGCTATGCGAAGAAGCTGGCGCGCGGGCAGGCGGGGGTGTCGAACAAGGCGCTGCGGATGATGAACGAGATCCCGGCGCTCGCGACCGCGCTGATCGTGATCCTGGTGATCGTGAAGCCGTTCTGAGGCGCTGCGCCTTCGTCGTTGCGGAGGGGCGGGGCTTCTGAGGCTCTGCCCCTTCGTCGTTGCGGCGGAGGCGGTGCTTCTGAGGCTCTGTCCCTTCGTCATTCCCGCGAAGGCGGGATCCAGAACCTCTGACGTCGCGGCTCTTACGAGGACCTGCGCGTCTGGATTCCCGCCTTCGCGGGAATGACGAAGAGGGGGCGGGAATGACGAAGAGGGGCGGGAATGACGGTAAAGCGGCGAGAACGACGGGCGTGCGCGCGGATGACGAAGGTGCGCGCGAATGACGGCGCTGGCGACGTCGGCGCTTGACTATCTCGACCATGAATCATACCTCGCGCCCGTGACGTCGCCGGTCCTCGGTGCGCGCCGCATCCTCTACAGCTTCGTTTCTCGAGCGTTTTCCATCGCCGGCCGAGCTTTCCCCGACCCCCGATCACATCGGACAGATACATGCATCTCAAGGATTTGAAGAAGAAGGCCCCCGCCGAGCTGGTGCAGCTTGCCGAGGAGCTGGGCGTCGAGAGCGCCTCGACGCTGCGCAAGCAGGACCTGATGTTCGCGATCCTGAAGGTGCAGGCCGAGAACGGCGAGCAGATCATGGGCGAGGGCACGATCGAGGTGCTGCCCGACGGCTTCGGCTTCCTGCGGTCGCCGCAGTCGAACTATCTGGCCGGACCGGACGACATCTATGTCAGCCCCAATCAGGTCCGCAAGCACGGCCTGCGCACCGGCGACACGGTCGAAGGCGAGATCCGCGGGCCGAAGGACGGCGAGCGGTACTTCGCGCTGGTCAAGATCATGCAGGTCAATTTCGAGGACCCCGAGCGCGTTCGCCAGCGGGTGAACTTCGACAATCTCACCCCGCTCTATCCCGACGAGCGGCTGAAGATGGAAATCGAGGATCCGACGATCAAGGACAAGTCGGGCCGCGTGCTCGACGTCGTCGCGCCGATCGGCAAGGGGCAGCGCTGCCTGATCGTCGCCCCGCCGCGCGTCGGCAAGACGATCATGATGCAGAATATCGCGAGGGCGATCGCGCATAACCATCCGGAAGTGTTCCTGCTGGTGCTGCTGATCGACGAGCGGCCCGAGGAAGTCACCGACATGCAGCGCACGGTGAACGGCGAGGTGGTCAGCTCCACCTTCGACGAACCCGCGACGCGCCACGTCCAGGTCGCCGAGATGGTGATCGAGAAGGCCAAGCGGCTGGTCGAGCACAAGAAGGATGTCGTCATCCTGCTCGACAACATCACCCGTCTGGGTCGCGCCTACAACACCGTCGTGCCGTCGTCGGGCAAGGTGCTGACCGGCGGTGTCGACGCCAATGCGCTCCAGCGGCCGAAGCGCTTCTTCGGTGCGGCGCGCAACATCGAGGAAGGCGGATCGCTGACGATCATCTCGACCTCGCTGATCGATACCGGCAGCCGCATGGACGAAGTGATCTTCGAAGAGTTCAAGGGCACCGGCAACGCCGAGATCGTGCTGGACCGCAAGGTGGCCGACAAGCGCATCTTCCCGGCGATCGACGTCGGCAAGAGCGGCACGCGCAAGGAAGAGCTGCTGGTCGAGAAGGGCCAGTTGTCGAAGATGTGGGTGCTGCGCCGGATCCTGATGCAGATGGGCACCGTCGATGCGATGGAGTTCCTGCTCGGCAAGATGAAGGATTCGAAGACCAACGACGACTTCTTCGATTCCATGAACCAGTAACCGGCCGTCGGGTACGCCGCGGTGCGTACCCGCCCGACCAACGGCTGGGGCCACGGTTCCCCGTTTCCCATGGCATTCCACGCCCGGAACGTTATGCCGGCCAGCATCATTGATGCGGTCAGACGGGGAGTGACCTAATTGAGCCTTATCGCCACGCTTGCCGCCGCGGCTTCCGCCGGTGCGGCGATCCAGGGACCCGGCTCGCTGGGTGACATCTGGCAGCATATCGTCGCCGATTTCTCGAACCTGTCCGATCCTGCCGCGCTGGCTGCGTTCGGATCGGTGCTGATGATCGACCTCGTGCTGGCGGGCGACAATGCGATCGTAGTCGGCGCGCTGGCCGCGGGATTGCCGAGCGAACAGCGCAAGAAGGTGATCCTGATCGGGATCGGCGCGGCGCTGGTGCTGCGGATCTTCTTCGCGTTGATCGTCACCTGGCTGATGGGAGTCGTCGGGCTGATCTTCGCGGGCGGGTTGCTGCTGTTGTGGGTCAGCTGGAAGTTCTGGCGCGAGATCTCGGAGCGGCGGGCACTCTGAGATCGATGCCGCCGAAGACGCTGCGGCGGTCAAGCCGGTCAAGAGCTTCGCCGCGGCGGCCTGGGCGGTCGCGGTCGCCGACGTGTCGATGAGCCTCGACAACGTGCTGGCGGTCGCGGGCGCGGCGCGGGAGCATCCCGGCATCCTCGTCATCGGCCTGTTGCTGTCGGTGGCGCTGATGGGGCTGGCTGCGAACTTCATCGCGCGGATCATCGATCGCTATCGCTGGATCGCCTATGTCGGGCTGGCAGTGATCGTGTTCGTGGCGTTCCGCATGATCCACGAAGGCTGGGTCGGCAGCGACACGACGCCGGGGCTGGCGACGCTGTTCACCTGAGTTCAGCGCGGGTTCAATGGCCGGCGGGCAGGTCTCGCCGCCGTAACGCTGTGTGGAGACGTCATGTCGCAATATCTTCTGCCGCTCGCCGCGCTGGTCGCGGTCGCGACTCCGGCGATAGCGCAGACCGGCACCGATCTGGCGGCGGTGCAGCGCTCGATCGCCGGACTCGACTCGATGACGGCGGCGTTCAGCCAGACCGATCGCAACGGGCAGGTGCTGACCGGCACGCTGACGCTCAAGCGGCCGGGCAAGATCCGCTTCCAATATCAGAAGGGCGTGCCGCTGCTGATCGTCGGGGACGGCAAGGCGCTCACCTTCATCGATTATTCGGTGAAGCAGGTGCAGCGCTGGCCGATCGGCAACTCACCCTTGGGTGTGCTGCTCGATCCGACCCGCGACATCTCGCGCTATGCCAAGGTCGTGCCGTCGACCAATCCGGGGGTCCTGTCGGTCGAAGCCTATGACGACAAACATCCCGAATATGGGCGGATCACCTTGGTGTTCGCGCGCAGCGCCGCGGCGCCGGGCGGGTTGATGCTGCAGGGGTGGGCGGCGCTCGACAGCCAGGGCAATCGCACCACGATCCGGCTGACCGATCAGAAGTTCAACGTACCGGTCGCCGACTCCGCGTTCCGCTGGGTCGATCCGCGTCGACAGGGTCGATCGAGCTAAATTTCGGCATTTTTGTCCAATTCGTTCATGTCCGCGAAAGGCTGCGGGCCTTAGAGCAATGAGCACGGTCGGCGGGCCGCCGGGATTTTCCCCCTGTTGCCCGGTCTCCTGCCTACCGCTTGCGTGACGAACGCTGAGTCGGCCCTCGCTCCATGCCCCCGGAGCGAGGGCCTTTCTCGTTCGGTCGCCTTGCATCGGCGTGCCTTGTCGACCCTTCGGCGCGAAGCTACCTAGCCGGTCGTGAAAATCGTCTCCTGGAACATCAACTCGGTCCGGTTCCGCATCGAGATCGTCGAGCAATTCCTTCGCGAGGCGCAGCCCGACGTGCTGTGCCTGCAGGAAACCAAGGTGATCGACACCGACTTCCCGATCGAAGCCTTTCGTGCCCTCGGTTACGATCACATTCTGCTGCACGGACAGCGGATGCATCACGGCGTCGCGATCGTTGCGCGCGTCCCCGTCACCGCCGACGATCGGCTCGACTGGCAGGCCAATCGCGAGGCGCGACACCTGGGGGTCCGGCTGCCCAACGGCGTGCGGCTGGAGAATGTCTATGTTCCGGCTGGCGGCGACGTCCCCGATCGCGAGCTGAACGCCAAGTTCGGGCAGAAGCTCGATTTCGTCGAACGCATGACCCGCTGGTCGGAAGCGCTGACCGAGCCGACGATCCTGACTGGCGACTTCAACATTGCTCCGCTGCCAAGCGACGTGTGGAGCCACAAGGCGCTGCTGAAGGTCGTCAGCCATACGCCGGTCGAGGTCGAGGCGCTCGACCGACTCAAGGCGTCGAACGACTGGGTCGATCTCGGACGACATTTCCATCCGGCGCCGGCCCGGCTGCATACGTGGTGGAGCTATCGCTCGCCCGACTGGACCAAGAACGATCGCGGCCGCCGCCTAGACCATATGTGGGCGACCGGCGATGTCGCAACGACCGCGACCGCGCATACCGTCTTCGAGCCGTGCCGTAGCTGGCTCAAGCCGTCGGACCATGTGCCGATCATGACCGAATTCGCGTGGTGACCCACGCTGCCGAAGCGCGCGACGCGGCGCGCGCGATCGACGCGATGCGGCGCGGCTGGCCGATCACGGTAACCGCGGACGACGAACCGTCGCTGACCCTGCTGGCGATCGAAACCGCCGATGGCGAGCGGCTGGCGCGCTTTGCCGTGGACGGTCACTTCGACGTGCTGCTGTCGAGCGGGCGCGCCGCGACGCTCAAGCTTGCGAACCAACTCGACGCGGCGGTGCCCGATCGGCCGGTGATGGTCGAACATGCCCCGTGGTTCGACATGGCGCTGGCGACCGCATTGGCCGACCCGCAGCTCGATCTCGCGACGCCGCTGAAGGGACCGTTCCGCACGATTCCGGTGACAGCGCCGGGAGCGGCGGGCGCTGCGCTGCAACTTGCGCGGATCGCCGGGCTGCTTCCTGCCTTCGCCGTCGGGCGTGGCGAGTCGGTACAGACCGTCGATGCGCGCGCGATCGCGGCGCATGAGGATGCGCAGGCGTTACAGATCGCGGTGCGCGCGCGGTTGCCGGTTGCCGGGGCCGAGCAGGCGGAGATCGTCGCCTTCCGCTCCCCGGAGAGCGCCGACGAACATATCGCGCTGGTGATCGGCACAGCGACGGGCGAACCGCCCCTCGTCCGGCTGCATAGCGAATGCCTGACCGGCGATGTGCTCGGCAGCCTGAAATGCGATTGCGGGCCGCAATTGCACGCCGCGATCGAGGCGATTTCCGCCGCGGGATGGGGGTGTTGCTTTACTTGCGGCAGGAGGGGCGCGGGATCGGGCTGGTCAACAAGCTGCGCGCCTATGCGTTGCAGGATCAGGGCTTCGATACCGTCGATGCCAATGTCCGGCTCGGGTTTGCGATCGACGCGCGCGACTTCGGAGTCGCGGCGCGGATGTTGCGGTTGTTGGGGCAGGACCGTGTGCGATTGCTGACCAATAATCCTGCCAAGGTCGCCGGGCTGGAGGCGGCGGGGGTCGAGGTGGTCGAGCGCGTTCCGCATGCGCTGCCGGCGAACCCGCACAACGAACGTTACTTGGCTACCAAGCGCGATCGTACGGGGCATCAGCTTTGAAGGACGTGCGATCGGATAGTCGCTCTTCGTCATTGCGAGCGTAGCGAAGCAATCCAGAGTCGGACTAGGACGCCTTGGATTGCTTCGCTTCGCTCGCAATGACGGGTGTCTTTCGGGTCTGATCCAGCTGGCTTGAACCATCTCTATTTGTACCCCGGCGAAGGCCGGGGCCCAGTTGGGAAGGCTTGGGAGTTGAAGCGCGAGGCACATCATTAGCGATGCCCAGCTGGGCCCCGGCCTTCGTCGGGGTACACATCAGCATTGATGGGTCACGTTCTAGAGGCTTAGGATCGTCGCGACTTCGTCGAAGTTTCTCGCAACCGCATCGACGCCGATCGCGCGGAGGCGGTCGCCGTGATTGGGTGCGCAATGCGCGCCGGCGACCAGACCGATCACGAACGCGCCGCTCGCTACCGCGCCGGTCGCGCCAACCGGTGAGTCTTCGATGATCGCACAGCGGTCGATCGCGACGCCCAGCTTCTCGGCGGCATAGAGATAGAGATCGGGCGCGGGCTTGCCGTTGGTGACATGCTCCGCACCCGAATAGAGATGCTCGCCAAATGCGGCGCGGAGCCCGAGATGTTCGAGATGGGTGGCGATCCAGCGCACGCGGCTCGACGAGACCACGGCACGCGGCAAGCCTTCGGGCAGCGAGCGGACGAAGGCGGTCGCCCCGGAAACCTCGGCGATCCCTTCGAGCAGGCAGCGCTCATCCTCGGCGCGGCGCGCGCTCTGGAAGTCGGGCGGGATCGGACCGACGATATGCGCCTCGATCGCGGCGAGGAAGTCCTTGCCGGCGAGCCCCATGAACTGTGCCATCGTCTCCTCCGGCGTGGTCGGATAGCCGATCCCGGACAGATAGGTCGCGAGATGGCGATTGCCGGTGGCCTCGCTCTCGATCAGCACGCCGTCGAAGTCGAAGAGCAGGGCGTCGAAGCCAGTCATGCACGGTCTCCGAACAGCGCCGAGCCGACGCGGACGTGGGTGGCGCCGAGCGATACCGCCTGTTCGACATCGTCGGACATACCCATGCTGAGCCCGGTGAGTCCGGCATCGCGCGCGATCTTGGCGAGGAGCGCGAAATAGGGCGCGGGCTCGATCGCGGCCGGGGGCACGCACATCAGCCCGGCGACGGGCAGGTTCGCGCTCTGCGCCTCGGCCAGCAATATGGGCAGCTCCGCCACCGTACAGCCGCCCTTCTGTGGCTCGTCGCCGATATTGACCTGGATGAAGCAGTGCGGGCGGCGGCCGGTCGCGTCGATCGCGCGTGCCACCGCGGCCACCAGCGAGGGGCGATCGATGCTGTGGATCGCATCGGCGAGCGCCACTGCTTCGGCGGCCTTGTTCGATTGCAATTGTCCGACCAGATGCAACCGCGCATCGGCAAATTCCTCGCGCAGCGAAGGCCATTTCGCGGCGGCTTCCTGGACGCGGTTCTCACCGAAGTCGCGCTGCCCGGCGGCGAGCAGTGGACGGATCGCCTCGACGGGGTGGGTCTTCGACACCGCCACCAACGTGATGTCGGCAGGGTCGCGCCGCGCGATGCGGGCGGCGGCGGCAATGCGCGCGTGGAGGGCGGCGAGACGGTCGTCGGGGGTCATCGACCGCGCTATAGGGAGCGCCATGCCTGCCCGCCACCCCGTCCGCTGGCTGATGACCGACGAGCGTCAGGGCGAGCGTTTGTGGACGGCGCTCGACCGGGTGCCGCGCGGGGCGGGGGTGATCTTTCGGCACTATCGGACGCCACCGGCGGAGCGTCGGGCGCTGTACGAGCGTGTGCGGCGCGTGGCGCGTCGGCGTGGGCTGGTGCTGGTGGTGGCGGGCGCGGCGACGTTGCCGGGTGCAGCGGGTGTCCATGCAAGGCGGGGACGTGGCGTGGTGACGTGGCCTGCGCATGACCGGCGTGAGGCGCTGGCGGGGGTGCGGGCAGGGGCCGATGTCGTGCTGGTATCGCCGGTGTTCGCGACGCGATCGCATCCGGGGGCGCCGGCGCTCGGGTTATGGCGGGCGGCCGTGATCGCGCGCGGGCTGCCGGTGACGGTGATTGCGCTTGGCGGCATGGACGCGTGGCGCTGGCGGCGGGTGGCGGCTTTGGGGTTCGATGGCTATGCCGCGATCGATGCGTGGTCGCGCTGATGGGACCCACAGCGCTTCGTCCTCCCGGATCATGTCCGGGGCGACGCAAGGACCTCTAGTGAAAGCCTATTTCAGGCGGCCGCCGCCTTAGAAGCGGAAGGCAGTGCCCACGTAGATCGCCTGGCTGTCGCGGCGATCGTCATCGGCGCGGGTCAGGCGATCACGATCGGTCTTCAGCCGCATCCCGGCGGTCAGATCGAGATTGCGGGTGAGCGAGTAGCTGCCCCCGACATCGATCGAATAGCTGTTCGGCTCGGTAAGCGCGCGCGTCGTGCCGGGGAGCGGGCGATCCGCCGTGGCGCCGACACGGCCGGTCCACTTGGCACCCGAATAGCTGAGCGCGACATCCGCGGCTTCGCGGCTGCCCGGGATGCCGGCAAGATCGACCTTGGCGACGTCACCCGAAATCGCGAACCGCTTCCACCCGACCGACACGCCGAGATTATAGGCGATCGGCGCAAGGCCGACCGTCGCCGGCGTCGTCGCCGCGGCATAACGGGAATTGTCATGCGCCGCGAGGCTCGACCGTGCGCGAACCGCGACGGTGACTGCGCGATTGCCGATCCGCGACTCGGACGGCGTGAAACGGAAGCCGCTGGCGTCGAGCCCGCCGCGCGCGAACAATGCCGCGAGCTTGGGATCGGCAGCGGAGGGGGTGAACGAACCGCTAATCCGCGGTGCGGCGACCAGCTTGCGCGTCGATCGCTGCGACGAATCTGCCGCACCGAGCGCAGGCACGGCTGCAACGGCGACGGCCAGCAGGCCCCCCCGATCAATGCAGCGATGCGGCGCGTTACGGCCACGATCTTTTCCATCCCCTTTGTGCCGGACGAATCTGTCCGACCAATGAAGCCGGCCTAACAGGAATCCGTTCCGAGTCCATGACCAGCGCTGCGCTTTCTCCAGCACCTGTTGCATCATGTCCACATGGTGGCGCGCTTGCCGGGGGCAAAGGGTGCGGGTAGAGCGGGCAGGATTACCGAATTCCCTGTAAGGACGATGCCGATGTTCCGCCCCTTGCGCCTTGCGGCTGGCCTGTCGGCCGCTGTTGCCTTGTCGTTGAGCCTTTCGGCGTGCGGCGGACGCGGCGGCAAGCCGGCCGGCGACCTCGCCGCGTCGAAGGTGACGACGATCGGTGTGAACAGCTATCTGTGGCGCGCGACGCTCGACACGCTCAGCTTCATGCCGCTGCTCCAGACCGATTCCAACGGCGGCGTGATCGTCACCGACTGGTACGTCAATCCGCAGACCCCGACCGAGCGGATGAAGGTGACCGTCTCGATCCTCGACCAGGACCTGCGTGCCGATGCGGTGCGGGTCGCGGCGCTGCGCGAGGTGAATCGCGGTGGGCAGTGGGTGGCGTCGCCGGTCGAGGCGGCGACGACGCAGAAGCTGGAAGACATCATCCTGACGCGCGCCCGCGACCTGCGCCGCGGTGCAGTGACCGGCTGAGGCGACGACCACCGAGATGACCACCCGCTTCAATGCCCTGAAGGCCGACGCGCACTGGCAGCGCGTCTGGGACGAACGCACCACCTTCGCCGCGCGTGACGACAGCCCCAAGCCGAAGACCTATGTGCTGGAAATGTTCCCCTATCCGTCGGGGAAGATCCACATGGGGCACGTCCGCAACTATACGATGGGCGACGTGCTGGCGCGCTATCGCCGGATGACCGGGCACGAGGTGCTCCACCCGATGGGGTGGGACGCGTTCGGAATGCCGGCCGAGAATGCGGCGATGGAAAAGGGCGTGCATCCGGGCAATTGGACGCGCGCCAATATCGCTTCGATGAAGGCACAGCTGAAGCGGCTGGGTTTCGCGCTCGACTGGACGCGCGAACTGGCGACGTGCGAGCCGGATTACTACGGCCACGAACAGGCGCTGTTCCTCGACTTCTACAAGGCCGGGCTGGTCTATCGCAAGGAATCGGCGGTCAATTGGGACCCGGTCGACATGACCGTGCTCGCCAACGAGCAGGTGATCGACGGGCGCGGCTGGCGTTCGGGCGCTTTGGTCGAGAAGCGCAAGCTGAGCCAGTGGTTCCTGAAGATCACGCAGTTCGCCGACGAGCTGATCGAGGGGCTGGGGTCGCTCGACCAATGGCCCGACAAGGTCCGGCTGATGCAGGAGAACTGGATCGGCAAGAGCCAGGGGCTGCAGTTTCGCTTCGCGTTGTCCGACGGCGGGTCGGTCGAGGTGTTCACGACGCGGCCCGACACGATGTTTGGCGCCAGCTTCGTCGCGGTCGCTGCGGATCATCCGCTCGCGCAGGCGCTGGCCGCGCGTGACGCCGATGCTGCGGCGTTCGTCGAACGCTGCAAGCAGGGCGGCACCACCGCCGCCGAATTGGAGACGCAGGAGAAGCTCGGCTACGATACCGGGCTGACCGCCGCGCATCCGTTCGGCGCGGGCGAGCTGCCGGTCTATATCGCGAACTTCGTGCTGATGGACTACGGCACCGGCGCGGTGTTCGGCGTTCCCGCGCACGACCAGCGCGACTTCGACTTCGCGACCAAATACCGTCTGCCGATCCGTCGGGTCGTTGCCGATGGCGACAAGGCCGACGCAGCGTTCGACGAGGATGCGGCATATAGCGGCCCCGGCCGGCTGGTGAATTCGCAGTTCCTCGACGGGCTCGATATCGACGCCGCCAAGCGCGAGGTGATCGCGCGCGCCGAGGCGGGCGGCTGGGGACAGGGATCGACCGTCTATCGCCTGCGCGACTGGGGCGTCAGTCGCCAGCGTTACTGGGGCACGCCGATCCCGGTGATCCATTGCGCGAGCTGTGGCGAAGTGCCGGTGCCGCGCGCGCAATTGCCGGTCAAGCTGCCCGAGGACGTCACCTTCGACGTGCCCGGCAATCCGCTCGATCGCCATCCGACGTGGAAGCATGTCGCGTGCCCGACGTGCGGGGCGGATGCGCTGCGCGACACCGACACGCTCGACACGTTTGCGGATTCGTCGTGGTACTTCATCCGCTTCGCCAGCCAGCCCGACGACAAGCCCTTCGACCGCGCGGTGGCGGAGAGCTGGCTGCCGGTTGGCCAGTATATCGGCGGGGTCGAACATGCGATCCTCCACTTGCTCTATGCGCGTTTCTGGACGCGCGCGCTGCGCCACGTCGGGCTGATCGACCTTGTCGAGCCGTTCACCGGGCTGTTCACGCAGGGTATGGTGACGCACGAGACGTATAAGCTCGACATCCCCGACCATGATGGGCCGCCCGGCGCCTTGTGGGTGTCGCCTGCGGATCTCACTGTCGGAGAGGGCGGGGCATTGTTCTTCCAGACCGAGGGCGGGGCGATCCCGATCATTCGTGGTCGCGTCGAGAAGATGTCCAAGTCCAAGAAGAACACGATCGATCCCGAACCGATCGTCGACCAATATGGCGCGGACGCGGTGCGCTGGTTCATGCTCTCCGACTCCCCGCCCGAGCGCGATCTGGAGTGGAGCGAGAACGGCATCGAGGGCGCGTGGCGGTTCGTCCAGCGGCTGTGGCGGCTGTTCGAGGGCGAGAAGGCTGGTACGGGCGTTGATATCGCGCTCGATCGCAAGCTGCACCGCACGATCGCCGACGTTGCCGCCGCGATCGAGGCGTTGTCGTTCAACAAGGCGGTCGCCAAGCTTTACGAACTCGTCGCCGCGATCGAGAAGGCCGCGCCTTCGGCATCGCGCGATGCGGCGATCGCAACGCTGATGCGGCTGGTCGCGCCGATGGCGCCGCACATCGCCGAGGAGGCATGGGCCGCGCATGGCGATGGCGGGCTGATCGCCGATGCCGCTTGGCCGACGGTCGATGCGGCGTTGCTCGTCGAGGACGAAGTGACGATCGCGGTGCAGATCAACGGCAAGTTGCGCGACACGCTGACGCTCGCCAAGGGCCTGGCGAAGGAAGATGCCGAGGCGGCGGCGCTGTCGTCGGAGAAGGTGCTTCGCGCGCTGGAAGGCAAGGCGCCACGCAAGGTGATCGTCGTGCCCGACCGGCTCGTGAACATCGTCGCGTGAGGACTCGCGCGATCTTGATCGTAGCGGCGTTGGCGGCGATGCCGCTTGCAGGATGCGGGCTGACGCCGCTCTATACCGGCGGCGGCGCCGGGCCGATCGCCGCGACGCTCGGCGAGGTCGAGGTTGCGCCGATCGACGGAAAGGCCGGTTGGCTGGTCGGTGGGGCGCTCAACGAGCGGCTCAAGGCGATCGGTGGCGGCGCGGCGCGGTACCGGCTCAACGTCCGGCTCGATGACAAGATCGTCGGGTTGGGCGCGCGCAGCGACGACTCGGTGGCGCGTGAGCGGCGGACGCTGCGTGCGCGTTATCAGTTGGTGGACACCGCCAGCGGATCGGTCGTGCTCGATGCCACCGCAGGGTCGGACGCCGGCATCGACGTCGTCGGATCGGAATATGCGACGATCGCGGCGGAGAGTACCGCGCTCGAGCGGCTGTCGGAGACGATCGCCGACCAGATCGTCGCGCGGCTGGCGCTTTATGCGCGGCGGACCCAGCCACCCGCGTCATGAAGGCGACCGAGGCACGGTTGACCGCGGCGCTCGACCGGCCACCCGCCGACATCCGCCTCTATCTGCTGCATGGCCCCGATGAAGCGGTGGCGCAGGCGTTCGTCGGGCGGCTCGCCAAGGCAATGGGCGAGGGGGCGGAGCGCGTCGATCTCGACGGGCCGACGTTGCGCAGCGATCCGGCGCGGCTTGCAGATGAAGCGGCGGCGCTGTCGCTGTTCGGCGACGCGCGGTTCCTGCGGGTTACTGGCGCAGGCGAGGAGTCGCTGGAAGCAGTAACGGCGCTTTTGGTCGCGGACCGCGCGGGAAATCCCGCGGTCGTTCTCGCACCCACGGTGAAAGCGACGGGCAAGCTGGTGAAGGCGGCGATCGAGTCGGACCGCGCGCTGGCGTTCGCCTGCTACCCGCCGGGCGCGCGTGACGCGGCGGCAATCGTCACGGATCTGGCGCGTGGCGCCGGGCTACGAATGTCGCCGGGGGCAGTGCAGCGGATCATTCGCGGGAGCGATGGCGACCGATCGGTGATGATGCGGGAGGTCGAGAAGCTCGCATTGTACCTGGATGCCGCGCCCGATCGGCCGGTCGACGCCGAGGAACAGGCGTTGGAGGCGATCGGTGCCGAGATCGCCGAGGGTGAGATCGGCGAGGTCGTTCTCGCGGTGACGGCGGGGCAAGTCGATGCGCTGATCGACGGATTGCGCCGGATGAACGGGCCGGATGCCTCGCCGATCCCGGTGTTTCGAGCACTCGGGCGGCGGCTGTTGATGCTGGCGGAGATGCGGAGCGCGGTCGAAGCAGGGGAGGGCGTCGATCAGGTGATGAAGCGCCACCGTATCTTCTGGCGTGAGGAGGCGGTCACGGCGGCGGCGTTGCGGCGCTGGACCTTGCCGGCGCTGACCGCCGCTCAGCGGGCTGCGCGGCGCACGGAGCGCGAGATCATCGCCGCCGGGCCGGCCGGACGTGTCGTTGCTGACACATTCCTGCTGCGACTGGCGCGCTCGGTTCGTTAGAGCGCGATGACGTCATGTCGGGCAGGGCCGTCATTGCGAGCGCGGCGAAGCAATCCAGGGCGTCGCGCGGAACACTGAATTGCCTCGCTACCCTCGCAATGACGAACGCAGGTCGGCCCATGTCCCGCTGACCTGAAAGGTGCTCGTGCCAAGTTGGACGCTCGGCACGAAGATGGTTTTGGTGTGCCACAAGGTGCGAGAGCGCAGCCAGAGGATCGCGTCCGCCGAGCAAGGCAGCATGACGCCGAAAACGCGTAACCGTTTTGAGTGGCGACGTCGCTCGTCAAACTTGATCCGCTAACGCTCTAGATCCGTTCGCCACTCAATCGCTGGCATACCATGTCGAGCTGCTCCAATGAGCTATAGTCGAGCGTGATCGACCCGCGACCGTCATCGTTGAACGCGATCGTGACGCGCAGTCCAAGCAGGTCGGCAAGCTGACGCTCGAGCGCTTCGATGTCGGCACTTCCACCGCCGGCCGAAGCGATCTGCCCCGAACGCGTCGAACCGCCACGCGAGGTTGGCGCCCCGTGCTTGTCCTGGCTGGCCAGCTTTTCGGTCTGGCGAACCGACAGCCCGTGGGTCAGTACCTGATCCGCGAGCGCGATGGGATCGGCGGCACCGACCAGCGCCCGCGCATGGCCCATGGCAAGCTTGCCCTCGACCACCTGAGCCTGAACCTCGGGCGGAAGATCGAGCAGCCGCAGGAGGTTGGCGACGTGACTGCGTGACTTGTGCACCGCACGGGCCAGTTCCTCCTGCGTGTGTCCAAACTCGTCGAGCAGCCGCTGATAGGCGCGTGCCTCTTCGATCGCGTTGAGATCCTGCCGCTGGATATTCTCCAGCAAGGCGATTTGCAGCGTCTCACTATCCGAATAGTCGCGGACGACGACCGGGACTTCGTGCAGGCGTGCACGTTGCGCGGCACGCCAGCGGCGTTCACCGGCGACGATCTGGAAGTCGTGACCATGTGGGCGGACGATGATCGGCTGGATCACGCCACGTTGCGCAATCGACGCGGCGAGTTCGTCGAGCGCGGCCTCGTCGAAATGGCGACGGGGCTGATCGGGATGCGGCGCGATTGCCGACACGGGGATCATCCGCACGGCGCCACGTGCGGCACCCTTCTCTCCGGTGTCGCGCTCATCCTGCGCGACATCGCCAAGCAGCGCATTCAGGCCACGGCCGAGACCACCCTTGGCGCGGCGGGAAGCGAAATCACTCACGCTGCTTCATTCTCCATCTGCGGCAAACGCCGGATCAACTCGCGAGCGAGCGCGATATAGGCTTCCGAGCCGCTGCACTTATGATCGTAGATCAGCGCGGGCAGGCCGTGGCTGGGTGCTTCCGACAGCCGCACGTTGCGCGGGATCACGGTGTCGAACACGACATTGCCGAGAACGGCGCGAACGTCGGTCGAAACCTGCTCGCTGAGGCGGTTCCGACGGTCGAACATCGTCAGTGCTACGCCGAGGATCGACAAAGACGGATTGAACCGCGAGCGAATACGTTCGACGGTGTTGAGCAACTGGCTGAGTCCTTCGAGCGCGAAGAACTCGCACTGCAGTGGGACGAACAAGGCGTCGGCCGCGACCATGGCGTTGATCGTCAGCAATCCTAACGAGGGCGGACAGTCGATGAGGACGATGTCCCATGAGCGAGTGGTGAGTTCGAAAGCCCGCCGCAGACGGTGCGTCCGTTGTTCGAACTCTACCAATTCGATCTCAGCGCCCGATAAATCAACCGTTGCGGGCATGACGTCAAGGAGCGGGATGTTCGTTGCAACGACGGCTTCCGCAACACCATCGCTGTCGATCAGGACGTCGTAGCTCGACCGCTGGCGCTGCGCCTGACTGATCCCGAGCCCGGTGGAGGCATTACCCTGCGGGTCTAGATCGACCAGCAAGACGCGGTGACCGGACGCGGCGAGGGCGGTTGCAAGGTTGATCGCGCTGGTTGTCTTGCCAACGCCGCCCTTCTGATTGGCGACAGCGATGCAGAACATCAGCTTCTCACTCCATCTGCGATCACGATCACCGAGTTGGGATCAGTGACGCTATGTTCCACGTGAAACAACGACTGCCATTTAGCGGGCAACGTTGCCACTTCACTAGCACCATTCCGGCCGCGGGGAAGGATCATTCGCGTGGCAGTGTGTCGAAGGTGGCTCGTCATGGCGACGATGTCCGGAATGCTGGCGACCGCTCGTGCGCTGATAATGTCAGCACGGCCGATGGCTGCTTCTGCCTTCGTCTTCTGGATGGACACGTTCATCAAGCCTAGTCGCGCGACGACTTCATGGAGGAAGTCGATGCGGCGGCCTCGTGGCTCTACTAACGTGACATGCAGATCCGTGACGATCGCGACCACTAGGCCGGGGAGACCGGGACCTGAGCCGATGTCGAACCATGTTTTTGATGGTGTCGGCGCATGTGCGACGAGTTGGGCTGAGTCGACGATGTGCCTGCTCCAGATCGCCTCGCATGACGACGGTGAGATCAGGTTTTGCTGCTCGTTTTCCGTCAGAACCATCTGACGAAAGTTGTCGAGCATCGTAGTTCGTCCGATGCCGAAGTGCGTGTGGCACCAGGCAATTGCATCATCCTCGGTCATGCGGATTGCTTCCTTGCATGAAGCCATAACGCCGCGATTGCTGCTGGCGTGACCCCGCGGACCCTAGACGCTTCGTCGAGAGTCTGGGGGGATGCACGCTCGAGCCGTTCGATCATTTCGGTTGATAGCCCGGGGATTGAACGAAGAGTGCCGCTGTCGGCTAAGATCGCGATATTGCCGTCGCGGCGCATTCGGGCGATCTCTTCGGTTTGTCGGTGGAGGTAGGGCGCGTATCGGTGATTCTCCGCTATTTCCCTGACGATGTCCGTGTCTGCGGAAGTGGAGGTTCCGTTACGAACGGCTTCTCGCATCGCCGATCGGCGGCAGACGTGTTCTTTGCGGGAGGACGTCAAGGCACCGAACAATTCTGCCCATTCGGAAAGCCGGGTTTCGGCATTGTCAGCCCGTAACGCCAGGCGGTATTCGGCGCGTGCCGTGAGCATACGGTACGGTTCGCTGACGCCCTGAAGAACAAGGTCGTCGATCATTACGCCGATGTAGCCGCGCGCGCGGTCGACGATCATTGGTTCTAAGTCGCGGGCGTAGGCGGCGGCGTTCAGTCCGGCGATCACACCCTGAGCGGCGGCCTCTTCGTAGCCCGTCGTTCCGTTAAGTTGGCCGGCGCAGAACAGGCCGGAGACTGCATGCAGTGCCAGCCGGTGATCGAGCGCCCGTGGGTCAACGTAGTCGTATTCGACCGCATATCCATATTGCACGATACGCGCTGCCTCCAGGCCGGCGATCGATCGGACCATGGTGTCCTGCGTGACGATGTCCAGAGATGTGGAGATGCCATTTGGGTAGACCCACGTGTCATCCAGCCCCTCGGGCTCTAGAAAAATCTGGTGGCCATCGCGATCGCCGAACCGGTGGACCTTGTCCTCGATCGATGGGCAGTAGCGGGGGCCGCCGCCTTCAATGTCGCCGGAGAATAACGGGGAGTCGCCGATGCCTTGGCGAATGATGTCATGGGTCTGTGTGGACGTGCGGGTGATGGCGCACGCCAGCTGCGGAAGTCGGGGAGCTTTGGTCATCGGCGACATGCGCCATTGATCGGTATCCGATGGCTGTGGCTCGAGCTTGCCCCAGTTGACCGACCGCCCATCAAGCCGTGGCGGCGTGCCGGTCTTCAGGCGACCCATTGGCAACTGTAGTGCACGAAGCTGCTTGCCAAGGTCGTTAGCCGGACGCTCGTCGATACGCCCGCCCGCATCGCGCTCGCGACCGCGGAAGATCTTGCCGCCGAGGAAGGTGCCCGTCGCGAGCACGATGGCGCGTGCGCTGAGTTCGTTACCATCAGCGAGACTGAGACCTGTGGCCTTGTCGCCATGCAGGGTGAGAGCGGTTGCCTCTCCCTCGATCAGGTCGATGTTCTGATAGGCGGCAAGCTGACGGTGGATAGATGCGCGATAGCGGCGGCGATCGGCTTGAACGCGTGGGCCTTGGACTGCCAACCCTTTGGAGCGGTTGAGCATGCGATAGTGGATGGCGCCATCATCAGCAGCGCGTGCCATGAGGCCATCAAGCGCGTCGACCTCGCGAACAAGGTGGCCTTTTCCAAGGCCTCCGATCGACGGGTTGCACGACATGGTTCCGACGTTTGCCAGCACTTGTGAAACCAGTGCTACCCGCGCGCCTCTCCGGGCTGCGGCAGCGGCCGCCTCAGTTCCGGCGTGACCGCCGCCGACAACCACAACATCGTACTGTTTCACGTGGAACACTCATTTTCCAAGGCAAAAGCGGCCGAACAGCGCGTCGAGCATAGCCTCCGTCGCGTCGCGCCCCAATATCGCGCCCAAGGCCACGTTAGCAATCCGGAGGTGTTCCGCATCAAGGAGCAGGTCTGATCCGTTGACCAAGCGCAGCTCTTTTGCTGCTTCTTCAATCAAGTCACGATGCCGACGGTAAGGGGTCACGCCCGGAAGATCGCCAAGCAAAGCTGCTGCCTGCGCAGCGACACCTGCCCACAGAGCATCAATCGTCTCTGGAGCGTAGATCGAAATTACATGATCGTAGAGCTCCTTTGGACGATCCCGGTCGTCAGCTTGCGCACCGATCTTCATGGCGCCGTTTGGCGCGTCCTCGGCGTCACCCAGCCAGAGAATAATGTCAGCGACCGTCAGCAAGGCCGTAGCACGCTCGATCCCGATCGCCTCGATTGGGTCGGTGGTTTCCTCCACTAAGCCGGCCGTGTCGACCAATCGAAAGGGAAGACCCTCCCGTACGACGACAGCTTCGAGCACATCGCGCGTCGTGCCCGCTATGTCAGTGACGATCGCCGCCGGACGCCCGAGCATGGCGTTGAAGAGCGAAGACTTGCCGGCGTTGCGCGGTCCGGCGAGCACGACCACAACGCCATCACGCAGACGTTCAACCGTTGGACGAGCCAGCATGGCGGTCATTTCCGCGATGATCGGATGAAGCACCACCGAGAGGTCGAACGGCGCTGCCGCCGCCACATCGTCTTCATCGCCAAAATCCAATTCGGCTTCGATCCGTGCTGCCGCCATGCTCAGTCTGCCGAGCCATTCGGTTACCGTGTGGCTCAATCCGCCTTCGGCCATCACCAGCGCCGCGCGACGCTGCATCTCCGTTTCGGCTTCGAGCAGGTCCGCCAAGCCCTCTGCCTGGGTGAGATCGAGCCTGCCATTCAACAAAGCACGGCGGGTGAATTCTCCCGGCGCGGCAACACGCAAGCCGGCCTGAAACGCCAGTTCGGCCTCGACCGCGGCCACGACCGCCCGACCTCCGTGCAGGTGAAGTTCGACCAGATCTTCGCCGGTGGCGGTGTTCGGACCGGGAAAGAACAGGATTAGCGCCTGATCGAGCGTCGCATCGTGGCGGTCGCGGAGGCGACGCACTCCGGCAGTTTGCGGCGGTGGCAAGCTGCCGGCCAGCGCCTTGCCTGCGCTCTGTGCGGCAGGTCCACTGATACGAACCACCGCGATTGCTGCAGGCGGCCGTCCGCTCGACAGCGCAAAGATCGTCTCGGTCATCCGCTCTTCTTTGAGCCGTTCGCGAAAAGCTGGCGCCAGAAGTCCATGCCTGCGTCACCGACGGGTGCCCAACTACGGAACATTGCGTTGATCAACTCCGGCGACGGGCCTTGTCCATCGACCGTCTCGCGCATCCGGGTGAGATAGTGATCGTGGAGGGGAGTGAGGTCGGGCAGCCCCATCATCCGCCGCGCTTCCTCCGGCGTGCAGTCAACTTCGATCGTCACCTTCATCGCCGCATTCCCCGCTTGCGCCGCCCCTAGCCTGGCGACCGACGATCTATGCGCGCGAACCATGTCGCGCCGCAACGGCAGAGCCGTGGCACTTTGTCGGCGGCGGTGGTTTATGGAAGCGAGCTGGAACGGAGTTGCACCGAATGACCGATATGATCTCGATCCCGACCCTCGATGATGCGGCACTTCCCGCCTATCGCGCATCTCCGGCGGGCAAGCCGAAGGCCGCCATCATCGTCATTCAAGAGATTTTCGGGATCAACGCGGGCATCCGCCGCAAGTGTGACACGCTGGCGGAGGCAGGGTATCTGGCAATCGCGCCCGACCTGTTCTGGCGGATCGAACCGGGTATTTCGCTCGATCCCGACATCGAGCCGGAAATGCAGCGCGCCTTGTCGCTGATGGGGCAGTTCGATCAGGACCAGGGTATTCGCGATATCGAAGCCGCGATCCGCTTCGCCAAGGCTGAAGGCGTCGGAAAGGTCGGCGCGGTTGGCTACTGTCTGGGCGGACGGCTGGCTTACATGACCGCGGCGCGGACCGATGTCGACGCGAGCGTCGGTTATTATGCGGTGGGCATCGACGGATTGCTTGGTGAGAAGCACGCGATTGCCAAGCCCTTGCTGCTCCACATTGCGGGGGATGACGGCTTCGTCGACAAGGACACGCAAGCCGCGATGCACGCCGGGCTCGACGATCATCCGAAGGTCACGCTCCACGATTATCAGGGCGAAGACCATGGCTTTGCGACCGAGTTCGGCAAGCGGCGCTCGGACGCCGCGGCGACATTGGCGGACCAGCGGACGGCAGCGTTCTTCGCCGAACACCTTGGCTGACAAAAGCGACGTCGCCCCGGATCTGGTCCGGGGTGACGGGGCAGGGGGCAGCTTATGCCGGATTGCCGTCGGTATCGCGGAGCACTTCGCGACGACCGACATGGTCGGGGCGGCTGACCACACCTTCCTTCTCCATCCGCTCGATCAATCGCGCCGCGGAATTATAGCCGATCCGCAACTGGCGCTGGAGCCACGACGTCGATGCCTTCTGGCTGCCGCAGACGATCGACACCGCCGCGCGATATTGCTGATCTTCCGGCGAGTCTTCGCCGGTCGGCGCGCCCTCGAGCGCGAAGCTCTCCGCCGGCTCTTCGGTGACCGACTCGATATAATCGGGCTGACCTTGAGCGCGCCAGTGATCGGTGACCGCGCGTACCTCGTCGTCGCTGACGAACGGGCCGTGGACACGGACGATGCCCTTGCCGCCCGGCATATAGAGCATGTCGCCGCGCCCGAGCAGCTGCTCCGCTCCCTGTTCGCCGAGGATCGTCCGTGAGTCGATCTTGCTGGTGACGTGGAAGCTGATGCGGGTCGGCAGGTTCGCCTTGATGACGCCGGTGATGACGTCGACCGAGGGGCGCTGCGTCGCCATGATCAGGTGGATGCCCGCCGCGCGCGCCTTTTGCGCGAGCCGCTGGATCAGGAATTCGACTTCCTTGCCGGCGGTCATCATCAGGTCGGCCAGCTCGTCGACGATGACGACGATCTGCGGGAGGACGTCGTAATCGAGCTGCTCTTCCTCGTAGATCGGCTGGCCGTTCTCGCCATAGCCGGTCTGGACGCGTCGCCCGAGCGGGGTGCCCTTGGCCCGTGCCGCGCGAACCTTGTCGTTGAAGCTGGCAAGGCTGCGGACGCCGACCGACGACATCTGGCGGTAGCGATCCTCCATCGTCTCGACCGCCCATTTCAGCGCGCGCACCGCCTTGGCGGGATCGGTGACGACCGGGGAGAGCAAGTGCGGGATGTCGTCGTACATGCTCAGTTCGAGCATCTTCGGATCGATCATGATCATCCGGCACTGATCCGGGGTGAGCCGGTAGAGCAGCGACAGGATCATGCCGTTGAGCCCGACCGACTTACCCGAGCCGGTGGTGCCCGCGACGAGCAGATGGGGCATCGGCGCGAGATCGGCGATGACGGGATCACCGGCGATGTTCTTGCCGAGGATGACGGGGAGCTGTGCGGTCTGATCCTCAAACGCTTGACTGGCGACGAGTTCGTGGAGCGACACCATCTCGCGCTTGGTATTGGGCAGTTCGATGCCGATCACCGAGCGACCGGGGATCGTCGCGACACGCGCCGAGATCGCGGACATATTGCGCGCGATGTCGTCGGCGAGCGCGATGACGCGGTTCGCCTTGGTGCCCGGCGCCGGCTCCAGTTCGTACATCGTGACGACCGGGCCGGGGCGCACCTCGGTGATCGCGCCTTGTACCTTGAAGTCGTCGAGGACGGTTTCGAGCAACCGGGCGTTGCGCTCCAGCCCGGCCTTGTCGACCGGGCTGCTCTGGTTTGCCGGTGCCGGGGTCAGCAGGTCGAGCGCGGGCAGCACGAACGTGTCGCGCAGGTCGAGCCGCTGTTGCGGCTTCGGCGGTGCGAGCGACGGCGAGGTGGTGCGATCGCTGATGACCGGGGCGGGGCGATTGTCGGGTTGCGCGACCGCGCGCGGCGCGGGGTTGCGCGCGAGCGAGAACGGCGCGTCCTCGTCATCCTCTGCGTCATCGAACGCGATGTCGTCGACACCATCCGCGTCGTCGCGCGCACGACGGCGGAGCAGGCGCGGCGAGGGGGCGAAGCGGGCGAGGTCAATTTCGAGGCTGCGGCCCCATAGGATCGCGCCCGCCACGCCGGTGATCAGCCCGAGTGCGAGGACGCTCCACCACGTCACCAGCGGATTGCCGATCAGTGCGATTCCGGAGCGGATCGCGCCGACGACGCCCGAGCCGACCGCGCCACCCCAGCCGAACGGCAGCGCGGGCACCGCACCCGGCGCGACGCAGGTCAGCGTCACCGCCATCAGCGCGACGCCGATCGCGGCATTGCGGAGCATCCGCCAGCCGTCCCCCGCCGGCTGTGCGCGCCACAGCCGCAGCGCAACGATCGGCGCGACCGGTAGCAGCAACGCCACCGCCGGGCCGAACATTGTCAGCGCGAGATCGGCGAACCATGCGCCGGGGCTGCCGAGCAGATTGCCGGTCACACCCGCGGCGGCGGTGTTGAGCGAGGCGTCGCCCGCCTGATAGGTGACGAGCGCGACCGCCATCGCCACCGTCAGCACGAACAATGCGGTGGCGAGGATCAACGCCCCGCTGCGCAACGCCCCGGCCTTGACCGTCTCACGCCACAATGGCGCATCGACACGGCTTGCCATCCCAAACCCCCAACGATGTCAGAAAATACCGCCATATTCTCCGCCCCCGCGCGTTGTACGTCAAGATGGCGGTGGACGTTGGCATCGCGTGCGACTGACGATAGGGCTGGATCATGGACAAAGCAGATGCGCGGGCAGATGTGCTCATCCTCGGCGGCGGGCTGGTCGGCAGTGCGCTTGCGGTCGCGCTCGATCGCCATGGCCTGTCCTCGATCGTCGTCGACCCTGCCGATCCGGCGGTGACCTTGACCGCGGCGTTCGATGGTCGCGCGTCGGCGGTGGCGAGCGCGAGCCACAAGATGCTCGATGCGATCGGCGTCGGCGATGTGCTGCGCGGCAAGGGCTGCGAGATCCGGCAGATCCGCGTCAGCGACGGGCTGGCACCCGGCAAGCTCGATTTCATCCCGGCGATTGACGATGCCGCGCTGGGCACGATGTACGAGAATCGCCTGCTGCGCCTATCGCTCTACGATGCGGCGGTCGCGGCCGAGCGCGTCGATCTGCGGATGCAGACGCGCGCGACGACGATCGAGCGCACCGCCGACGGGGTGCGTGCGACCTTAACGTCGGGGGCAATCGTCACCGCGGACCTGCTTGTCGCCGCCGAGGGGCGACAATCGCCGACGCGCGCCGCAGCTGGGATCAACGTCGCGCGCTGGCAATATGATCATGCCGCGATCATCGGCGCCTTTCATCACGAGCGGAGCCACGAGAATGTGGCGTATGAAATCTTCTATTCGGCCGGACCGTTTGCGTTGCTGCCTTTGCCCAGTGACGAGATCGGGCATCGCTCGGCGATCGTCTGGACGGTGGCGGGGGATCAAGCCGCCGGGATGCTCAAGCTCGGCGACCGCGGATTCCTGGCGGAAGCCGAGAAGCGCATGGGCGGGTTCCTCGGGGCGCTGTCGCACGCGTCGCCGCGCGCGAGCTATCCGCTCGGCTTCCACCATGCGGCGCGGCTGACCGACACGCGGCTGGTGCTGGTGGGTGATGCGGCGCACGGTATTCATCCGATCGCGGGGCAGGGGGTCAACCTCGGCTATCGCGACGTGGCCGCGTTGGTCGAGGTGCTGGTCGAAGGGCGGCGGCTCGGGCTGGAGGCGGGTGATGCACAATTGCTCAAGCGCTATGAGCGTTGGCGGAGCCTCGACACGTTCATGGTCGCCGCGGCGACCGACACGCTGACGCGGCTGTTCGGCATCCCCGGCAAGGCGGCAAGCGCGGTGCGGCGCTTCGGGATCACGGCGGTCGACCGCCTGCCGCCGCTCAAGGACCGCTTCATGGCGGAGGCGCGGGGCGAGAGCGGTGACCTGCCCAAGCTGCTGATGGGCACGATGGTGTGATGCGCACCCTCGGGTTGATCGGCGGGATGAGCTGGGAGAGCTCGGCGCATTACTATCGGTTGATCAATCAGGGGGTGCGAGAGCGGAAAGGCGGGACGCACTCCGCCCCGCTGCTCCTGCTCTCGGTCGATTTCACAGAGATTGCGGCGCTTCAGCACGCCAGCAACTGGACCGCGCTCGGCACGCGAATGGCGACGGCAGCCCGCACGCTCTCCGATGCCGGCGCGGAAGCGATCGTGCTGTGTACCAACACAATGCACAAGGTTGCCGACGCGATCGTCGCGGCACAACCTCAGCCGCTGCTTCACATCGCCGACGCGACCGGCGCGGCGATCGTGAGGGGCGGGCACCGTCGGGTCGGGCTGCTCGGCACGGCGTTCACAATGGAAGAGCCTTTCTATCGCGAGCGGCTAGCGGATCGCTTCGGGCTCGATGTGCTGGTGCCTGATGCCGCACAGCGCGCCGAGGTTCACCGGATCATCTACGACGAATTGGTCCGCGGCGTGGTGCGGGACGAAACCCGCACGATCTACCGGACCGTCATCGCGGCGCTCGTTGCGCAGGGGGCCACTGCCATCATCCTTGGCTGCACCGAGATCATGCTATTGGTTTCCCAAGCGGACTCACCAGTGCCGCTGTTCGACACCACGACGCTTCACGCCGCAGCAGCGGTCGAGTTCGCGATCGGCTGACCGGTTCAGGCCGCGACCGGAAACCGCAACAACCGGTCGGGCAGGGCGACCAGCGCCTCCGCCCCGCCGCCGGTCGCGCGGGCGATCTCCGGATGGGTGACGTCGAGCCCGCCGGTCAGCGCACCAAAGGCCGGGAAGATCAGCTTGGTCGCGGTCGCCACGAAACAGCGGCGCGCGACCAGCTTGCCGCGGACCTTTACGCGCAGCTTGGGATGATAATGGCCCGATAGCTCCGGGCGTGTTTCACGTGGATCAGCCTCGTGACGCAGCACCACGCCGTCGACCACCGCTTCGTCCCGCACCGCGCCACCGCAGCGATCGACATAGACGCGATCGTGATTGCCGGTGATCCAGGTCCAACGCGTCGTCGCCGTCAGCGTCGACAGTTGCTCGCGCGCCGCATCGGGCAAGCGGTCACAACCGGCGATATCGTGGAAGCTGTCGCCGAGGCACCAGACCTCCTCCGCGCCCGTCGCCGCCACCGTCGCGGCGAGCGCGGTCAGTGTGGCGATCGAATCATAGGGGGCAACATCTGCCCGCCGCGCGCGAACCAGCTCGCCTTTTCGAGATGCAGGTCGGCGACCAGCAACGCCCGCCGCGCCGGCCAGAACAGCGCCCCCTCGGGCAACGCCTGCCAGGCGTGCCCGGCGAAGCGGAGTTCGGCGAACGGAACGGGAACCATGCCGTCCGCCATGCCTCAGGTGGCACTGCGGATCAACCGCTTAGCCCGCATAAGCCTTCACCAGATCGAACATATAGTCGCGCGCATCGTAGAGGGAGTCGACACGGATCCGCTCGTTCAGGCCATGGACGCCGCTGGTCTGCGGATCGACGAACGTCCCCGGCACGCCGTATACCGGAATGCCGATAGCCTCGAGGAACACGCCGTCGGTGGCGCCGGTCGACATCATCGGCAGCAGCGGCAATTTCGGGAAGTGCTTCGCCGCGATGCGCTTCATCGGCTCGATTACCTTCGGATCGAGCGTCGGCGGGATCGCGGTCGGGCGGACCGGCTGATTGGCGGTGACCGTCACCTTGTCCCCGGCGAGCCGCTCTAGCGTCGCCAGCGTGCCGTCGACCGTCTCGCCGGGGAAAATCCGGCAATTGACGTTGGCGGTCGCGCGTTGCGGCAGCGCGTTTTCGGCATGGCCGGCGTTGAGCAACGTCGCGACGCAGGTCGTGCGCAGCGTCGAATGGAGCACCTTGTCGCGGCTGACGATGGCGTCGGCGGCCTTGTCGGTCGGATCGGCGAGCAACCGGCGGATCGCGTCCGCCTGTTCGCTGTCAGCGCGCGCGGCGGTGGCGGTGAAATAGGCGCGGGTCGTGTCGGTGAAGTGCACCGGGAATTCATAGCCCTGCACCGCCTTGATCGCGTCGGCCAGCTCGTAGATCGCATTGTCGGGGGTCGGAGCGGAGCTGTGTCCGCCCGGGTTGGTGGTGACGAACGCATAATTCTGCGCGGCCTTCTCGCCGACCTGCACCGCGAGCAACTGCCGCTTGCCCGCCGCATCGAGCCGCCCGCCGCCGCCCTCGTTGAGCGCGAATTCGGCCGCGATCAGCTCGGGCCGGTTCTGCGCCAGCCACTGGGCTCCGTTGAACGCGAAGGTGGTTTCCTCGCCGCAGGTCAGCGCCAGCTTGATCGTCCGCTTCGGGCGATAATTCTGCTGGCGAAAGCGGATCATCGCATGGGCCCAGATCGCGGACATCGCCTTGTCGTCGACCGTGCCGCGCGCATAATAATAGCCGTCTTCCTCGACCAGCTTGAAGGGATCGCGCTGCCAATCCTCGCGCTTGGCGGCGACGACGTCGAGGTGGCCAAGCAACAGGATCGGCTTGGCGCTGGCGTCACTGCCCTTCAAGATCGCGACGATGCCGCCGTCGTTGGGATGTTCGGGGACGGAGAAGCTGGTGATGTCGGCATCGGCAAAGCCCGCCGCCTTCAACCGCGCGCCGACCTGCGCCGCCGCCTGCGTACAGCTGCCGACGTTCACGACCGTGTTGGTCTCGACCATCTCCTTGTAGAGGTCGAAGAACGCTTTCTGGTCGGGGCGTGTCTGCGCCGCGGCGCCCGTCGCCAGCATCGTCAGTACGCCGGCCGCGATCGCCACGTTATGCATCCACATTCCCCTTCGTCGTTGCGGCGACCGTCGCAGCGAAACGGCAGGGGTGCAATATCTCACAAGACGCGTGCGCGCCCCGCGTCGCGCGGCAGCAGCAGCCGTAACTCGCGGCGCGCGAAGTCGATATGTACGCGGCGGAAGAGCCGCAGCACATCCATCCCGAGCAGCAGCGCCGGCTTCCCCTCCAGCCCTAAGGCCGCGAACGGCCGCGCATCGGCAAAGCCGACCGGCAGCGAGCGGATCGTGGCGCTGCCCAGCGTCAGCATCGGCAACGCGGCATAATCGGTCGTGATGCTCTCACCGGTGACGCTGGTGAAGACGATCGGTATCCCGCCGCCGCGCCGCGTCAGCAAACGCCGCAGCGCCAGATTGCCGATGCTCACGCTCGTCCCGGTATCCAGCACGACGCGCACGCGCCGCCCGGCGACCGTGGCGTTGGTGACGACCAACTGGCCGAACAGGCTCTTCGCGCGCACGACGATCTCGCCGGGTTCGGGGCGAGGCGGCTTTACGCCCACTGCCGGCGTCACCGCCATCCGTTGCTGGTCGAAATCGATCGTCAGCGCATGATTCTGCATCGCGTCGATGCCGAGAATACCGAGCGACCCCAGATCCTTGGCGTCGAGCGCCGGCGCCTCGACGCGCAGTGCGCCCAGCGTGCTGACCGACAGCGACGGGATCACGACCGTATCGACGATGCTGGTGCCGGTAATCGTCGTCATCCGAACCGTCGGGCCGGGTGGCAGCGCGAGCCGGGTCGCGAGCTGGCGCGAAATGACGCTGCGTTGCGCGCCCGAATCGATGATGAACGGATAGGGGCCGGCGCCGTCGATCCGCACCGGGACGGTCATCCGGTCTTCCTGATCTAGAAAGGCAAGATCCTCGCCGACGGCAGCGGTCGGCGGCATGGGAGGCTCGGGCGGAGGCGCCTGCTGCGCGGTCGCCGGCACGGCAGCGCAAGCAAGCAGCAGCGCGAGCAATCTCTCCATTACGCACAGCCTACGCCTCGCCGCGTACGCGATCAATCCACGCGCATCGCCTCCGCAGCGAGCGCTTCGGCCTCGATCAGCAGCGCATCGTCGGCGCTGCCGGTCGCCACCTTTTCGCGTCCGATCAGCGTCAACACCGGCACCGCCAGTGGCGTGACCCGCGGCAAATCGACATGCACCATCGTGTCCGCGGCGCGGTCGAGCAGATCGGCGAGCCGCCCGACGTCGGTCATCCGCGCGCGGGCATCGGCCCAGGCGGCCTGGAGCAGCACATGACCGGGCTCGTACTGGCGCAGCACGTCGTAGATCAGGTCGGTCGAGAAGGTCACCTGACGCCCGGTCTTGCGCTTGCCCGGGTGCTGGCGCTCGACCAGCCCGCCGATCACCGCCACCTCGCGGAACGCGCGCTTGAGCAAATGCGAGCGCTCGACCCATTCGACGAACTCATGTTCGAGGATATCGGCACTGAACAAGGCGGCGGGATCGGTGACCTTCTCCAGCCCGTAACAGGCGATCGCATAATCGTTGGCGACGAAGCCGAGCGGCTTGAGCCCCAGCGTCTCCATCCGCTTCGTCACCAGCATCCCAAGCGACTGGTGCGCGTTCCAGCCTTCGAAGCTGTACGCGACCATGTAATGCCGTCCTTCGCGCGGGAAGGTCTCGACCAGCAATTGCTCGGGGTGGGGGAGGGTCGAGCGACGCTGCTGGATCTCCAGCCATTCGCGCACGTCGTCGGGAAAGCGGTGCCATTCCGCGGGCGTGTCGAGGAAGCGCCGCACGCGGTTGGCGAGGTTTGTCGACAGCGGCATCCGGCTGCCGCCATAGGTCGGGATCCGCGCTGGGCGGCTGGTGGCGCGGACGATCAGATCCTCGGTGTCGATCTTCTCGACCTCGAGGCTCAACCCCGCGAAAAGAAGGTGTCGCCATGGCTCAGCGTCGCGGCGAAACCTTCCTCGACCTTGCCGAGTGCGCGTCCGTTGCGGAACCGCACCTTGAGCATCGTCGCCTCGACGATGATCCCGGCGTTGAGCCGATGCTGTGCGACGAACTTTGGGTGGCTCACGCGCCAGCGCCCGTCGGCATCCTGCGTCAGCCGCTTGAAGCGGTCGTAGGCGCGCAAGGAATAGCCGCCGTCGCGGATGAACCCGAGCACGCGGTCGAACAATTCTTCGGTGAGCGCCGAATATGGCAGGGCGGAGCGGAGTTCGTCCAGCATCGCCGCCTGCTCGAACGGCGCGGCGCAGGCGCAGGCCATGACATGCTGCGCGAGCACGTCGAGCGCGCCCATGCGGAACACGTCGCTGTCCAGCTCGCCCGCTTCGACCGCGTCGAGCGCGGCGCGTGCCTCCAGATATTCGAAGCGGTTGCCGGGAACGAGGATCGCTTCGCTCGCCTGATCGAGCCGGTGGTTCGAGCGCCCGATCCGCTGGAGCAGCCGCGACGAGCCCTTGGGCGCACCCATCTGGATCACGCAATCGACGTCGCCCCAGTCGACACCGAGGTCGAGGCTGGCGGTCGCCACCAGGGCGCGCAGCCGGCCGTCGGCCATCGCGTTTTCGACCTTGCGACGCGCTTCCTTCTCCAGGCTGCCGTGGTGGATGCCGATCGGCAGCTGCATCGCATTGGCCTTCCACAGATCCTGGAAGATCAGCTCGGCGAGGCTGCGGGTGTTGCAGAAGACGATCGAGGTCTTGTGCGTCTCGATCTCGGCCATCACCTGCTCGGCGGCATAGCGCCCCGAATGGCCGGCCCATGGCACGCGACCCTCGGGCAGCAGGATCGCGATATCGGGATCGACCCCGGCATCGCCATGGACCAACGCCACCCGGTCGATGTCGCCATCGGGCGCGAGCCATGCGCGATAGCCGTCCGGGTCGGCGACCGTCGCCGACAGCGCGACGCGGCGCATCGCGGGCGCGATCGTCTGAAGCCGCGCCATGCACAGGTTGAGCAGGTCGCCGCGCTTGCCGGTGGCGAAGGCGTGCACCTCGTCGACGACGATCGTCCGCAGCCCGGCGAACATCGTGAAGCTGTCGGGATAGCTGAGCAGCAGCGACAGCGACTCGGGGGTGGTCAGCAGGATCTGCGGCGGCTTGACCCGCTGTCGCGCTTTCCGGTCCGACGGCGTGTCCCCGGTGCGCGTCTCGACGCGCAAGTCCAGCTCCATCTCCTCGATCGGTGCAAGCAGGTTGCGCTGGATATCGACCGCCAGCGCCTTGAGCGGCGAGACGTAGAGCGTGTGGAGCCCGTCGACCGGCGCCTCGATCAGTTCGGTCAGCGTCGGGAGGAAACCCGCCAGCGTCTTGCCCGCACCGGTGGCGGCGATCAGCAGCGCGTGATGCCCGGCCCGCGCCTCGTCCAGCATCGCCAGCTGGTGCCGACGCGGCTGCCACCCCCGGCGCGTGAACCAGTCGGTGAGGACGGCGGGGAGGGTGGTCAATCGGATGTCCGGGTGGGCATGTCAGGGATGTAAGGGGTGGCGCGGGATGGGCAACCGGTTGCCCACCACTTCGTCATTCCCGCGAAGGCGTGAATCCAGACGCGCGGGTCGTCGTGAGAGCCACAAAGGTCAGAGGTTCTGGATCCCCGCCTTCGCGGTAATGACGGAGGCGTTGTGGCGTCTGACGAACAGTCACGGCGTCCGTGTACGATCCTCGGCGGATTGCTGCTTGTACAGCTCGCGCGTCGCCTGTTCCGTTTGCGCTTCCTCATGCGGCTTGCGGCGGTTGCGCAGCATCGCGAACAACAATGCCACCACCAGGATGATCGGCCCGGCGATCACCACGAAGCTCCACAAACTGTCGCCTGCCACTGGCTCTCTCCTGTATGTCGGATGGTCAACGACGCGTCGATGAACTTCGATCCGCGCGCGCGGTTGTTGCGGCATGGCAACGCTCGGCGACTGGCTCGAACCGCACCCGCACGGGCTGTACGTGCGCCCCGCCGATGCGTGGGTCGATCCGTCGATCCCGGTCGCACGGGCGCTCGTCACCCATGGTCATGCCGATCACGCGCGCGGTGGTCACGGCGAGGTGTGGGCGACCCCTGAAACGCTCGCGATCATGGACGCGCGCTATGGCGAGCAGGTCGGCCGACCGGTCGCCTATGGCGAGAGCGTCCGGCTCGGCGATGTCGAGGTCGGCTTCGTGCCCGCGGGGCATGTGCTCGGCTCGGCGCAGATCGTGCTCGATCATCGCGGCGAGCGCGTCGTGGCGTCGGGCGATTACAAGCGCCGCGCCGATCCGACCTGTGCGCCGTTCGAGCCGGTCAAATGCGATGTCTTCATCACCGAGGCGACCTTCGGGCTGCCGGTGTTCCGCCATCCCGATACCGGCGACGAGATCGACAAGTTGATCGCGCGGCTCCACGCCAATCCCGAGCGCTGCATCGTCGTCGGCGCCTACGCGCTCGGCAAGGCGCAACGCGTGATCGCCGAGCTGCGCGTGCGCGGGCATAGCGCACCCATCTATATCCACGGTGCGCTGCAGCGGCTGTGCGACCTCTATGCCGCGCATGGGGTCCCGCTTGGAGAGCTGCGCCCGGCAACCGGCGTCGCGAAGGCGGAGATGGCGGGGCATATCGTGATGTGCCCGCCGTCGGCGCTCAACGATCGCTGGTCCAGGCGGCTGCCCGACCCGATCACCGCGATGGCGAGCGGCTGGATGCGCGTGCGGCAGCGTGCGCGGCAGAAGAACGTCGAGCTGCCGCTGATCCTCTCCGACCACGCCGATTGGGACGAACTCACCGAGACGCTGAGCGAAATCTCGCCGCGCGAGGTTTGGGTGACGCATGGGCGCGAGGAGGCTCTGGTCCATTGGTGTATGACCCGCCAGATCCGCGCGCGCGCGTTGGCCCTGGTAGGATTTGAGGACGAGGATGATTGAAGCCGCCTCCGTCGTTGCCGCGCAGGTGGAAATCCAGAATCTCTGACGTTCGCGTCTCCATCGACGGACCTGCGCGTCTGGATTCCCGCCTGCGCGGGAATGACGGAGTAACGGAGGGGCTACAACGGCTTGCATCGTTTCCGTTGCGACGATTACACCAGCATCCCTGACCTATAGGGGATCGCCTGATGCGCTTCGGATATGCCGCCCTCCTGCTCGCCGCTGCGACGATGCCGGCGCTGGCGCAGGACAAGGACAAGCGGCCGGCCAAGAGCAATGCCGAAGTGCAGAGGGAGGAAGCCGACGCCGCCACCGCCAATGCGCCGGTCGAGGAACGCGAAGAACGCTCCAAGGGTGCGGTGACGGTCGCGGGCAAGCGGCTGGGCTATACCGCAACGGCCGGCACGCTGACGATCCGCGACATCGAGGGCAAGCCGACCGCGTCGATGTTCTACACCGCCTATACGCTCGACAGGACCAAGCCCGGCACCAAACGCCCGATCACCTATTTCTACAACGGTGGGCCGGGCAGCCCGACCTTCTGGCTGCACATGGGCTCGTTCGCGCCGATGCGGCTCCAGACCGGCAGCCCCGAGTTCATCCGCCCCGCGCCCTACGATTTCGGCCCGAACCCGTACACGTTGCTCGACAAGACCGACATGGTGTTCCTGGATGCGATCGGCGCGGGCTATTCGCGCCCGCTCGGCGATGCCAAGCCATCCGACTTCTACGGCACCGACGAGGATGCCGACGCCTTCGCCAAGGCGATCCTGCGCTATTCCACCAAGTACGGGCGCTGGAACTCGCCCAAGTTCATCTTCGGCGAAAGCTACGGCACGCTGCGGTCGGGGGCGCTGGCGTACCAGTTGCAGGACCGCGGCATGGCGCTGAACGGCGTGGTGCTGCTCAGCTCGATCATGAATTACGGCTATCGCCAGCCGGGGCTCGATCAGGTCTATCTCAATTACCTGCCGAGCTATGCCGCCACCGCCTGGTATCACAATCGGCTCGCCAACCGTCCGGCGGATGTCGCGACGGTGGTGCAGCAGGCACGCGACTTCGCGGTCGGGCCGTATATGTCGGCGCTCGCCAAGGGGCAGAACATCACGCCAGAGGAACGCGACAGCGTCGCGCGGCGGATGAGCGAACTGACCGGGCTTAGCCCGGAGTTCCTGATCCGCAGCAACCTGCGCGTCGATCTTGCGCGCTTCCAGAAGGAGCTGCTGCGCGGTTCGCGGCAGACGGTCGGGCGCTTCGATTCACGCTATGTCGGGGTGGACAGCGATGCGGCGGGCGAGCGGCCCGAAAGCGACGTGTCCTCGGATGCGATCTCGGGCGCGTTCATCGCGACCTTCAACGATTATGCGACCCACACGCTCGGCTATAAGACCGACATGCCATACCGCCTGTCGGCACGCGACGCGAAGGGCTGGACGTGGAACTGGAAGCACGACTCGCCGCTGCGCGGCGGCGGGCAGCAGAACAACCCCAACACCGCGGTCGATCTGGCAGCGGCGATGCGCGGCAATCCGTATCTGCAGGTGCTGTCGATGAACGGCTGGTACGACATGGCGACGCCGTTCTTCGGCACCGAGAACGACCTCGGGCACATGATGCTCGAACCCGCGCAGCAGCGAAATCTCTCCTTCACTTACTATCCGGCGGGGCACATGACCTATCTCAATCCCGACGCCCTGGTGGCGATGAAGCGCGACCTGTCGGCGTGGTACGACCGCGCGCTGGCGGTGGCGCGCTCCGATGCGCCGCCCGTGCCGCCATCAACCGCCGCCGCGACCGGGCAGGGGCCGAATTGATGCGCGCCCTGCTCCTCGCGCTGGCCGCGCCCGCCGCGATCGCTGCACAAGCTCCCGCCGCCCCGACCGCAATGGAGGATGCGCGGCTGACCGCCTTCCTTGACCGCGCGTTCGACGCGCGGATCGCGCTCAGCCCCGAGGCGCAGACCAGCCTCGGGCTCAAGACCAATTACGACAAGCTCGACGACAACACCGACGCCGCCGCGATCCGCGAGCGCGATCTGTCCGAGCGGCAGCTTCGCGAGATGCGTGCCAGCTTCTCGCCCGCCAGGCTGGGGCCGAGCGGCAAGCTGAGCTACCGCCTGTTCGAGGATCAGGTCGAGCGTGCACGCGACAGCTTCCGCTTTCGCAAGTGGCGCTATCCGGTGTCGACCAACGGCAGCCCGATGGGCGCGGTGCCGGCGTTCCTCATCAACAACCATCGCATCGACAGCGTCGCCGATGCCGATGCCTATGTCGCGCGCATCCGCGATTCGGAGCGGGTGATGCAAGAGACCGCCGCGCTGATGCGCGAGCAGGCGAAGATGGGGATCGTGCCCCTTAAGATGATTTATGCCCCGGTGCGGACGGACGCGCGCAAGGTGGTGACCGGTGCGCCGTTCACCGCCGGGGCGGACTCGGCGTTGATGGCCGATTTTCGCAAGAAGGTGACCGCGCTCAAGGCGTCCGATGTGGAGAAGCAGCGGCTGCTCGCCGCGGCGGCGGCGGCGATGACCGGGCCGATGAAGCGCGGTTACGATCTGATGTTTACGACGCTCGATCGACTCGAGCCGCAATCGACCGGCAATTGGGGCGCGTGGAAGCTGCCGCAGGGCGCTGCCTATTACGCGGTCCGGCTGCGCGATTCGACGACCACCAACCTGACCGCCGACCAGATCCACAACCTCGGGTTGCGGCAGGTCGCCGCGATCCGCAAGGAAATGGAGGCGGTGAAGACCCGCGTCGGCTTCAACGGCACGCTCGAGCAATTCTTCGAGGTGGTGCGAACCGACCCGCGCTTCAAATATCCCAACACCGACGCCGGGCGCGAAGCGTATCTGGGCGACGCGCGCAGCTTCGTCGCGCAGATGATGGCCGCCGCGCCGCAATGGTTCGAGCGGTTGCCCAAGGCGAAGCTGGAGGTGCGCGCGGTCGAGAAGTGGCGCGAGGGCACCGCCGCGACTGCCTTCTACAACCGCCCCGCGCCGGACGGGTCGCGGCCGGGCATCTTCTACGTCAACCTCGTCGACATGAACCAGACGCAGAAGATCCAGCTCGACTCGATCGCCGCGCACGAGGCGGCGCCTGGACACCATTTCCAGATCGCGCGCGCGATGGAGCTGGACGGGCTGCCGAAGTTCCGCACGCTCGGCGGCTATGGCGCCTATGTCGAGGGCTGGGGGCTCTACAGCGAGCGGCTCGCCAAGGAGATGGGGGCGTACAAGGACCCCTATGCCGAGTTCGGGATGCTCTCCAACCAGGTGTGGCGCGCGATCCGGCTGGTCGTCGATACCGGCGTTCACTCGAAGCGCTGGACGCGCGAACAGGCAGTCGCCTATTTCCGCGCCAACAGCTCGGTCAGCGACACCGATATCGGGCGCGAGGTCGATCGCTACTTCAACTGGCCGGGGCAGGCGACCAGCTACATGGTCGGCCAGCTGAAGATCGCCGAGCTGCGCGCCAGGGCCGAGCGCGAGTTGGGACCGAAGTTCGACATCCGCAGCTTCCACGAAGCGGTGTTGGGGCAGGGCGCACTGCCGCTCGATGTGCTGGAGGAGCAGGTGGACGCGTATATCGCGGCGAAGAAGGCGTAAGCGCCCGTCATTGCTACGCTCGCAATGACGTTTGAGGGCCGCAGGTTTACCCAATTTCATTGGCCACCCCGGCGAAAGCCGGGGCCTAGTTGGGGCACGTCACCGCATTGCAACGTAGTGCCCGCTACTGGACCCCGGCGTCCGCCGGGGTGACGGTTGTGTGGGTGACGCGACCGGCGCTACTCCTCCGAAACCGCAGCGCGCCCCTTGAACCCCTGCGCCACCACGAACCACTCGACCGAGCCCTTGCGGCTGGACGGCGGCTTGGCGTGCTTCACGGTCGTGAAGTTGCGCTTCATCTCCGCGACCAGCGACGAATCGGCGCCGCCGGCGAAGACCTTCGACACGAACGTGCCACCCGGCCGCAGCACGTCGACCGCGAACGCCAGCGCGGTCTCGACCAGCGCCATCGTGCGAAGCGCATCGGTTTGCGGATGGCCGACGGTGTTCGCCGCCATGTCCGACATCACCAGATCGGGCGCACCGCCCAGCGCCTCCATCAACTGGCCCGGCGCGGCATCGTCCATGAAGTCCATCTCGAAGATCGTCACGCCATCGATCGGATCGACCGGCAACAGGTCGATTCCGACGATCGCCGCGTGGGGCGAGACGCGGCGCACCACCTGGCTCCACCCACCCGGCGCGATCCCGAGATCGACGACGCGTTTGACGCCCTTGAGCAACCCGAACCGCTCGTCGAGTTCGATCAGCTTGTACGCCGCACGACTGCGATAGCCCTCGGCCTTGGCGCGACGCACGTACGGGTCGTTGAGCTGCCGCTCGAGCCAGCGCGTCGATTGCGCGGTGCGGCGCTTGGCGGTCTTGACCCGCTGCCGCCCAACTCCTGCGCCCCTCATGCACCCGTCTCCATCAGCCGGCGCAGGATACCTTCGCGAATCCCGCGATCCGCGACCCCGAGCCGCTCGGCGGGCCACAGGTCCAGAATGCCTTCGAGGATCGCGCAACCCGCGACGACCAGATCGGCGCGCTCGCGGCCGATACAGGGCAGTTTGGCGCGCTCGGTGAGCGACATGCCCGCCAGTTCCTGGCTGATCGTGCGCATCGCCGCGGCCGGCGCGATCAACCCGTCGACCTGCGAGCGGTCATAGCGTTCGAGCCCGAGGTGGACGCTGGCGAGCGTCGTCACCGTCCCCGACGTGCCGAGCAGCCGCGGTACGCCGCTCGGCCGCGGCAGTCGTGCCGCGAACGGCGCGAAGCTTTCGGCGACGAGGGTGCGCATCCGCTTGTAGGCGCGTGCGCGCTCCTCGGTGGTGTTGCCGCCGCCCGCGCTTTCGGTGAGCGAGACGACCCCCCATGGCGCACTATGCCAGTCGCGGACGCGCGGAACGGTGGTGTCGGCATCGACCAGCACCAGTTCGGTCGACCCGCCCCCGATGTCGAAGACCAGTGCCGGGCCGGTGCCAGGTTCGAGCAGTGCATGGCAGCCGAGCACCGCCAGCCGCGCCTCTTCCTCGGCCGAGATGATGTCGAGGTGGATGCCGGTTTCCTCCAGCACGCGCGCGATGAACGATGCCCCGTTGTTCGCGCGGCGGCACGCCTCGGTCGCGACCGAGCGCGCCAGCGTGACGTTGCGGCGCTTCAACTTGTCCGCGCAGACGCGCAACGCCGCGATCGTCCGCTCGATCGCGGCGTCAGACAGCGCGCCGCTGTGCGCAAGTCCCTCGCCGAGCCGGACGATTCGCGAAAAGGCGTCGACGACGGCAAAGCCGTCGCCTTGCGGCCGCGCGATCAGCAGGCGGCAATTGTTGGTGCCAAGGTCGAGCGCGGCATAATGCCGCGGCGCGCCGCGCGTATGGCGCGGCTGGGGTCGTGCCGAACGGGCAGGAGCGATCGCCTGCCGGCGCGGCAATTGGGCGGGAAAATCCACCATTGCCGTCAACTTTCTTACATCTGCCGGACCGGGATCGCCCCTGCGATCCCCCGGTGCTTGATCTAGAAGCTACACAGTCGCGCTACCTTGGGCAAGGCAGGCGTTGACACCGCGACCGCACGCTTATAGACGCACCCCCGCTGTTGCCCGATCCTCTAATGGTAAGAGAGCGGACTCTGACTCCGTCAATCAAGGTTCGAGTCCTTGTCGGGCATCCAGCTTCCCCTCACAGCATCGATCCTGACCCCGGAAGCCGCTGATCGCGCTTGCGATGATAGCGCTACCGGTTACTCTGCCCCGAAAATGACGGGAGAGGATCGTGGGTCTCAAGCTTCGAAACAGCGCGCTGCTTGGCGCGGTCGCGATCGGCGTCATCGCCTGCGCCGGAACGGCGGCGGGACAGACCGCCAGGTTCGAGCACTTCCGCTACGACGGCAAGGCACAGGAGCGTGCAACGGCAAGGCCGGGCGAATATCAGAACCCGATCCTCGCCGGCTATTATCCCGATCCGTCCGTGACGCGGGTCGGCGACGATTATTACCTCGTCAACTCGTCGTTTGCGCACTTCCCCGGCCTGCCGGTATTCCGCTCGAAGGATCTGGTGAACTGGACGCAGATCGGCAATGCGATCGATCGTCCCGAACAGCTCGACTTCACCGGCCGGCGTGTGTCGCAGGCGGTGTTCGCGCCCGACATCTCCTTCCACGACGGCACCTTCTACATCGCCAATACGTGCGTCGAATGCGGTGGCAATTTCGTCATCACCGCCAGGGATCCGGCGGGGCCGTGGTCGCAGCCGATCTGGCTGCCGTTCGAGGGGATCGATCCGTCGATCTACTGGGAGGGTGACCGCGCCTATATCGTCAACAATCGCGCGCCTGCCGAGCCACCGCGCTATGACGGGCATCGTGCGATCTGGGTGCAGGAATATGACTGGCGCGCCGGCAAGATGGTCGGCGAGAGCACGATGCTCGTCAACGGTGGGGTCGATCTGTCGAAGAAGCCGGTGTGGATCGAGGGGCCGCACCTGCTGCGCAAGGATGGCTGGTATTATCTCAGCGCGGCAGAGGGTGGCACGAGCGACAACCATTCGCAGGTCGTGTTGCGTTCGCGAACCCTGCGCGGACCGTTCGTGCCCTATGCCGCCAATCCGATCCTGACGCAGCGCGACCTGCCGCCTGGCCGTCCGCACCCGGTCACCTCGGCAGGGCATGCCAAATTCGTCGAGACACAGAATGGTGACTGGTGGGCGACCTTCCTCGCGACCCGCCCCTATGCCGACGGGCTCTATAACATCGGGCGCGAGACGTTCCTGCTGCCGGTGACGTGGAAGGATGGCTGGCCGCATATCCTCGAACGCGGCATGCCGATCCCCTTCACCGCGCCGCGTCCAAAGCTGCCTACCGGCGCAAAGCCCGCGCTGCCGACCAGTGGCGATTTCGGTTATGCCGATGATTTCGCAGGCACCCGGCTGGCGATGCAATGGATCGGCATCCGCACGCCCAGGCAGCCGTTCCATCGTGTCGCCGGTGGCGCGCTCGAGCTGCGCCCCGGCGCGCGCTTCGGCGACCTGAACGGCGTGCCGTCCTTCGTTGGGCGGCGCCAGCAGCATCATGTCGCGACCGTCTCGGTGACGATGCGCTACCAGCCGGGCAAGGATGGCGCCCGGGCGGGGCTGGCGGCGGTGCAGAACGACCGTTCGCTGCTATTGTTCGGGGTGACGCGTGTGCAGGGCAAGCCGATGATCGCGCTGTGGGCCCGCGCCGATGCGGACGGCGATACGCTCGTCGCCAGCGCCCCGATCGACGCCGCGAAACCCGTGACGCTGACGCTCCGTGCCGACGGCGGGACGATGGCATTCGACTATGCGGCGGGGGGCCGGCGCAGGACGTTGCGCGACGGTGTCGACGCGCGCTTCCTCAGCACTGCGCGCGCGGGCGGGTTCGTCGGTACGGTGATCGGCCCGTTCGACGAACCTTGAGCGGGCCAGCTTGGGGGCAGTCCAGCTTTGGGGGACCCGGCCTGCTTCTTTCAACACCCACGATAACGATGGGATATGATGCGCGTCGAACGAGGAGCGCGCATGACCGATCAACGCAATTCAGTGCCGGTGGCGGAAGCGGTAGCCGAGCTGCGCGATGCGCGCAAAGCGTGGCGGGCGCGGCATGACGACGGGCACGATACCACCAGCTTTCCGTCGCGTGGCGCGCTGGAGCGGGTGATCGAGCTGCTGTCCGCCGCGCTCTACCCGCGCCGGCTGGGCCAGTTTCGTGGTGCGCCGGCGGAGGAAGACGCGTTCGTCGCCGCCAAGTTGCTCGCCGCCGCCACCGAGCTGGAGCGCGAGGTCGCCGCCGAGCTGGGCTATTGGCAGGCGGAGGCGAGCAGCGGCACCTTCGATCGCGACCAGCCGGCGACGATCGTGCGGCTGTTCGTCGCCGGGCTCGGCGAGATCCGGCGGCTGATCGACAGCGATGTCGAGGCGGCGTTCCTCGGCGATCCCGCGGCACGCAGCGCCGACGAGATCCTCGTCTGCTATCCCGGCGCGATCGCCAGCCTGTACCACCGGCTGGCGCATCTGCTCTACGAACTCGGCGCACCGATCGTCGCCCGGCTGATCTCCGAACTGGCGAACGAGCGCACCGGGATCGACATCCATCCCGGCGCGACGATCGGGCCGTCGTTCTTCATCGATCACGGCACCGGCGTCGTCATCGGCGAGACTGCGATCATCGGCGCGCGCGTCCGGCTGTACCAGCATGTCACGCTGGGCGCGCGCACGCCGCGCGGCGATGATCCCGATCGGCCTCGCACGCGTTATGCGCGGCACCCGATCGTGGAGGACGATGTGGTGATCTACGCCGGAACGACGATCTTGGGGCGGGTCACGATCGGCGCGGGCGCGATGATCGGCGGCAATGTGTGGTTGCTCGAGGACGTCGCCGCCGGTCAACTGGTGGTTCAGCCCGAGGCGCAAGCGCATGACAATGCGACCGACTGGCGTGCGCACGATGGCTGAGACGCGCAAACCCGTGATCGGCGTGCTGTGCTGCAACGAGACGGTGCAGCGGCCGGTGCAGGTGGTGGCGAGCCGCTTCGTCGCACCACTGGCGCGCGTGTCGCAGGCGTGCGTCGTGCTGGTTCCGGCGATCGCCGAATCGTGCGACGTCGCCACGCTAAGCGACTATCTGGATGGCCTGCTGTTGACCGGCTCGCGATCGAACGTCGCGCCGACGCGCTATGGCGCTCCCAATGACGAGGAGGGCGGCGTGCTCGATCGGGAGCGCGACGACGTGGCGCTGACGATGGCCGACGCGATGATCTCCGCGGGCAAGCCGGTGTTCGGGATCTGCCGGGGAATGCAGGAGATCAACGTGCTGTTCGGCGGCACCTTGTCGACCGAGCGCTGCTGTGGCCGGCATTTGCGCGGCGGCTGGGATCACGCGGATTACGCGACGCTGTTCGACCACCGCCATGACGTGCAGCTCGCCGCCGATGGCACGCTCGCCGCGCTGACCGGCGAGCAGCGGCTGTCGGTCCATTCGGTTCACGAACAGGCCGTCGAGCGGCTCGGTGACGGGCTGACGGTCGAGGCGTGGTCGAGCGACGATGGCGTGATCGAAGCGATCGCCGCGCGGCCCAACGGCGCCGATGTGCTGGCGGTTCAGTGGCATCCGGAATGGGACGTCGAGAGCAATGCGAGCAGCCACGCTTTTTCGCGCTGATCGGCCGCTCGCTCCGCGGAGCATGACGCAACAAAGCTGCGAGTTCGGCGATTGACCACGCCAAACCACGGAGGAAGACGATGAAGCCGCTCGCCCTGCTCGTTCCGCTCGCCGCGCTGGCGCTCCCCGCCTGCTCGGACCGCGCCGAGGATCATGCCGAGCGCACCGGCAATGCGATCGCCTCCGACATCGAACGCGCCTCCGACAATGTCGTGCAGAGCGTCGACTCGCTGACCGATCGTCTTGCCGACCACGTCACCAATCGCGTCGATGGCCTTGCCGCCGATCAGATCGATCGCGCCGCGGATCGTATCTCCGAGGCATCCGACCGGCTGGAGGACGAAATCCGCCGCCACGGCGACCGGACGCGGGATCGCGCGGGGGCTGCGCTGGAAAACGCCGGTGCCGATCTTCGTGACCGTGACGCGGCGGATCGCGAGCGACGCTGATCGCCCCCTGTCGCCGCCGCCGCCCGCGCGCTAGAGCAGCAATCAAGGGGACAGAAGATGGCGCGCGGATCGCAACAGGATTTGACGACCGGTCCGATAGGGCGGACGTTGCTGGTGTTCGCGCTGCCGACGCTCGGCTCCAGTATCCTGCAATCGCTCAACGGGTCGATCAACGCGATCTGGATCGGGCAATTCCTCGGCGAACGTGCGCTGGCGGCGACCACCAACGCCAATATCATCATGTTCCTGCTGATCGCGGCGGTGTTCGGCTTCGGCATGGCCGCGACGATCATGATCGGCCAGAACATGGGCCGGCGCGATCTGGATGCGGTGCGGCGCGTGCTCGGCACGTCGGTCGGGCTGTTCACGCTGTTGTCGATCGTCACCGTGGCCGTCGGATTGCTCGCCGCGCCAGCGATCCTGCGCGTGCTGGCGACACCGGCGGAGGTCTATCCACTGGCGCTCGCCTATCTGCGCGTGATCTTCGTCGCGATGGTGCCGGGATTCGTCAGCGTGCTGCTGACGATGGCGCTGCGCGGCACCGGTGACTCGATCACCCCGCTCAAGTTCATGGCGCTGGGTTCCGTGATCGACGTGGCGCTCAATCCGTTGCTGATCCGCGGCTACGGCCCGGTACCGGCGCTGGGGATCGAGGGATCGGCAACCGCAACGCTGATCGCCAATACGGTGTCGCTGGTCGCGCTGCTCGTCTACATCTATCGCCGCGATCTGCCGATCCGGTTGCGGGGTGCGGAGTGGCGCTATGTCCTGCCCGACGCGGCGCTGCTGCGGACGATCGTCGCCAAGGGCGTACCGATGGGGCTGCAGATGCTGGTGGTCTCGACCTCGGCGCTGGCGATGATCGGGCTGGTCAATCGCCACGGCACGGCGACGACCGCGGCGTACGGCGCGGCGAACCAGTTATGGACCTATGTCCAGATGCCCGCGATGGCGGTCGGCGCGGCGGTCAGCGCGATGGCGGCGCAGAATATCGGCGCGGGGGCGTGGTCGCGCGTCGATCGGATCACGCGGGTCGGAATCGTCACCAATCTGGCGCTCACCGGCGGGCTGGTCGTGCTGCTGACCCTGCTCGACCGGCACGTCTTGTGGCTGTTCCTCGGGCAGGACAGCGGCGCGGTCGATATCGCGGTGCGGATCAACCTGATCGCGGCGTGGAGCTTCGTGCTGTTCGGTGTGTCGATGGTCCTGTCGGCGACGGTGCGCGCGAACGGTGCGGTGGTCGGGCCGCTGGTGATCCTCGCGCTCGCGATGTTCCCGCTGCGGCTCGGCATGGCAGCCGGGCTGGAGCCGACATGGGGCGCGGACGCGATCTGGTGGAGTTTCCCGGCCGGGTCGATCGGCTCGATGCTGATGATGATCGCTTTCTATCGTCACGGCGGCTGGCGGCGCAGCAAGCTGCCCGCCGCGCCGCACGAGGGCGAGGAACAGGCGATGGCCGAATGCGAGCCGGCCGCGAAGACGATGCCGGTCGGCTGACGCTCGGGAGCTTTCGACTGACCCTCAGGCGCGTTGCAGCGCGCGGGCACGGCGGCGTTGCACCGAACTGCCGATCCCCATCGCTTCGCGATATTTGGCGACGGTGCGGCGCGCGATATCGAAGCCCTTCGCGTTGAGCTGCTCGACCAGGGTATCGTCGGACAGGATCGTATCGCCTTCGCCTGCGATCAGCGCGCGGATCGCGCTCTTCACCGCCTCCGCCGACACCGCATCACCGCCATCGGCCGCGGCGATCGCCGAGGTGAAGAAGTATTTCAGCTCGAACACGCCGCGCGCGCAGCTGAGATATTTGTTGCTCGTGACGCGGCTGACGGTCGACTCGTGCAGGTCGATCGCCTCGGCGATCTGGCGCAGCGTCAGCGGGCGGAGATGCGCGACGCCACGGAGAAAGAACGCTTCCTGCTGCTTTACGATCTCGGTCGCGACGCGCACGATCGTGCGTTGCCGCTGGTCGAGTGCCTTGACCAGCCAATTGGCGCTGGCGAGCTTGTCGGCGAGCCACGCCTTGCCGGCCTTGTCCTGCTTGCCGCCCGCCAGCTCGCTGTAATAGCCCTTGTTGACCAACACCCGCGGAAGCGTCGCGGCGTTCAGCTCGATCGCCCAGCCGGCCTTGGTCCGCGTCACCGACAGATCGGGGATGACCGGCGCGGGCGGTTCGCCGCCGTAGCGACAGCCGGGCTTGGGATCATAGGCACGCAGCTCGCGGATCATGTCCGCCATATCCTCGTCGTCGACCTGACACAGCCGCTTGAGCCGCGTCAGATCACCGCGTGCGAGCAGATCGAGATGATCGAGCAGCCGCGCCATGCACGGATCGTAGCGATCGACCTCGCGCGCCTGGATCGCGAGGCATTCGGCAAGGTCGCGCGCGCCGACTCCGGTCGGCTCGAAGCGTTGGATGATCGTCAGCACGCGCTCGACCCGCGCGACTGCGACGCCCAGCCGCTGCGCCAGCTCCGCGACATCGGCGCGGAGGTACCCCGCCTCGTCGATCTGATCGATCAACGCGCGCGCAATGAACAACTCCGCCTCGTCGAAGGCTGCCCCGGCTTGCGCGAGCAGCACGTCGGCGAGGCTTTCGCTGGTGTCGGCGAACGAATCCAGGTCGGGCGCCTCACCCGAGCCGCTCGCCGGCGCGGCGCTGGACGAGAGGCCGGCGTGGTCGGACGGCGAATCGTCGAAGCGCTCGGCGGCGATGTCGACGTCGAGCGACTCGCCGGTCGCCTCGCCCGACACGACGAGTTCGTCGGCCCCGGCCGGTTCGTCGCGGGTCGGCGTCTCGACCGTCGTCGGCTCCGGCACATCGTCACCGCCGGGCGTCGCCTCCAGCAACGGATTGCGTTCGAGTTCCTCGGCGATCACGCCCTCGATCTCGAGATTGCTCAGCGCCAGCAGCTTGATCGCCTGCTGTAGCTGCGGCGTCATCACCAGCGATTGCGACTGGCGAAGGTCGAGGCGCGGGGCGAGGCTCATCCGGCCATCACCGGTCACCCCTGCCTGCGCAGGGGCGACGGGCGGGAGAGGGCGTGCATCCCGACCCGCATCGCCTAGAGCGCGAAATCCTCGCCCAGATAGAGCCGGCGGACGTTCTCGTCGCGCACCAGTTCTTCCGGGCTGCCCGTGAAGAGCACCTTGCCGTCGTAGATGATGTAGGCGCGGTCGACGATGTCGAGCGTCTCGCGCACATTGTGGTCGGTGATCAGCACGCCGATCCCGCGATCCTTCAACTGGCAGACCAGGTTGCGGATGTCGGCGATCGAGATCGGATCGATGCCGGCGAACGGCTCGTCGAGCAACATGATCGACGGATCGGCCGCCAGCGCGCGCGCGATCTCCGCGCGGCGCCGCTCGCCGCCCGACAAGGCCATCGCAGGCGCGTCGCGCAGGCGGGTCAGCCCGAACTCGCCAAGCAGTTTCTCGAGCTTGTCGCCACGCGCCGCGGCATCCGGCTCGGAAAGCTCGAGCACGGTCGAGATGTTCTTCTCGATCGTCAGCCCGCGAAAGATCGACGTTTCCTGCGGCAGATAGCCGAGGCCGAGGATCGCGCGGCGGTACATCGGCAGTCCGGTGATGTCGTCGCCGTCGAGCATGATGCGGCCCGAATCGGGCTTCACCAGCCCCATGACCGAATAGAAGCAGGTCGTCTTGCCCGCGCCGTTCGGCCCCAGCAGCCCGATCACCTCGCCGCGCCCGACCGTCACCGACACATCGGTCAGCACGACGCGCTTGTCATAGCTCTTCGCGATCGAAACGACCTGCAGCCCGCGGCCCAGCTCGGCCTCGTGGATCGGCTCCACCCGGTCGAGCCCTTCGCGGTTCAGCGCTGTCGTGGTGCCGTCCATCGTCTGTCGCTCTCTCAGAACAGGGTTACCGCTTCGTCAACGCCGCGACTGGCAGGATTCATGCAGGAAGCCGGCGCGGACGGGAACCCCGACGTGCCGCGCCGCAATCAGTTGCGCTTTGGCACCGAGAAGGTGCCGGTGACCCGGCCACCCGGCGCCTGCGTGACCGCGCCGGTGCCCGAGGTCGCGCCGCCCGCGACCGACGAGCCGTCGATCACCGCGCGGCCGCTGTCGAGATTGATCGTCAGCCGGCCGCCGTTGATGGTGTTGCCGCCCTGCGTCAGCTTCACCCCGCCCAGCATCGTGATGATGCGGCGGTTGAGATCGTAGACGGCGAACTGGCTGCTTGCAGTCTGATCGGGGCGGACCACCGTCACCCCGCCGCTGGCGTCGAGCCGCGATACCTGCGGGCTGCCGTCGATCACCTGACCGGTATAGGCGACGGTCATCCGCTGCGCGCTCAGCGTCATCTCCGCCTGCCGCACCTTGACGTTGCCGGAGAGCACCGCGCGATTGGCGCGATCCTGCAACTCGATGTGATCCGCGCCGAAATCGATCGGTGCGGCGGTGTTATGCCGCGTCTGCGCCGCCGCGGGAACGGCGAGCAGCGTCAGCAGGGCAGGGGCGACGGCAAGGCGCAACATGCGGAGGCTTCTCTATTTTCTCGGGGTGAACCGCAAGCGGGCATTGCCGTCGAGCGTAACGGTGCGCGCTTCCAGGTCGGCGCTCATCGTGTCGCCGCGGAAGGTGCCCTGGCGCACGGTGCCGGTCGCCGCGCCGGTGGAGCGCAAGCGACGTGATTTCAGGTCGACGACCGCATTGTCGGTGTCGAGCGTGTAATTGTTCGGTCCGCGCACCTTGATCGGGCCGTCGACGTTCACCTGCTCGCTGTCCATGTCGTAGCGGCCGGTCGGCGCGGTCAGCGTCGCGGGGCCGTCCGACAGCCGGATCGCCGCCGCCATGCCGGCGATTCGCACGATCGGTTCGGCGGAGCTTTTCTGCACCGCGGAGCCGGCGTCGAGTTCGAACGGCTGTCCCTTCGCGTCGGTGCCACGGTAGCGCGCCTCGCGCAGCTTCATGCGCTCCTTGGCGACGTCGACCCGACTCTTGTCGAGCACGAACGACGCATCGCCGCCCATCGTCAGCGGCGCCATCACCAGAAAGGCGAACAACACGCCGATCGACACGGGAAGCCCACGGTTGGCGATCGCGATGATGCGATCGTGCCGCCCGCCGGGTTGCGCCCAGCGTTGCCGTTCCGATCGGACGCGAAGCGCGACGTCAGACATGCGCGAAGATGTCCACCTCCGGCCAGCCCGCCAGATCCAGCTCGGCGCGCGCCGGCAGGAAGTCGAAGCACGCCTGCGCCAGTTCGGTGCGTCCCTCGCGGGCCAGCCGGCGGTCTAGCTCCTCCTTCAGGCGATGCAGGTAACGCACGTCGGACGCGGCATAATCGCGCTGCGCATCGCTCAGCACCGGGCCGCCCCAGTCCGACGATTGCTGCTGCTTCGAGATGTCCTGCCCCAGCAATTCGCGCACCAGCTCCTTCAGCCCGTGGCGGTCGGTATAGGTCCGCACCAGCCGCGACGCGGTCTTGGTGCAATAGACCGGCGCGGCCACGACGCCGAGATAGTGACGGATCGCCGCAATGTCGAAGCGGCCGAAGTGATAGAGCTTCAATCGCGCCGGATCGGCCAGCACCTGACGCAGGATCGGGGCGGCATAGTCGCTGCCCGGCGAGAAGCGAACGAGATGCTCGTCCCCGCTGCCATCCGACAATTGCACCAGGCACAGCCGGTCACGCGGGGTGATGAGGCCCATCGTCTCGGTATCCACCGCAATTGCGGCACCCGCGGCGAACACGTCGCCGGGCAAGTCTTCTTCGTGCAGATATACAGCCATAACCAGCCTGTAACGAGACGGCCCGTCGGGCTCAATCGCTTCGTGACATGCGCGTCTCGCTACGACGGAACGTGGCAGCAATGCGACAGATTCGGGGCGTGACACGGACATTGCTTGAAAAGATGCGCAAAACGATTCGCAGCTTGGCGCAAGATGGTCTAAAGGGGGTGCTGAGGCGCAGTAGGTCCTGTGCCCAGGGGAGCCGCGTTCGCCGTCCTGCGCGTGGCCCTGATGAGAGTTATCGGGCGGACCGGGAAGACGAACAGGGTTATGGGTTACGACAAGGGCGGCCGCGGGCAGCGCGGCGGGCGTGGGCGCGACAAGCGCGACGGCTTCGGCGGCGGTGACGATTTCGGCGGCGGCGGCGGTTTTGGTGGCGGCGGCTTCGGCGGCGGCTTTGAAGATCGTGGCGGCGGCGGCTTTGGCGGCGGTCGCGGCTTCGGTGGCGGCGGCGGCGGCTTCGGCGGCGGCGGCGGTGGTGGCTTCCGCGGCGGCGGTGGCGGCGGCTTCAGTGGCGGCGGCGGTGGCCGCGGCTTCGGCGGCGGCGGTGGCGGCATGCCCCCGCAGGTCGTTGGCGAAGGCACCGGCGTGGTCAAGTTCTTCAACGGACAGAAGGGCTTCGGCTTCATCGTCCGTGATGACGGCGGCGAGGACGTGTTCGTGCACATCTCGGCGGTCGAGCAGGCGGGCCTGTCGGGCCTGGCCGAGGGCCAGCCGCTCGGCTTCACGCTCGTCGATCGCGGCGGCCGCGTCTCGGCGACCGATCTGAAGATCGACGGCGAGCCGATGCCGGTCACCGATCGTGCGCCTCCGCGTGAGGGTGGCTTCGGCGACCGTGGCGATCGTGGTCCGCGTCCGGCCGGTGCAGCGGGTGGCGCGCAGCGTCAGCTGACCGGTGAGAAGGCGACGGGTACCGTCAAGTTCTTCAACGCGATGAAAGGCTTCGGCTTCATCCAGCGCGATGACGGGCAGCCGGATGCCTTCGTGCACATCTCGGCCGTCGAGCGCGCGGGGATGCCGACGCTCAACGAGGGCGACCGCCTGAGCTTCGAGATCGAGGTCGATCGTCGCGGCAAGTATGCGGCCGTGAACCTCGAATCGGGCAGCTAAGCAGACCGGTTCCTCGTGAACGAACGGCGGCCCGCCCGACACCTGTCGGGCGGGCCGTTGTCGTTTAATGGCCCCAACGTCGCTGCCCCAGACTCTTCGGCAGTCTGAGGCGCGCCGCGATCCAGAGCCTCGACACGAGGCTATCGCACCCGCCTCTGTCCCTTCGTCGCCCATCCTGCTATTCGCGCGCACCATATGGCCGCGCGATCGCGGCGCTTGCCCGAACCGCTGGAACCCGCATGACGTCTCCCCGCCGAACCTTTGCGATCATCTCTCACCCGGACGCGGGCAAGACGACGCTGACCGAGAAGCTGCTGTATTTCGGCGGCGCGATCCACCTCGCGGGCGAGGTCAAGGCGCGCGGGCAGAACCGGCGTGCGCGCTCGGACTGGATGAAGATCGAGCAGCAGCGCGGGATCTCGGTCACGTCGAGCGTGATGACCTTCGAGAGTGGCGGGGTGACCTTCAACCTGCTCGACACGCCGGGGCACGAGGATTTCAGCGAGGACACGTATCGCACGCTGACCGCGGTCGATTCGGCGATCATGGTCATCGATGCCGCGCGCGGTATCGAGGCGCAGACGCGCAAGCTGTTCGAGGTCTGCCGGCTGCGCTCGGTGCCGATCATCACCTTCGTCAACAAGGTCGATCGCGAGGGGCGGCCGACGTTCGAACTGCTCGACGAGATCGCCGACATGCTGGCGCTCGACGTCTGCCCGATGACATGGCCGGTCGGGATGGGTGGGACGTTCGAGGGTATCCTCAACCTGTCCACCAACCGCATCGCGCGGCCTGAGGGCGACAGCCGGCTGTTCCAGGGCAAGACCGAAGACGCGCCGACATTGCCCGAGGCTGTGGCGGAAGAGATCGAGCTGGCGCAGGCCGGTTACGCGTCATTCGATGCCGAGGCGTATCGCAACGGGGACCTGACCCCGGTCTATTTCGGCTCCGCGCTCAAGGATTTCGGCCCTGCCGACCTGATCGCCGCGCTGAGCGACTATGCGCCGTCGCCGCGTCCGCAGCCTGCCGAGCCGGCGCCGGTCGATCCGCAAGAGAAGGAAGTCACCGGCTTCGTCTTCAAGGTGCAGGCGAACATGGACCCGCAGCACCGCGACCGGATCGCGTTCATGCGGTTGTGCTCGGGCACCTTCAAGCGCGGGATGAAGCTGACCCCGACCGGGCACGGCAAGCCGATCGCGGTCCATTCGCCGATCCTGTTTTTCGCGCAGAATCGCGAGGTGGCGGACGAGGCCTATCCGGGCGACATCATCGGCATTCCCAACCACGGCACGCTGCGCGTCGGCGACACGCTGAGCGAGAAGGCGGACGTGCGCTTCACGGGGCTGCCGAACTTCGCGCCGGAAATCCTGCGGCGCGTGGTGCTGAAGGATTTCACCAAGACCAAGCAACTGCGCAAGGCGCTCGACGACATGGCCGAGGAGGGCGTGACGCAGGTCTTCTATCCCGAGATCGGCAGCAACTGGATCATCGGCGTGGTCGGGCAGTTGCAGCTGGACGTGCTGCTCAGCCGGCTGGATGCGGAATATAAGGTTGCCGCCGGGTTGGAGCCGGCGCCGTTCGACACCGCGCGGTGGATTTCGGCGGAAGACCCGGCCGAGCTGAAGAACTTCACCGATTTGAACCGCGCGGCGATGGCCAAGGATCGCGACGGCAATCCGGTGTTCCTCGCGAAAAGCGCGTGGGAGGTCGGCTATGTGCAGGATCGCTACGCGAAGGTGAAGTTCGCCGCGACACGCGAGCGGTAAGCACGGCCCCAGCCGTCATTCCCGCAAAGGCGGGAATCCAGAACCTCTGACGCTTCGGCTTTTTCGAAGACCTGCGCGTCTGGATTCCCGCCTTCGCGGGAATGACGGGCGGCGGTTGGCGGGAAGGACCTACCCGCCCAATCCCCACAGCGCCGCAAGGCCCAAGAACGTGAAGAACCCCAGCGAATCGGTGCAGGTGGTCACGAACACCGACGACGCCACCGCGGGATCGACGTCGAAGCGATCGAGCGTCACCGGCACCAGCACCCCCGCTAATCCGGCGACGATGTTGTTGATGAACAACGCCAGCCCGAACACGATCGCCAACGCCGGATTGCCGAACCACAGATACGAGCCCGCGCCGACCAGCAGCCCGAGGCCGACGCCGTTGCTCCCGGCGATCCGCAATTCGCGGACGATCATCCGCATCGTGTTCGACCCGGTCAGCTGGTTCGTGGCGAGTGCGCGGACGACGACGGCGAGCGTCTGGGTGCCTGCGTTGCCGCCCATCCCGCTGACGATCCCCATCAATTGCGCAAGCACCGCAAAGCGCGCGATCCGTTCGTCGAACAGCCCGACCACCGTCGCGGCGATCATCGCGGTCGGCAGGTTGATGAGCAGCCACGTCAGCCGCGTTCGCACGGTGAGCCGAATCGGCTCGTTGATGTCGCCTTCACCCGCGCCCGACAGCCGCAGCGCGTCCTCGCCGGCCTCCTGCTGGATGATGTGGACGACGTCGTCGACCGTGATCATTCCGACCAGTCGCCCCGAGCCGTCGACGACCGCGGCGGAGATCAACGCGTATTTCTGGAAGCGGAGTGCGACCTCTTCCTGGTCCATGTCGACCGGGATCAGCGTCTGCTCGCGCTGCATGACGTCGGCGATCGCGATGCTGCGCGGGGTGCGCAGGATCCAGCTCAGCGAACAGGTGCCGACGGGCTCATGCGTCGGGTCGACGACGAAGATTTCCCAGAAGTCGGTGGTCAGCGTCTCGTCGGCGCGCAGATAGTCGAGCACGTCGCCGACCGTCCAATGCTCCGGCACCGCGACCAGATCGCGCTGCATGAGGCGACCGGCCGATTCCTCGGGATAGGACAAGGCCTCCTCGATCGCGGCGCGATCGTCGGGCTCCATCGCGCGCAGGACCTCGCGTTGGTCCTCCGGCTCCATGTCCTCGATAATCGCCACCGCATCGTCGGTGTCGAGTTCGCTGGCGATATCCGCGACCTGTCGCGCGTCGAGCGCGTCGATCAGCGCTTCGCGGACATAGTCGTTCATCTCCGCGAAGACGTCGGCGTCGAGCAGGTCGCTGATCGCGGCGGCGAGATCGCGGCGGCAATCCTCGGGCGTCAGCTCGAACAGGTCGGCGATATCGGCGGGATGAAGCGGTTCGACCAGCGTATGCGCCTCGGCGACATCGCCGGCCTCGACGGCGTCGAGCACCGCGCGGACGAACTCGGGCTTCAGCCGATCGTCCTCGTCGAGCCGCTCCTCGCGGTCGTCCTGCTCCTCATACGCGTCGCGCAGCTCGGTCTCGCTCATATGCCGGCTCCCTGATTGCGCGTCGACGCCTCGGCACCTAGCGCGGGCGTCATGCATTTGCCAGCCGGGCGCGGGACCGATAGGGGCGCGCGCATACGGCAAGAAAGGAACTGCCTGTGACCGATACCTATTCCACGCTGACCCTGACGCTGGACAGCGGCGACGTGACGATCAACCTGCGCCCCGATCTCGCACCCGAGCATGTCGCGCGGATCGCCGAGCTGGCCAACGAGGGTTTCTATGACGGCGTGGTGTTCCACCGCGTGATCCCCGGCTTCATGGCGCAGGGTGGCGATCCGACCGGCACCGGGATGCACGGCTCGGACAAGCCGAACCTCCGCCAAGAATTCAGCAAGGAACCGCATGTGCGCGGCACCTGCTCGATGGCGCGGACGATGGACCCGAATTCGGCGAATTCGCAGTTCTTCATCTGCTTCGACGACGCGCGCTTCCTCGACGGGCAGTATACCGTATGGGGCCAGGTGACCGACGGCATGGAGCTGATCGACGCGCTTCCCAAGGGCGAGCCGCCCGCGAATCCGGGCAAGATCGTCTCGATGAAGGCGGCCTGATTCCCGGCGACTCGTTCCGCTCCGATCGTGGCGGAGCGAGTCGCGGGCGCCACCCTCCCGTCAGGCCCGCGAAGGCGGAAATCCAGACGCGCAGGTCCTCGCAAGAGTCGCTTGGGTCAGAGATTCTGGATTTCCGCCTGCGCGGGAATGACGGGCTTGGTGAGGGCGGCTTACCCTTCGCGCAGCGTCCTGATCAGCCAGTCGCGGAAGATCTTGACCGGCTTGGTCTGGAGCGCGCGCGGGCGGCACGCGAACCAGTAACTGTACGGGCTGGTGACATCGATATCGAACAGCCGCACCAGCCGCGGGTCATTCGCGTCCTGGAAGTGGTTCTCGTGCATGAACGCGACGCCGAGCCCCTGCGCGGCCGCCTCCAGGATCAACACGCCCGTATCGAAATAGTCGATCGCGACCGGCTCCATCCCCGGATAGCCCGCCGCCTGGCTCCACGCCGCGAACGTGTCGGGCATGTCGCGGTGGAGCAAGACGCTGTGCTCGCGCATCTGCTCGGGCGAGCGCAGCGGCGTCGGGCCGTCGAGCAATCCCCGCGCGCCGATCGGATAAACCATGTTGCGATCGAGCCGCTCAGAATAGAGCATCGGATCGATATCGCGCGCGACGACGATCACCGCGTCGAGCCCTTCACCGAGTCGCGCCAGCGCATTGCCGCCGGTATCGATGTCGAGGTGCAGTTCGGGATGCGCGGCGCGCAACTCGCCCAGTCGCGGGAACAGCCGCTGCGAGGCGTAAAGCGGCAGCACGCCCAGCCGCAGTCGCAGGACGTCGTTGCCGCTGGTCATTCCCTCGATCGCGTCGGACATGCCGTCGAGCGCGGGCGCGATCGCCGCGAGCAGCCGCTCGCCATCGGCATTGGGCACCATCGCCTGATGCCGACGATCGAACAGCGGGCGTGAGATGAAGCGTTCGAGCGTCTGGATCCGGCGGCTAAGTGCCGGAGGCGACAGCGCAAGCTCCTGCGCGGCGGCCTTGATCGAGCCGAGCCGGGCGACGGCCACGAAGGCCTCGATCGCAGTGAGGGGCGGAAGCCGGCGCATGGCAGGTCAGGGGCTGATCCGAAATGGCTGTTGCGGTGCATCATGCAACATCCGACTGCCGGTGCAACAACAATCGCCGTCTCGATTGCAGAATCTGCAAGTGTGACGCTACCATTTCGCACTTGCGAAGAAGCGGGCCGCGCCGCACATAGGGCGTGCCTTTCAGGCATCCTCTCCTAAAAACTTCAAACGGCCGGCCCCTTGGGGCTGGCCTTTTTTTCGTCTGCGTGCTGCGTCAGGTTGGTTCGCAATGCGGAACCGGCGTCCTATCTTCTGCGCTCGGCTGCAAGCCGCGCGAAAGGAACGACATGGCGGATGCCGACGACAAGATGGTGAAGTTGCAGGTCGCAAACGCGCGGCCCGAGGATAGCGGGCGCGGCGTCGCGCATCTGCCACGCGTGGTGTTCGCGGCGCTGGGGATCACCGACGGCGATGTCGTCGAGATCGTCGGCAAGAAGACCACCCCGCACGCGCGATCGGCCCCTATGCCGAAGACGAGGGATTGGAGCTGGTCCGCATCGACGGGCTTCAGCGTGCCAATGCCGGAGTCGGTTCGGGCGATTTCGTCGAGGTGCGACGCGTCGAGTCGAAGGCGGCGACGCGCGTCGTGTTCGCCCCGGCGCAGCAGAATTTGCGGCTACAGGGATCGACGAACGCGCTGAAGCGCACCTTCTTCGGTCGGCCGCTGTGCGCGGGCGATATCGTCGCGACCGCCGGGCACCAGCGCGTCCAGAACATGCCGCCGGGAATGGAGCGCTACGTCAACGCCCCAGCTTACGCCCTGCAGGAAATCCGGCTGCTGGTCGTCTCGGCGAATCCCAAGGGCGTCGTCCATATCGACGAGAGCACCGAGATCGAGCTGCGCCCCGAATATGAAGAGCCGCAGGCCGCGCGCCGCGCCGACGTCACCTACGACGATATCGGCGGCATGGGGCAGACGATCGACCAGCTGCGTGAGATGGTCGAGCTGCCTTTGCGCTATCCCGAGCTTTTCCAGCGGCTTGGCGTCGATCCGCCCAAGGGCGTGCTGCTCCATGGGCCGCCCGGCACCGGCAAGACGCGGCTGGCGCGCGCGGTGGCGAACGAGTCGGACGCGCAATTCTTCCTCATCAACGGCCCCGAGATCATGGGCTCGGCCTATGGCGAATCCGAACAACGGCTGCGGCAGGTGTTCGAGGAAGCCAGCAAGGCCGCGCCGTCGATCGTCTTCATCGATGAGATCGACTCGATCGCGCCCAAGCGCGGGCAGGTGTCGGGGGAGGCGGAGAAGCGCCTTGTCGCGCAATTGCTGACGCTGATGGACGGACTGGAGGCGCGCGCCAATCTGGTCGTGATCGCGGCGACCAACCGGCCGGAGGCGATCGACGAGGCGCTGCGCCGGCCCGGTCGCTTCGATCGCGAGATCATCGTCGGCGTGCCGGACGAGCGCGGGCGGCGCGAGATCCTTGGAATCCACACCCGCGGCATGCCACTGGGCGAGGGCGTCGAGCTGAGCGACCTCGCGCGGCAGACCTTCGGGTTCGTCGGCGCCGATCTGGCGGCGCTGACCCGAGAGGCGGCGATCGAGGCGGTGCGGCGGATCATGCCGCGGCTCAACCTCGAGGATCGTACCATCCCCGCCGAGGTGCTCGACATGCTGGCGGTGACGCGCGAGGATTTCACCGAGGCGCTCAAGCGCGTCCAGCCGAGCGCGATGCGCGAGGTCATGGTGCAGGCGCCGACCGTCAAATGGTCGGACGTCGGCGGGCTCGACGATGCGCAGATGCGGCTCAAGGAAAGTGTCGAGCTGCCGCTCAAGGATCCCGATGCGTTCCGCCGGCTTGGTATCCGTCCTGCGAAAGGTTTCCTGCTCTATGGCCCGCCGGGAACGGGCAAGACGCTGCTCGCCAAGGCGGTGGCGCGCGAGGCGCAGGCGAACTTCATCGCCACCAAGTCGAGCGACCTGCTCAGCAAATGGTATGGCGAGAGCGAGCAGCAGATCGCGCGGCTGTTCCAGCGCGCGCGCCAGGTCGCACCGACGGTGATCTTCATCGACGAACTCGATTCGCTGGTGCCCGCACGCGGTGGCGGGCTCGGCGAGCCGCAGGTGACCGAGCGGGTGGTGAATACGATCCTGGCCGAGATGGACGGGTTGGAGGAGCTTCAGTCGGTGGTGGTAATCGGCGCGACCAACCGGCCGAACCTGATCGACCCGGCGCTGCTGCGGCCAGGGCGGTTCGACGAGCTGGTCTATGTCGGCGTGCCCAACGCCGCGGGACGGCGGCGGATCCTCGACATTCAGACGCAGAAGATGCCGCTCGCGCCCGACGTCGACCTCGACGCGGTGGCGGCGCGGACCGAGCGCTTCACCGGCGCCGATCTGGAGGATGTCGTGCGGCGTGCCGGCCTGATCGCGCTGCGCGAATCGCTCGACACGCGCGAGGTGCGCCGCGCGCATTTCGAGCGTGCGCTGGAGGAGAGCCGCGCGAGCGTCACCCCCGAGGTCGAGCACGAGTATGAGCAGATGGCGGCGCGGCTGAAGCAGGAGGCCAATGCGATCCAGCCGATCGGCTTCATCTCACCGGGGCAGCTTACCGCGCGGCCGGGCGGCAAGGAGATTTAGCTCTCCCTGATCGTCGCCCCCGACTGGATCCGGGGTCCCGCTTCTTCTCGACAGAAGTAAGAAGCGGGAACCCGGATCACGTCCGGGATGGCGGTGTGGGCTTATTGCCGCAACACGCGCCACCCGAGCGGTAACATCAGCGCACAGGCGATCGCCGCGGCATCATACGGTAGCGCGTGTCCGATGCCGTACAGCGCGACCCCGACCGACGGGCCGAGGACGAAACTGGCGCCGCTGATGCTGGTCACCTTGCCCGCGACCGACGCCTGCAACGTCGCCCCGACGGCGAGGCTCGATCCGGCGGTGAAGCCCGGCCGGACGAACCCGAAGCCGAGGCTGGCGAGCGCATAGCCGCTCGCGATCGCGGGCAGGGTGGTCGCATGACCGGTTGCCCAGCACCCGGCGGCGGCGAGCGCGAGCCCGATCAGGATCAATGCGCGCGGGCGCAGGTCGAGCAGCGGGATCATCCCCCATTGCGCAAGCAACGATGCGCCCGCGCCGGTCATCAGCACCAGCCCGGTCGCACCCAGCGCGTCGACCGGTGACACGCCGAGCCGGTCGATGACGAGGAAGCCGATCACCTGCCCGGTCATCGCCTGTGCGTGACCCATGACCAGCCCGACGAACAGCCACCAGCGAATGCGTGGGTCGAGCGTGCCGATCCGCCCGCCGCCCTCCGGCGCAGTCGCGGCGGTGACGCTCGCGCCCGATGATTGCCCGCCGATTGACGGGTAAGCGGTGGCGGCACCGTGCGCGTCGTCGGCGATGCGTCGATCGTCGGGCAGCCGCCGCCAGACCGCGACCAGCATCGCCACGCCGAACAGCGCGAAGACGAACGCCGGCGCCGCCAGCCCGATCGCGACCGGGCCGATGTGTCCGAGGATCAGATAGGGCGCGAGCGCCGGGCCGAGGATCGTCCCGAGCCCGAACGCGGAGGCGAGCAGGGTCAATGCGCGCGTCCGTTCCTCGCGCGTCGTACTGCCCGCAACCAACGCCTGCACGGCGGGCGGCGCGGCGGCGCCGGTCGCGCCGTAGATCACGCGCCCGAGGATGAAGAGCACGAACGCCGCCGTCCCGCCGATCCAATTGTTGATCCCGGCGAGCAGGAACACGCCGCACAGCACGAGGCTGGTCGCATAGCCGCCAAGGCCGAGCAGGATCATCGCGCGCCGCCCGTGCCGGTGCGAGCGATGCGCCCAGAACGGCGCCGCAAGCACCCAGAACAAGGCCGAGATCGAAAAGGCGAGCGCCACCTCGGCGTCGCGCACGCCGAGCGAGCGGCCGAGCGCGGGCAGTACCGACTGCAACGCGGTATTGCCCGCGGCGATCGTCAGCATCACCATGAACATCAAAGCGAACGTCGTGTCCCGCGCCTGCTTCACCGTCGTCCGCTCCCGCCACCTCCCAATGTCGATTAGGCGCTTGGGGGCCGCGCGCAACCGGGCTATGGCAACCGCTTCGCCTGCAAGGCGTTCGTCATGCCGATGACGCAGAAACGTCATCACATCAGGTTCGGGAGCCGTTTTTTCCACATGACCAGTTCCACCGACGCCGTGCGGCGCGACAGCAGCAAAGCCGCCGGCGTGCCCGGACCGTGGCAGATGTTCTTCACCGGCTTTCTCAAGCACCCGGTGATGGTCGGTTCGATCATCCCGTCATCGGACCGGTTGATCGCGAAGATGCTCGGCCCGGTCGATTGGGCCAATTGCAAGCTGTTCGTTGAATATGGACCGGGCGTCGGCACCTTCTGTCGCCCGATCCTCGAGCGGATGGCGCCCGATGCGATGCTGATCGCGATCGACACCAACGCCGATTTCATCCGCTACCTCGACCATACGATCACCGATTCGCGCTTCGTCGCGGTGCATGGCTCGGCGGCCGATGTCGAGCGGATCGTCGCCGAACACGGGCATGAGGCGGCCGATTACGTGCTGTCGGGCCTGCCGTTCTCGACGCTGCCCGACGGCGTGGGTCCGGCGATCGCTGCCGCGACGCAGCGCGTGCTCCGCATCGGCGGCGCTTTCCTGGTCTATCAGTTCAGCCCCAAGGTCCGCGACTTCATCGCGCCGCACTTCCACCGCATCGATCACGACATGGAATGGTGGAACGTGCCCCCGGCGCAGCTCTACTGGGGCTGGAAGGACTAGGGACTACCCCGCTTACGGGCGGCTTGATGCGGCTCAGTACAGCCCCGGCGTGTCGCGCTGCGCAACGGTCGGGGTGACCGACACCAACGGGCGCTGCGACGCGGCGAACAATCCGGTCGTGCGCGCGGCCGAGGCGCTGGCGCCGATCGGCGTGCAGCCGCGCCCTGCCAGCCAGTCCAGCGCGGTACGCACCGATGTCTCGCTCGCGTCGCCCAGCTGATGGCTGTAATCGTCGGTGGCCTGGCAGCTCGCCTCCACCTTGGTCGCCAGACCGTCGTAATAATCCCCCTGTCGCGCCGAATTCTGGAGCGCGAAGGCGATCACGCGCAACCGGTCGTCGCTGCACGACGGATTGTCGATCGCGATCTGCCCGACCGGCTTGCCGTAGGTGTTGCTGCCGACCAGCGCGAGATCGCTGTGCAGGTACGGGATCAGCGCGTTGATGACATATTCGCTCGCCGAGGCCGTCTGGCCGGTGCCGATGAACGCGATCCGCGTCGGGGCGATCGCGTTCATCTCCCGTGCGAAGCGACGGACCTCGTTCTGCGACGATTTCGACGTGCGGAAGGTGGTATAGGCCTGCACGTCGTTGGTCGAACGGTTGGCGCCGAGCAGGTCGGTGAAGGTCTCCGCCGTGCCGAGCAGCCCGCCGCCATTGTAGCGCAGGTCGACGATCACCTGCGTCACGCCCTGGTCGCGGAACGTGGCGAACGCACTGCGCAACTGGTCGTCGGCGGTGGTGATGAAGGTGCGCAGGTTGATGTAGCCGACCTTGCGTCCATTATCGTCGATCACCCTGCTTCCGTAGCGCGACGATACCGGCGTCAGGGTATAGTCGGCGCTGGTGACCGACACGTCGCGGGTGCCGTTTGCATCGGTGATGCGCAGGAAGCGCACAGTGCCCGGCGTCGACGTATCGAACGCCGCGTCGAGCGCGGTCTCGCCGCCGCTCGCCAGAATGTCGCTGATCAGGCGAACCGTCGCCGCGGTCGGGCCGATACCGACGATCTGCGCGCCGCGGTCGATCCCGGCACTCAGCGCCGGTGCACCTTCATACGCCTCGGTCACGAACAGCCGGTTGTTCGAGATCGCGCGCCAGCCGGACACCGATCCCGGCGGTCCCTCCCGATCCATAATAAGCGTTCTCCGCCTTCAGCGAGGTCAGATAGGTGAAATAGCGATCCTTGCGCTGCGCCCTTGCGGTGGCGGTCAGCGCGTCGAGGAAGCTGTCGACATCCGAATAGGCGCCCGGATCGATGTTCGTCGGCAAGGTAACGGGGAACAGATACCATTCGTTCATCGTCGCGAGCACCCAATTCTGCCGCGCACGCAACGCGCAGCCGGTCGGGGTCGTCGTGCCCGCGACACTGCCGCCGCCGCCCGGGCTGCTCCCAACGCTCGTGTTGCTGCCGCCGTCTCCGCACGATGCCAGCAACGCCAGCCCCGCTACCAGCCCGATCGACCGCCGCCTACGCATCACCAAGGTTCCTCACGACTCGCCTGCAAGCGCCACCATAGCGACGATGGTGCAGCCCGAAGCTGTGAAAAATGTTAAACGGCGGCAATGTTCGTCTGGAGGAGCTGCCCCGTGATTCGTCGTGTTCTGATCCCCGCCGTCCTTTGCGTGTTGCTCGCCGCCTGCGGATCGGCGCCCAGTGCGGATAACAGCATGGCCGCCACCACGAACGGCAGCAGCGATTATCTCGCGAAGATCAGCCAGTTGAACGAGAAGGAGCGCAATGGCGTGCTGTTCCGCGCGATCAGCGACGCGGGCCGTGGCTGCCAGGGCGTGACGCGCTCGGTGGCGGGGCCGGCGATGCAGGGCAACCCGAGCTGGATCGCCACCTGTGACGACGGGACGCCGTGGGTGGTGTCGATCAACGACCAGGGTGTCGCCAGCGTGAGCGCGGTGGCGGCGACCAGGCCCAAGGCGGGTTGACGAACGCGGCGCGGCGCAACGTGATTGCCCCGCGCCGCGCGGCATCGTACCGCTGACGCATGTCGCGCTGGCTGCTCCTTCCGCTCCTCGCTCTCGCCGGTCCGGCGGGAGCGGCTCCGCCCCAGGCCGCTTCCGCGGTCATGGCGCGCCAGCCGGTGCTGGTCGCGCCGGTGGTCGTTCGTCGCCTGCCGCACGACCGTGCGGCCTTCACCGAGGGATTGGTGTGGCATGGCGGCGCGTTGATCGAGAGCGTCGGGCTGGAGGGGCGTTCCGACGTGCGGCGCGTCGATCCGGCGACCGGCAAGGTCACGCTTCGGCGGACGATTCCGGCGGCACAATTCGGCGAGGGGCTGGCGCTGTGGAAGGGCGAGGCGATCAGCCTGACGTGGCACGACGGCATCGCGCACCGCTGGACCGCGGCGACGCTCAAACCCTTGGGAACGATGCGCTATACCGGCGAGGGCTGGGGGCTGACATCCGACGCGACCTCGCTGATCCGCTCAGATGGTAGCGCGACCCTGACCTTCCACGATCCCGCGACGATGAAGGTGTGGCGGACCGTGACCGTCACCTTCGCGGGCCGTCCGCTCGACCAGATCAACGAACTGGAGATGGTCGACGGGCAGATCCTCGCCAATGTCTGGCACCAGCCTTTCATCGTCGCGATCGATCCGCGTAGCGGAGTGGTGACGCGCGTGATCGACCTGCGCGCGATCGTCGCCGAGGTCGGTGCGCGCGATCCCGAGGCGGTCGCGAACGGCATCGCATGGGATGCCAAGGCGCGACGGCTGTTCGTCACCGGCAAGCGCTGGCCGACGATGTTCGAGATCCGGTTGCCGAAATAGCGTTCCTGCCTGATCCGAACGTATCGTTGCCCCGGACTTGATGCCGGATCCAGTTTTCTCAGGCGTGATCCGTCAAAGCTGACGTGTACCCCGGCGAAGGCCGGGGCCCAGGTGGGGGACGCTGCGGAAGTGCCTCGCGCTAAATCTCCCTTACGTTCCGCCTTCGCCGGGGTACGAAGACGAATGGTTCAAGCCAGATGGACCAACTTCATCGAAGGGCCAAGGAACAAGCGGGGTCCCGGATCAAGTCCGGGACGAAGTGGCAGGTGCAGCGCGAGTGGCTTCAGTCGATCTCGCCGACCCTGTTACCTTATCAGTAGCTCGCCCACATAGACCAAGGCATCCGCGGCAAGCTGTGCGCCAAGTACCGCAGCGGTGAACGTCGCCGCGAGTCCTGCGGCAACCATGCCGTCATGGCTGGCGTTCCTGATCCTCAACATGACCCATCCTCTCTTTCTCGGAGCCGGGGTCTCGCTTGAACGGGATCGCCCGGCTCGCGCAATTCATATAGCGCATCCGAAGCGACACGTCATCTTGCAGCGCAGCACGCAAAAATGGCCCGGTCGCGTCGCCGCGCCGGGCCTTGAGGTGTTGTCCGCAGGAGGAACATCGGTGGCGGGGCGGCGGCAATCGCCACCCCGCGAATTCGTCAGTAATTATAGGCGCGCTCGCCATGCTCGTTGATGTCGAGACCCTCGACCTCGACCTCGAGCGGGGGACGCAGCCCCATCGTCGCCTTGATGCCGTAGAAGAGCACTGCCGACACACCGCCGGAGAGCGCCAGCGTCAGCACGACCGCCTTGATCTGCGTGATGACCTGCGCGGCCATGTCATACTGGCCGGCGACCGACGGGAATTTCGTATAGTCGATGAAGCCCTGACCCCCGAGCGACGGGTCGGCGACGATCCCGGTCGCGATCGCGCCGATGATCCCGCCGACGCAGTGCACGCCGAACACGTCGAGCGTATCGTCATAGCCGAGCTTGTTCTTCACCGTGGTGACGAAGAAGAAGCATACCGCGCTGGCGACGAAGCCGAGGATGATCGATGTCATCGGTGCGGCAAAGCCCGCGGCCGGGGTGATCGCGACGAGGCCGGCGACCGCCCCCGACACGCCGCCCAGCAGCGACGGCTTCTTGTGGATGATCTGCTCGATCACCGCCCAGGCGACCGCGGCGGCGGCGGTGGCGACGAAGGTGTTGACGAACGCGAGCGCCGCGCCGCCATTGGCTTCGAGGTTGGAGCCGGCGTTGAATCCGAACCAGCCGACCCACAGCAGCGAGGCGCCGATCATGGTCATGGTCAGCGAGTGCGGCGGCATCGGCTCCGACTTGTAGCCATGGCGCTTGCCGATGATCAGGCAGCCGACCAGGCCAGCGATACCCGCGTTGATGTGCACCACGGTGCCACCCGCGAAGTCGAGCGCGCCCCAGCCGTACAGCAGGCCGGCGTCGGTCGGCGCGTCGGCGAGGAAGTCCGGACCCGCCCAGTACCAGACCATGTGCGCCATCGGGAAATAGACGATCGTCAGCCACAGCACGACGAAGATCAGCAGCGGGGTGAACTTCACGCGCTCCGCGAACGCACCGACGATCAGCGCGGGCGTGATGCACGCGAAGGTCATCTGGAAGGCGATGAACGCATATTCGGGCACGTAGACGTTGTTCGAGAAGGTCGCCGCGACCGAGGTCGGCCCGACGCCGGCGAGGAAGGCCTTCGACAGCCCGCCGACGAACGCGTTACCGCTGGTGAAGGCCATGCTGTAGCCCCAGCACACCCAGACGAGGCTGGCGACCGAGACGATCATGAACACCTGCATCAGCACGCTGAGCATGTTCTTGGTGCGCACCAGCCCGCCGTAGAACAGCGCGAGGCCGGGGATCGACATCATCAGCACCAGCGCCGCCGAGATCAGCAGCCACGACGTATCGCCCTTGTTGATCATCGCCGCGGCGGCTTCGGCGCCAGGCGCGCGCACCGGGCCGGCGGCGGCTTGCGCCCATGCCGGCGCGGTGGTGAGCAGCGTGGCAGCCAGCGCCCCCGCGCCGCCCGCAATCTTTCTGGAAAGCGTCATCGGTCCCCCCATCACAATGCCGTATCGTCGGTTTCGCCGGTGCGGATGCGCACCGCCTGTCCGACATCGAGCACGAAGATCTTGCCGTCGCCGATCGCGCCGGTGTTGGCGGCGGCCTGAATCGCCTCGACCACGCGGTCGGCGATGTCGGAGGCGCACACGACCTCGATCTTGATCTTGGGCACCATGTTGGTGCTGTATTCGGCGCCGCGGTAGATTTCGGTCTGGCCCTTCTGGCGACCGAACCCCTTCACCTCCGACACCGTCATCCCGGCCACGCCGACGGTGGTGAGCGCTTCGCGCACCTCGTCGAGCTTGAACGGTTTGATGATGGCTATGACCAGCTTCATCACGCCCCCTTTGCGTTTGTCCCGTGAGGAAGCTTCGCAAGGCGCGTGCCAGTTGCGCGCAGAGGGTGGCGGAGGCGGCGGTGGCGTTAAGATGCGTTAATAATTGTGCAGTGCGTCAGCGGTGCCCGATTTTCAGGCAGCCCCGGCGATCGCTTGCGCGGCGACAAGATCATCCTCGTCAACCATGACGCGCACCGGGATCAGCAGCCAGCTTCCATCGGCGATACTGGCCCCGCCGTCGAAGGCGAGCGCGGGGATACCGTCGGATTCGAGCCGCGCCACGAGGATGTTGGCGAGGTTCCGGTCGTACCGGCCGAGTTCGACCAGCGCCATCAGGCGGGCACCTGCGTCGGGCTGCGAACCGGAAGGCCGTCGATGCTGTGGGTACGGACCGCATATTTGCCGAAGCGCGTCGCATCGTCGGTGCTTGCGTGATATTTGTTCAGCGTGTCGCGCTCGCGCTCGAACGCCATATACGGCACGCCCCATCCACATGACGTCTGCACTTCGTCGATCGCGATCACGAAGATCTGTCGCGTGCCGGGCAACAGCGTGAAGTGCGCCGACAGCTCCTGCCACTCGTCATCCTGCGGCAGCACCGGGCGACCATGGCCATAGATGCGGAAGATGAGCGCGGGATTGTCGAAGGCGCAGAACATGATCGTGATCCGCCCGTCGGCGAGCAGATGCGCGTTGGTTTCGTTCCCCGATCCGGCGACATCGAGATAGGCGACGGTCGTGTCGTCGAGGATGCGGAAACTGTCCATGCCCTTGGGGCTGAGATTGACACGCGCGTCCGCCGCGGCGGTCGCGACGAAGAACACCGGTTGCTTCGCGACGAACGCACGATGCTCGGCGGTGAGGGCGGGGAAGAACTTGGCCATCGATCGGCTCCGCGTTGACGCGCATCGATGATGCGCATAGCTTCTGCACTATGAAGCACGATCCGATCGTCTCCGGCAAGCGAAAGCCGGTCAATCTCTCGCTCGACACGGGCGTGGTGGCGTTTGCCCGCGAGCATGGCCTGAACCTGTCGCAAATCAGCGAGGCTGCCTTGAAAAAGGCCGCCAGTGCCGAGCGTAATCGCCGCTGGGCGGAAGAGAACCGTGAGTGGATCGACGCGAACAACAAGTGGGTGGAGGAGAACGGCCTTCCGCTCGAAAAGTACCGGATGTTCTGAGTGGCGAAGTTTGACGTATATCCGTCACCGGACGGTGGATATTGGCTGGATTGTCAGTCCGACACGCTCTCGATGCTCAACAGCCGGTTCGTGGTGCCGCTCGCGGATCGGAAGCATGACCTTGCGCTTGCCGACCGCCGCCTGAACCCGGAGTTCGAGGTCGACGGCGAAAAGGTGATCATGCTGACCCATTTCGCGGCTGCCGTACCGGCACGCCTGCTGCGATCGGCGACGACCTCGCTCGTCGATCAGGAATATGCGATTGGCATCGCCCTCGATATGCTGATCTCGGGCTTCTAGGCCGTCCCGCCGACCGTCAGGCCGCCGATCAGCAGCGTCGGCTGTCCCACACCCGCGGGCACGCTCTGCCCGCCCTTGCCGCACACGCCGATCCCTTCGTCGAGCGCGAAGTCGTGGCCGACGCCCAGCACCTTGGTCAGCACGCTCGGCCCATCGCCGATCAGCGTCGCGCCCTTGATCGGCGCGCCGAGTTTGCCGTCTTCGATCCGGTACGCCTCGGTGCACGAGAAGGTGAACTTGCCCGAGACGATGTCGACCTGCCCGCCGCCGAACGACTTGGCGAAAATGCCTTTCTTCACGCGGCTCAGCAACTCGGCGGGATCGTCCCTGCCTGCCTTCATGAAGGTGTTGGTCATCCGCGGCATCGGTGCATGCGCAAAGCTCTCCCGCCGCCCGTTGCCGGTCGGCTCGACCCCCATCAGCCGCGCGTTGAGCCGGTCCTGCATATAGCCCTTGAGGATGCCGTCCTCGATCAGGATCGTCTCCGACGTCGGCGTGCCCTCGTCATCGATGGTCAGCGAGCCGCGCCGGTCGGCGATGCTGCCATCATCGACGATCGTCACGCCCGGCGCCGCGACGCGCTCGCCGATCCGTCCCGAGAAGGCCGAAGTGCCCTTGCGGTTGAAGTCGCCTTCCAGCCCGTGCCCGATCGCCTCGTGGAGCAGCACGCCGGGCCAGCCGTTGCCGAGCAATACCGTCATCTCGCCCGCGGGCGCATCGACCGCCTCGAGATTGACCAGTGCCTGCGCCAGCGCCTCGTCGATCGCGCGGTTCCACATGTCGGGCGTCATCACGCGGTCGTAGAGGTAGCGGCCGCCGACGCCGAACGATCCGGTCTCGCGCCGTCCGTTCGCTTCGGCGACGATCGAGACGTTGAGCCGCACCAATGGCCGCACGTCGGTGGCGACGAAGCCGTCCGGGCGGACGATCTCGACCACGCTCCACGTCCCCGACAGCCCGACCGACACCTGGGCGACGCGCGGATCGCGCGCCCGCGCGGCGGCGTCGATCGTCTGGCAGAGGTTCACCTTGTCGGCGAACGGCACGAGATCGAGCGGGTCGGCATCGGTATAGAGCCTGTGGTTGGTCCGGGTCGGCGCCGCGGCCTTGGTCGCGGTCGATGGGTCGATCAACGCCATCGTCTCGCCCGCGCGGCGGATCGCGGCCTCGCTCAGCTCGTTGGCGTGCGCGAAGGCGGTCATCTCGCCCGACACCGCGCGCAGACCGAAGCCGGCGGTGGTGTCGTAACTGGCGGTCTTCAGCCGCCCGTCGTCGAACCCGAACGCCTCGGCCTTGCGATATTGCAGGAACAGCTCGCCATCGTCGGCGCGTGCCAGCACATCGGCGGTGACACGCTGCGCGGTCGCGGGGTCGAGCGTGTCGCGGTACAGGAAGGAGCGGGGATCGGTCATCGCGCCAAGATAGGCGTGCCGTGCCCCCGACGCCACTATTGCGGGCTGCCGCCTTCGGAAATGTCGGGCAGCCTGGTATGATCGACGCCATCCGCCGGCCCGCCGATCAGCACGAAGCGGCGATCGCAATAGCCGCAATCGACATAGCCATGCTCGTCGATCTGCAACCACACGCGCGGGTGGCCGAGCGCCGCGCCGCCCGGAATATCGGTCGCGCCATCGCAGGCGACGCGGGCGGAGGAGGTGCGGACGAGTTCGGACGGCGGGCGCATGGGCAGGCGATTAGCAAGGCGGGGGCGGTGAAACAATCCTCACGTTATTGGCTTCCGTCGCCGGCGCGCCTATCGCCGCCCGATGACCGAAGCAGCGATCTCGATCCGCGACCTGTGCAAGACCTACGCCGGGGTGAAGGGCGGTGCACCCAAGCGCGCGCTGGACGGCGTGACGTTCGATGTCCCGCGCGGCAGCATCTTCGGGCTGCTCGGCCCCAACGGGGCGGGCAAGTCGACGCTGATCAACATCCTCGCCGGGCTGGTCAACAAGACCAGCGGCGCGGCGTCGATCTGGGGCTTCGACATCGACGAACATCCGCGCAACGCCAAGGCGTCGATCGGGATCGTCAATCAGGAAATCCTGTTCGATCCGTTCTTCACGCCGGTCGAGACGCTGGAGATCCAGGCCGGGCTATATGGCGTGCCCAAGAAGGAGCGCCGCAGCATGGAACTGCTCCGTGCGGTGCATCTGGAAGACAAGGCGAACGCTTATGCGCGAACGCTGTCGGGCGGCATGAAGCGACGGCTGATGGTCGCCAAGGCGATGGTCCATACGCCACCGGTGCTGGTGCTCGACGAACCGACCGCGGGCGTCGACATCGAGCTGCGCCAGCAATTGTGGACCTATGTGCGCAGCCTCAACGACGCCGGGGTGACGGTGGTGCTGACCACCCATTATCTCGAAGAGGCCGAGGAATTGTGCGACCGGATCGCGATCATCAACCACGGCCGCGTGATCGCCAATTCGCCGACCGCCGAGCTGCTGGGCAAGGCGCAGGAGAAGATCGTCGCGGTGACGGTCGACCGCGACGTTGCGGCGCTGCCCGACAATGACTGTTTCGGGAAGGTCGCGCTGAAGGGCACGCGGACGCTCGAGATCACCTATGCCAAGGACCGCGTCAATGCGGGCGAGGTGCTGGGGGCGATCCAGCGCGACGGCTACGGGATCGTCGACGTTAGCACCAAGGAAGCCGATCTGGAGGACGTGTTCCTCAACCTGACGCGCGCGGCGAACGCGGGGTAGGCGTGACCGTCGGCGTTGAATCCGCTGCCGCCCCGGACATGATGTGCGATGCGGATGCGAGGGCAGGCCATCCATCGTCATTCCCGCGCAGGCGGGAATTCGGAACCTCCGACGTTGGTGGTTCTCATGAAGACCTGCGCGTCTGGATTCCCGCCTGCGCGGGGATGACGGTCGCGGCCGTGTTGTGCCAAGCCATTGTTCGGGCAGCATGATCCTGCGATAGCCTGCTCCGGAACAGGGAGGGCACCGATGAATATGATCCTGCTGACGGCCGCGCTCGCGCAGGCGGCGCCGTCGCCCGTCGAGCAGGCACGCGCGATCGTCGGTGACCCGCCCGCCACCCCGCAGACGCTCGTCCTCACCGACGTACCCAAGCCGACCGGCCCGATGCGCGCGCTGTTCAACGGACGCGACCTGTCCGGTTGGCAACCGTGGCTCGGCTATCCCGATCCCGTGGTCACCTACCGCGACAAGCCCGGCGCGACCCCGATCGGCCGCGCGCGCTCGACCGCAGGCGACTTCGCGGTCAAGTCGATCGACGGCAAGCCGGCGATGTGGGTCAAGGGCGAGACCTGGGGCGCGCTGGTCCATGACGCGGACCTGCGCGACTATCACCTGCGGCTCGAATTCCGCTGGGGCGACAAGCGCTGGGCGCCGCGCGCTGACCAGCCGCCCAACAACGGCCTGCTCTATCATACGCATGGCGCGCCGGGGACGGTGTTCGGGACGTGGCAGCCTTCGGTCGAGTTCGAGATCATGAGTGGTTCGACCGGCATGGCGGTCGCGGTCGGGCGCGACGTGCGTATCCGGACCACCGCCGCGCTCGACCCGTCGCTGATCTCGCCGCCGGTCCGGTATCGGATGGGCGGCAAGCCGGTCGAGATCGTCAACGGCTCGCTGGTCTGGAACGTCGAGAATGCGCGCGATGCCGAGCGGCCGGCGGGGCAGTGGAACGTGCTCGACCTCTACGTGCTCGGCGACCGCGCAGTGCATGTCGTCAACGGCGTGCCGGTGATGGTGGTCGAGGGGCTGGCGACGGTCGGCGATGGCGGCGTGCGCACTCCCCTGACGCATGGGCATGTCCAGTTGCAGTCGGAAGGCGCGGAGACGTGGTTCCGCAGCGTGACCGTCGAGCCGATCGACCGATTGCCCATGGTGGTGGCGAGGTAGCCACGTCCGTCATTTCCGTGCAGCGACATCCCCGCGTCGGGACATCCCCGCGCAGCGTCATCCCCGAGTAACGTCATCCCCGCGCAGGCGGGGATCCAGACGCGCAGGTCTTCGCAAGGGTCGAAACGTCGGAGATTCTGGATTCCCGCCTGCGCGGGAATGACGAAGTAGGGGTGCCGACAACATAGGCTGTCCCTCACGCCCCGATTTATGCCACATGATCGTCATGTACCCCGTGCCTGCCGCAAGAACCCGCCAGCGTCTCAACATTCGCAACATCCGCGGGCGCACGGCATGACGAACAGCGATGTGCTGATCGTCGGTTCGGGCGCCGCCGGGCTGACCGCCGCGCTCAACCTCGCCGATCGCTTCAAGGTGACGGTGCTCGCCAAGGGCGCGCTCAACGAAGGGTCGACCGCTTGGGCGCAGGGCGGGATCGCGGCAGTGCTCGAACCCGGCGACACGTTCGAGAACCATGTCGAGGACACGATGGTCGCGGGCGCGGGGCTCAACGACCGTGCGATCGTCGAGTTCGTCGTCGAACGCGCGCCCGCCGCGATCGAGCGGCTGCGCGCGTTGGGCGTGCCGTTCGCCGAAGAGGCCGGCGCGCTGCACCTGACGCGCGAGGGCGGGCATTCGCATCGCCGTATCGTCCATGTCGCCGATGCGACCGGCTGGGCCGTGCAGGAGGCGCTGCAACGCGCCGCCGAAGCGCACCCCAACATCACGCTCGTCCCCGATCAGGTCGCGATCGACCTCGCCACCAGCCGGCATGAGGAGCGCTATTCGGGCGCTGGCAACGTCTGGGGCGTCTATGCGATCGATCGGCGTAGCGGGCGCGTCGCGCGCCATACCGCGCGCGCGACGATCCTCGCGACCGGCGGGGCGGGGCGGACCTATCTGTTCTCGACCGCACCCCGCGGCGCAACCGGCGACGGGATCGCGATGGCGTGGCGGGCGGGCGCGCGCGTCGCGAACATGGAATTCATGCAATTCCACCCGACCTGCCTCTATCATCTGGAGGTCAAGAACTTCCTGATCACCGAGGCGGTGCGCGGTGAGGGCGGGCGGCTGATCAACCCGACGACCGGCAAGCGCTTCATGCCCTATTACGATGCGGAGCGGCTGGAGCTGGCGCCGCGCGACGTGGTGGCGCGCGCGATCGACGCCGAGATCAAGCGCTACGGGCTCGATTTCGTCCACCTCGACATCAGCCACATGCCCGCCGATTTCGTGCGCGGGCATTTCCCGAACATCTACGAGAAGCTGAAGGGGCTGGGGATCGACATGACGGTTGCCCCGATCCCGGTGGTGCCGGCGCAGCATTACACCTGCGGCGGGATCATGGTCGATCGCGACGGGCGCACCGATCTGCCCGGGCTCTATGCCGCAGGCGAATGTACGCAATCGGGGCTGCACGGCGCCAACCGGCTGGCGTCGAATTCGCTGCTCGAATGTTTCGTGTTCGGCGAGGCGGCGGCGCGGCATATTGCGGCCTGCTGGGACACGCTGCCCGCAATACCCTCGATCCGGGCATGGGACGAAAGCCGCGTGACCGATTCCGACGAGGAAGTGGTCATCAAGCAGAACTGGACCGAGATCCGCCGCTTCATGTGGAATTACGTCGGGATCGTCCGCACTACCAAGCGGCTGGAGCGCGCCCGGCACCGCATCGACCTGCTCCGCTCCGAGATCGAGGATTATTACGGGCATTTCCGCGTCACCCCCGATTTGATCGAGCTGCGCAACCTGCTCCAGACCGCCGATCTGATCGTGCGCTCGGCGCTGCACCGGCATGAAAGCCGTGGGCTGCACTACACGCTCGACTATCCCGAGTTAAGCGACCCGCCGACCGACACGGTGCTGGTGCCGTGACCCCCAGGGAAACAGCGGTTTGAGCGACGGCGACTCGACTCGTCGTGTGCTGGCTGGCGGTCGTCGCAAGCACGAGTCGCAGGGGTTTGCGTCGGCAACCCCGCCCGTCACACCCGTGGATCAGGCAGGGGTGACGGCGGCGGACATGGGAAAGACGACATTCGCGCACCGGGCGACGGTGATCGGCTGGTCGCTGCTGATCGCCGGATGCGGCGCGGGGGCAGGGTCGACCTTGATCCCGGCAGCGCCGCCGCCCCCGATCGTCTCGGTTGCGGTCCCGCCGCCCGCGCCGCCGCGCCCCAAGTCGGCGCCGCGTGCGCTCCAGCAACGCGTCACGCAATTGATCCGCAGCTTCCCGGGCAAGGCCGGCGCGGCGATCCAGGCGGTCGACGAAGACTGGATCGTCCAGGAGGGCGGCGCGCTGTATCTGCCGCAGCAGAGCGTCAGCAAATTGTGGGTCGCGATGACCGTGCTGGCGCAGCGCGACGCCGGGCGGCTCAAGCTCGACGATCCGTTGGTCGTCACCCGCGATGACCTGACGCTGTTCCACCAGCCGGTCGCCTCACTGGTGACGGGCGAGGGCTATCGCACCACCGTCGGCGGGCTGCTGACCCGCGCGCTGACGCAGAGCGACAACACCGCCAACGATCGTCTGCTGACCTATGTCGGCGGCCCGGCGGCGGTGCGGCGCTTCCTGACGGAAAAGCGGCTGTCCGGCATCCGCTTCGGCCCCGGCGAGCGCCTGCTCCAGAGCGGCACCGCGGGGGTGACGTGGAACCAGTCGATGGCGATGGGGCGCGGGTTCGAGGCGGCACGTGTGCGGCTCGATCCGGAGGTGCGCCGCGCCGCGCTGCAACGCTATATCGACAATCCGCCTGACGGTGCGCAGCCGGCGGCGATCGTCGAGGCGCTGGCGCGGCTGGCACGCGGCGAGTTGCTCAGCGAGACGTCGACGCGCATCCTGCTCGAGACGATGGCCGCGTCGCACACCGGGCGCGCGCGGCTGAAGGCGGCGACCCCGGCCGGCTGGACGCTCGCGCACAAGACCGGCACCGGGCAGGAACTGGGCAGCCGCAACGCCGGCTTCAACGACATCGGCCTGCTCACCGCGCCCGACGGGCGGCGCTATGCGATCGCGGTGCAGATCGGCGACACCACCGCGCCGATGCGCGTGCGACAGGTGCTGATCCAGCAGGTCGCCGCCGCGCTGACCGGTGCGCAGCCGCGTTCGGGCGGGGTGGACGAGTCGGAATAGCCTCCACTATCGTCCTTCCATCCCCTCTTCGTCATTCCCGCGGAGGCGGGAATCCAGAACCTCTGACGATGCTACCCTTGCGAAGACCTGCGCGACTGGATTCCCGCCTTCGCGGGAATGACGGCAGTGGAAGAATAGCGAAGGAGAGGACCATCCCTGCGGGGATGACGGCAGCGCCCCCTACAACCCGGTTCCCCGCCGCGCCAATCCGTTATAGGGCATCCCTCATGCCGCACCTCTATCTCGTCGACGGATCGGGCTACATCTTCCGTGCCTATCACCGCCTGCCGCCGCTGACCAACAAGCACGGCGAGCCGGTCGGCGCGGTCTATGGCTATACGACGATGCTGTGGAAGCTCGCCGACGCGCTCCACAAGGCCGATGGGCCGACGCATATGGCGGTCATCCTCGACAAGTCGAGCAGCACGTTCCGCAACGAGCTGTACGATCAATACAAGGCGCATCGTCCGCCGCCCCCGAGGACCTCGTCCCGCAATTTCCGATGATCCGCGACGCGACCCGCGCCTTCTCGCTGCCGTGTATCGAGGAACAGGGCTGGGAGGCCGACGATCTGATCGCCAGCTATACGAAGGCGGCGCTGGCGCAGGGGTGGCAGGTGACGATCGTCAGCTCCGACAAGGATCTGATGCAGCTGATGACCGATCCGTCGGTCGACATGCTCGATACGATGAACAACCGCACGCTCGGCCCTGCCGATGTCGAGGCGAAGTTCGGGGTCGGGCCGGACAAGCTGGGCGATGTGCTCGCGTTGATGGGCGACAGCGTCGACAACGTCCCCGGCGTGCCCGGCGTCGGGCCGAAAACCGCCGCGAAGTTGATCCTCGAACATGGCGACGTCGAAGGCGTGCTGGCTGCTGCCGACGCGATGAAGAAGGGCAAGCTGCGCGACAATCTGATCGAACATGCCGAAGCAGCGCGGATGAGCCGCAAGCTGGTCGAGCTGGCGTGCGACATACCGCTGCCACAGCCCCTCGACGAACTGTCGTTGGCGGACGGCATCCCCGACGCGCCGTTGCGCGCGTTCCTCGATCATCACGGCTTCCGCTCGCTGCTGACCCGGCTGGGCGAGGTTGCCGACGCGCCGGTCGCCGAGGCAGCGACCGACGCCGCGTTCGACGCGGACGAAGAGCCGGCGTGCAACCACGACGGCTATGAGACGGTCACCGACGAGGACGCCCTCGACTGCTGGATCACCGTCGCGCGGCACCAGGGCTGGCTGGCGATCGACACCGAAACCACCGCCAAGGACCCGATGCTCGCCGAACTGGTCGGCGTGTCGATGGCGCTGCACCCGAACCTCGCCTGCTACGTGCCGTTGGCGCATGGCGGCAGCGACATGTTCGCGGAGCGCCCGGCACAGCTGGATCGTGATGCCGCATTGGCCAAGCTCAAGCCGCTGCTGGAGGACCCCGGCGTCCTCAAGATCGGGCACAATCTGAAGTATGATTTGATCGTGCTCTCAAAGCTGGGCATCGACGTCGCCCCGTACGACGACACGATCGTGATGAGCTTCGCGCTCGATGCCGGGCTGCACGGGCATGGCATGGACGAGCTGGCCGCGACGCATCTGTCGCACACCTGCATCGCGTACAAGGACGTGGTCGGGACGGGCAAGAAGGCGCTGGGCTTCCACGAGGTCGATCTGAAAGCAGCGACCCGCTACGCCGCGGAGGACGCCGACGTCACGCTGCGATTGTGGCGGCGCTTTGCCGCGCGGCTGCCGCGCGAGGGCGGGACGCGCGTTTACCAGATGGTCGACCGCCCGCTGGTGGCGGTGATCGCGCGGATGGAGCGGCGCGGGATCAAGGTCGATCGCGAGAAGCTGGCGCAACTGTCGGGCGAGTTTTCGACGCAGATCGCGCAACTGGAAGGTGTCGTCCACGAACTGGCCGGCGGGCCGTTCACGATCGGCAGCCCCAAGCAACTCGGCGACGTGCTGTTCGAGCGCCTGGGCTTGAAGGGCGGGCGCAAGGGCAAGAGCGGGGTCTATTCGACCGACGTCAACGAGCTGGAACGGCTGGCCGCCGACAAGGACTCGCCCGGTGCCAAGATGGCGACCAAGGTGCTCGAATGGCGTCAGCTGACCAAGCTGAAGAACACCTATACCGATACGTTGCAGGAACAGATTCATCCGGAAACCGGCCGCGTCCACACCAGCTATTCGCTGACCGGCGCGCAGACCGGGCGGCTGTCGTCGACCGATCCGAACCTGCAGAACATTCCGATCCGCACCGAGACCGGGCGACAGATCCGCGACGCGTTCGTCGCCGAGCCGGGCAACGTTATCCTCGCCGCCGATTATTCGCAGATCGAATTGCGGCTGGCCGCGCATATGGCGGAGGTGCCGCAGCTCAAGGAAGCGTTCGCGCGGGGTGACGACATCCACAGCCTGACCGCGCAGGAACTGTTCGGCGAGGTGACGCGCGACACGCGTGCCAGCGCCAAGACGATCAATTTCGCGATCCTCTACGGCATTTCGCGCTGGGGACTGGCGGGGCGGCTCGATATCTCCGCCGACGAGGCGCAGTCGATGATCGACCGCTATTTCGAGCGCTTCCCCGGCATCAACCGCTATATCGCCGAGACGCTGACGCAGGTGCGCGAGCACGGTTTCACCGAGACGTTGTTCGGGCGCAAGACGCACTTCCCGCGTATCCGCAGCAAGGTGCAGCACGAGCGGCAGGGGGCCGAGCGCGCCGCGATCAACGCGCCGATCCAGGGGACGAGCGCCGACATCATCAAGCGGGCGATGGCGCGGATGGAGCCGGCGCTGATCGAGGCGGGGCTGCCCGACGTGCGGATGCTGTTGCAGGTCCACGACGAACTGGTGTTCGAGCTGCCCGAGGGCGACGTGGAGCGCGCGCGCCCGGTGATCGAGCGCATCATGGCGGGCGCGGCGGAACCGTCGGTGGTGCTCGACGTGCCGCTGGGGGTGGAGATCGGGGTAGGAGCGAGCTGGGGAGCGGCGCATTGACCGCGCAGGGCGGCAACGGGCCGCAGCCCGCTGACTCGCACCAGCGCGGCCGGCGGGCAGCGCCCGTCCGACGACATGGCTTTGCCAGGGCGCGCTTCACCCCTCCCGTTCGCCTCGAGCAGCCGTCGAGCGAAGCCGAGACGGCGTGTCGAGAGGTCGCTCCACGCGGCATCTTCTCGACCGACGGGTTCTCGACTGCGCTCGGACCCTGCTCGAAGCGAACGGTAGTGGGACGCCGCTTGGCATGACCGCGACCGACCAACCGGCGGACATCGCCGCGCTCGCAAAGGGCGGCCGCACCAACGTCGCAGGCTTCGTCCTGCGGCTCGGCGCACGGATCCCGTTCCTCTTCATCGCCGGCCATATGTACGGCGCGGCACTCGTCGGCCGCTTCGCCATCGCGGTGGTCGTGGTCGAGTTCGCTGCGCTGATCGCAACGCTCGGGCTCAAGCGCGGCCTCGCGCAGGCGCTGTCCTCGACCGAGCGCCCGCACAATCACGTCGTCTTCGATGCGCTGGCGCTCGCGTTGGTCGCCAGCCTGATCGCCAGCGTCGTGCTGTTCGCCTTTCCACAGGCGATGTACCCCAATTCGGCGATCGGTGGGCTCGACCGGTTCTTCCCGCTCATCATTCTCGCGCCCGCGCTGTCCGACGTCAGCCTCGCCGCGCTCGCCTATCGCCACAACGTCAAGGCGAGCGTCACCGCGCGCGCGGTGATCGAGCCGTGGACGCTATCGATCTTCGCGTTCCTCTTCTCGTTCTTCACCCACAAGGACGGGTTGGTGCTCGCCTATGTCGCGAGCATGGTCGCGGCGCTGACCGCGAGCATCGTGCCGCTGATCCGCAGCTATGGCGTGCCACACGGCTGGTCGCCGCATGTCGGGCAATTGTGGCAGATGACGCGCGCCAATACGCCGCTGGCGGGGGCCGACGCGCTGGAATGGGGCAGCCGCAACGTCGACCGGTTGATCCTGGGCACGTTGTTCGCGCCGAGCGTGGTCGGCATCTATTACATGGCGCAGCAGGTCGCGAGCCTGCCGCAGAAGCTGAAGACCAGCTTCGATCCGATCTTGGGCCCGGTGGTGACGCAGAGCCTCGCGCGCGGCGATCTGTTGGCGATCGCGCGGCAGGTGCGACAGGTGGCGTTCTGGATCATCGCCGCGCAGCTCGCGCTCGCGATCACCGCCTCGATCCCGCGTGAGGGCGTGATGGCGACGATCGGGCCGCAGTTCGTCGGCGGCGCGGCGCCGATGGTGTTCCTGCTGTTCGCCGAGGTGTTCGCCTCGACCGGCGCGGTGTCCGAATCGGCGCTTGTCTATATGGCGCGGCATCGCAATTTGCTGATTTCGATGACGATGATCGCGCTGCAGATCGCATTGTCGTTCGCGTTGATCCTCGCGCTGCGTGCGGCGGGATATGGCGTCACGACGCAGGCGGCGGGTGCGCCGATCGCGTTGATGCTGGTGGTGCTGCTCACCTCGTTCATCAAGGCGGGCGTGCTGGGTCGGTTACTTGGCGCGAGCGTCTCGCCGATGCGCTGGCCGCTCGTCTGGGCGGCGTGCGCGGGGGCGGCGGTCGGCGGGGCGTTCGCGTTGCTGCCGTCCGGATGGCGCTGGGCGCAAGTGTCGATCGGAGTCGCCGCGACGCTGGCGGCCTATCTGTTCGTGATCTGGCGCTACGCCTTCGGTCCGGAGGATCGCGCACTGTTCAGCAAGATGCCGAGCGCGGAAGAGGCGACCTTGCCCAACGACGGCGGGTTCATCCGGTAGATCGTCGCCCCTGCCTGCGCAGGGGCGTCGGGCAGATCAATGCCGGAAGTGGCGCATCCCGGTGAACACCATCGCCAGGCCGGCCTCGTCGGCGGCGGCGATCACCTCGTCGTCGCGGATCGAGCCGCCGGGCTGGATCACCGCTGTCGCGCCCGCCTCGACCGCCGCCAGCAGTCCGTCGGCGAACGGGAAGAACGCGTCCGACGCCACCGCCGAGCCGATCGTGCGCGCCTCGCCCCAACCGGCCTTGTCGGCAGCGTCCTTCGCCTTCCACGCCGCGATCCGTGCCGATTCCAGCCGGTTCATCTGCCCGGCCCCGACGCCTGCCGTGCTGCCGTCCTTGGCATAGACGATCGCGTTCGACTTCACGTGCTTGGCGACCGTCCAGGCGAACCGGCAGTCGGCCAGTTCCTGCGCGGTCGGCTGGCGCTTCGTCACCACCTTCAGCATGTCGTCGGTCAGCCGGCCATTGTCGCGCGACTGGAAGAGCGTGCCCCCGACGATATGCTTCATCAACGAACCTTCGCGATGCGGATCGGGGAGCGAGCCGGTCAGCAGCAGCCGCAGGTTCTTCTTCGCCGCGAACAGCGCCAGCGCTTCCTCGTCCGCATCGGGCGCGACCACCACTTCGGTGAAGATGCCGGTGATCGCGCGCGCGGTGGCGGCGTCGATCGCGCGGTTCAGCGCGATGATCCCGCCGAAAGCCGACACCGTGTCGCAGGCGAAGGCGGCCTCATAGGCGTCGGCAAGCGTGGTGGCAGTGGCGACCCCGCACGGGTTGGCGTGCTTGACGATCACGACGGTCGGATCGGCATCGCGGAACTCCGCCACCAGTTCCAGCGCCGCGTCGGCGTCGTTATAGTTGTTGTAGGACAGCGCCTTGCCCTGCACCTGCCGCGCCTGCGGCAGGCCGACGTTCGGATCCTCGACATGATGCCAGACCTGCGCGGTCTGGTGCGGGTTCTCGCCATAGCGCAGGTCCAGCGTCCGCACGTCGTTGAGCGGCGCCTGGCGGATATCCTCCTCGAACCAGTTGGCGATCAGCGTGTCGTAGATGCCGGTCAGGCGATACGCCTTCGCCGCCAGCCGCCGACGCTCCTCGAAGGTCGTCGTGCCCCCGGCGACCAAAGCGTAATCGGCCGGGTCGGTGACGATCGCGACATAGGCGTGGTTCTTCGCCGCCGAGCGGACCATCGACGGCCCGCCGATGTCGATATTCTCGACCACCTCGTCGCGGTCCGCGCCCTTGGCGACGGTCGCCTCGAATGGATAGAGGTTGACCACCACCAGGTCGATCGCGCCGATCTCATGCTCGGCCATGGATGCGGCGTGTGCGGCATCGTCGCGCACCGCCAGCAGGCCACCATGGACCTTGGGGTGCAGCGTCTTGACGCGCCCGTCCATCATCTCCGGGAAGCCGGTCAGTTCGCTGATGTCGCGCACGTCGAGGCCGGCGTCGCGCAATGCCTTCGCGGTGCCGCCGGTCGAGACGAGTTCGACGCCCTTGGCGGCAAGCGCGGAGGCGAGATCGACGATCCCGGTCTTGTCGGAGACGGAAAGGAGCGCGCGGCGGATCGGAATGCTGGTCATGCGCGCGCGCTTACGCGGGGGATGCGCGGCGCTCAACCCGCTTCGTCGCTTAGCGCGCGCGCTTCAACACCCAATTGACGCTCACCCCGGTCGGCGGCGCGAGGCCGTGGATCACGATCTGCTGCGTGGTGAACAGCCGCCCCCAGCCATCGACCCACACGCTGTCCTCGATCGTCAGCCGCTCGCCCCGGCTGCGGAAGTGCCAGAAATTGCCCGCCGCCGTGCGCAGCATCGCCGCCTGATTGTCGGCGGTCGCGACCGCCTCGACCCCGGCGGCGAGGTGGAAGCGCAGCAGGAACGGCGTCATCGCATCGGCGCGGCGCTGGCGTGCGCCCGGCGCGGCGAGCAAGGCGTCCTCGCCGCGCAACTCGCGCCCGTCGCTGAGCAACAGCAGCGTGCGCTGGTGCTGGAAGCCGTGGCGGCGGACATAGCCGTCGTGCCGCGCCTCGATGCGGCTGCCCAGTTCCGATTCCTGTCGCGTCAGCTCGACCTCGCGCACGCCTTTGCCGAGCGTGCCGTCGGGCAGGATCGCGGTCGAATTGGTATCGCCGATCGTCAGCGTCGAATGCGCCGAGGTGCTGCGTAGCCCGGTCACCATCGCCGGCGACATGCGCGCGCCGGTGACGCCCGCGCCGCCGCAATTGACGATCAGCCGCTCCGCGCCATCGCTGAACTCGAAGGCGAGCGTCGAGGCACTGCCGCCTTCCGCGACGCGCGCCATCGGCGGCGGCGCGGCGTCGACGATCAGTACCGCCGCGCCGTTGGCGAGCCGCTGATAGCCCCAGTCGCGCGATTGCCGGAGGGGTCGGCCATGTGCTCCGCTGGCGTGCAGCACGTCGTTGACCGTCTCGGCATCGACCGGGAGACCGCCCTGCCAGCTCGACAGCCCGCCGTCGCCCATCGTCGTGCCCAACAGCGCGGGGGTGGCAATCGATAGCGCGGTCGTTACCGGCTCGGGGAGCGGCAGTCCCCGCGCTTTATAGGCGGATCGCAACAGCCCGATCGTCGCGAGCACGTCGAGCAACGCGGCGGGCGAACGGCTGACCACCCCGCCGTCCGCGCTCAACCCCGTTCCCAGCGCGCGCGCCACCCCTGCCTCGCCGACCGCCAGCCGTATCTCACCCCCTGGCAGCAGCAGCCCGGCGATCACCACGCCCGCCCACGCGGCGATGCGCTCCGCACCCGGCGGCGCCTTGTCGGCGGTGCGATCCAGATGCCGCGCGGCGCGCGCGATGCCGTTGAGCACCCGCGAGCGGAACACGAGATCGGACGAGGCGAGCAGCAAGGGCGCATGGAACGCCCACATCGCCAGCCGCCGCGCGGTAGTCGCCGGGCGCCATGCCGGGTCGGAGACGCGGTCGCCATGCACCGCCAGCCACCCGCCCGCCAGTGCCTCGGCCAGCGGCACCGCACGCGTGCGGTCGCCCAGTGCGGCGACGTCGCGCAGCCATGCGAAGGAATGGAGATATTCCACGAACGCCGGCCCGGCCGCCGGCGCGGCGACGTCGATCGTCTCGATCGCATGATGCTCGCCGCCCGCGAACATCCAGCCTTCGAGCAGCGCCTCGCCGAGGTCGCTCTCACCGGGGATCGGGTCGACCGGGGCCGCGACCAGCTTGGCCGGATGCTGGCCGTCGAGCCGCCGGTCGTGGAGCGGGGTGCGCCAGGTCAGCCGTTCGACCCACGCCGCCATCCGGTCACCAAGCGATTCGCCGGTGCCGGCGGAAATGACGTGCTTTTCGGAATCGATGCCGTTGCGGTCGTCGCTCATCCGCCGCGCAGACCACGGATGTTCTCGGCATAACGCTCGGGTCCGCCACGGAAGGTGGCGGTGCCCGCGACCAGCGCATCGGCGCCGGCCTCGATCGCGCGGCGCGCGCTCTCGGCGTCGATCCCGCCGTCGACCTCCAGATCGATGTCGCGGCCGGATTGCTCGATCATCCTGCGGATCGCGCTGATCTTCTTGAGTTGGCTGTCGATGAAATGCTGCCCGCCGAAGCCGGGATTGACGCTCATCACAAGGACGAGGTCGACCATGTCGATCAGATAGTCGAGCATCTTGGCGGGCGTGCCGGGGTTGAGCACCACCCCCGCGCGCTTGCCCAGCCCCTTGATGTGCTGGACGGTGCGATGGATGTGTGGGCCCGCCTCGGGGTGGACGGTGATCGTGTCCGCGCCCGCCTCGGCAAAGGCGTCGAGATAGACGTCGACCGGCGAGATCATCAGATGGACGTCGAACGGCTTGGTCGTGTGCGGACGCAGCGCCTTCACCACCGCCGGGCCGATCGTGATGTTGGGGACGAAATGCCCGTCCATCACATCGATATGGATCCAGTCGGCGCCCGCGGCATCGATCGCGCGCACCTCCTCCCCCAGTCTGGCGAAATCGGCGGACAGGATCGAAGGGGCGATGCGAACGGGCTTCATCATGATCCCGCCCCGTTAGCGGACGCAGCGCCTAGGCGGAAGCACGCTCAACCCGCGCAACGAAGAACCCGTCGCATCCACCGACCGCTTCGAACATCCCCGGCAGCGTGCGGACCCAGCCTTCGGGCTCGGGCGCGATCTCGGCGGGCAGCTCGCCATCGCGCGGCGCGCGGATCGCGAACTCGGGATGTTCGCGCAGGAAACGCTCGATCTGCGCCTCGCCCTCCTCGGGTTCGAGCGAGCAGGTGGCGTAGACGAGCGTCCCGCCCGGCGCGACCCAGCTTGCCGCGCGATCGAGGATGCGCGCCTGTAGCAAGGCCATTTCCGCGACGATCCCGCCGTGCGCGCGGTGGAGCACGTCGGGGTGGCGACGGAAGATGCCGGTCGCGCTGCACGGCGCGTCGACCAGCACCGCCTGCGCTTGGGTGTCGGGAGACCATTTGAGCACGTCGGCGATCGCAATGTCGAAGGTGAGCCCGGTGCGCTCGCTGTTCTCGCGAAGTCGCACGGCGCGACTTTCGGACATCTCGACCGCCGTCACCCGCCATCCGGCGGCAGCGAGCTGGAGCGTCTTGCCGCCGGGCGCGGCGCACAGGTCGAGTGCGGTGCCGGTGCCGCGCCCGATCAGCCGCGCAGGAATCGAGGCGGCGAGGTCCTGCACCCACCATTCGCCCGCCTCGTAGCCGGGGAGCGCCGCGACGTCGCTGCCCGCGGGCACCCGCGCGTGCCCGGGGGCGAGCGAGGTCGCGTCGGGCAGCACCTTGGCAGCGTCGGCATAGCTGAGGTCGATCGACGGTGGCGCAGCGATCGCGCGCGCGGCGGCCGCGGCGACCGCGTCACCCCAGTTGCTGCGCCAGCGCTCCGCCACTGCGGCGGGCAGCGTCGGCACCTCTGGCAGTTTGGCCTCGCCGCGCATCAACGTGCCGAACACGCCGTGAACCAGCTTGCGCGGCCCGCCGTCGACAAGCGGCAAGACGGTGGCGATCGCGGCGTGCGGCGGCGTGCCGAGCCCCAGCGCCTGCGCCAGCGCGATCCTGAGCGCGCTGCGTGCCTTGGCATCGTCGGGCAGGCGCTGGCGCGTCGCCGAGTCGATCAACGCATCGAGATCGGGCAGCCAGCGGAGCGTCTCGGCGGCGATGGCGTGTGCCAGCCCGCGATCGGGGCCGCCCACCAACGCGCGTGTCGCATGCGCCAGCGCCGATTCGAGTGGCTCGCCCCGACGCAGCACCGCGTCGAGCAGCCGCAGCGCCGCGCGCCGTGGCGCGGTGCCGAGCGGCTCGGGGCCTCCCGGCGTGCGATCGGCGCGATCTGGGCGCGGTCGGGCGGGGCGGCGCGGAGGGCGGGCGTCAGCCACGCGCGGTCTGCTGCAAAAGGCTCGGCTTGAAGGCGATCATGACGCTGCATATGTGCCGTAGTGTACGCCGGATCAATCGGAAGGACCGCCGCGATGGGCAAGCGCCCCGATCATGTGAAGCCGCCCGCCTATCTCAGCCCCAACCCGCCGGTGCCTGCACCGGGGCCGATGGACCGTCCCGCCGAAGACCCGCTGGGTCGCGATCCCGTCCGCTTCGGCGATTGGGAATTGAAGGGCATCGCGGTCGATTTTTGAGTGTTTGACACTCTCCGTTCGTGCTGAGCCTGTCGAAGCACGTGCCTGGGACACGCCCGTCGACAAGCTCCGGGCGAACGGTTGGAGAGAGGCCTGACTCGCGGAGGTCAGCCCAAGCTTTAGCTCGTCGCCCCGGACTTGATCCGGGGCTCCGCTTTAAAAACGATAGTGCGAGAAGAAGCAGAAGTCCGGACGACGGGGTGATTACACCCGCTCGCGCTCCACGCCCGTCGCCGCGCGCACCCCGGCGCGTCCGCGGCGCTTCAGTTCCGCCTTCAGTTCTTCGGGCTTCGGCGCGATCAGGAAGCCGAAGCTGACGTTCCCCTCACGCGTTTCGACCACATGATGCAGCCGATGTGCCTGGATGATCCGCTTCATATAGGCCGACTTCGGCAGATACCGCGTCGGCAGCCGCTTGTGGACGATCACGTCGTGGAACCCGAAATAAATCGCGCCATAGGCCGCGATCCCGGCGCCGATCCAGGTGAAGCCCGGCCACCAGCCGAGCTGTACCCCGCCGAGGATCATCACGAACGACGGCACCGCGAAGATCACGGCATACAGGTCGTTCAGCTCCCAATTGCCATGCCGTGCACGGTGGTGGCTCTCATGCAGGAACCAACCGACCCCATGCATCACCCAGCGGTGCATGACATAGGCGAACCCCTCCATCAGCGCGACGGTGGCGAGGAACAGCAGCAAGGCGGGCCAGAACGACATCGCGCGTGCATATAGCCATCGCGTGCGCGTCTCGCTACGTCGGCGCGCATCATGACCGACGATCTCCGCCCGGAAAGCCTCCGAACCGCCGCTCTCGATTCCAAGGCCTGGCCGTATGAGGAGGCGCGCAAGCTCCTCAAGCGCTACCCGAACGGGAAGCAGGACGGGCAGCCGGTGCTGTTCGAAACCGGCTACGGGCCGTCGGGGCTGCCGCACATCGGCACCTTCAACGAAGTGCTGCGCACCACGATGGTCCGCAACGCCTTTCACGCGCTCAGCGACCTGCCGACGCGATTGATCGCGTTCAGCGACGACATGGACGGGCTGCGCAAGGTCCCCGAGAATGTGCCGAACGGCGACATGCTGCGCGAACATCTCGGCAAGCCGCTGACGCGCATTCCCGATCCGTTCGGCAAGTTCGACAGTTTCGCCGCACACAACAATGCGATGCTGCGCGACTTCCTCGATCGCTACGGCTTCGACTATGATTTCGCGTCCTCTACCGAATATTATACCACCGGACGCTTCGACGCGGCGATCAAGGGCGTGCTGCGCCACTGGCAGGGCGTCATGGACGTCATGCTGCCGACGCTGCGCGCCGAGCGCCGCGCGACCTATTCGCCGGTGCTGCCGGTCAGCCCGAAGAGCGGGATCGTGTTGCAAGTGCCGGTCGAGGTGATCGACGCCGAGACCGGGCTGATCGCGTTCGAGGACGAGGGCGAGCGCATCGAGCAATCCGCGCTCGGCGGGCTGTCGAAGCTGCAGTGGAAGGTCGACTGGGCGATGCGCTGGGTCGCGCTCGGCGTCGATTACGAGATGGCGGGCAAGGACCTGATCGATTCGGTCGTGCAATCCTCGAAGATCGCGCGCGTGCTCGGCGGCCGCCCGCCGGAGGGCTTCAACTACGAGATGTTCCTCGACGAAAAGGGCGAGAAGATCTCCAAATCGAAGGGCAACGGCCTGTCGATCGAGCAATGGCTGACCTACGGCCCCGAGGAGAGCCTGGCGTTCTACATCTATCGTGAGCCCAAGAAGGCCAAGCAGCTCCACATGGGCGTGATCCCGCGCGCGGTGGACGATTATTGGCAGTTCCGCGGCAATTACGCCGGGCAGGCGACCAAGGAGCGGCTCGGCAACCCCGTCCACCACGTCCATGACGGCAAGCTGCCCGCGGGCAAGTTGCCGGTGACGTTCGGGTTGCTGCTCAACCTCGTCGGGGTGATGGGCGAGGGCGCGACGCGCGAGCAGGTGTGGGCGTATCTCGCCAATTACGTCGCGGATGCCACCCCCGCCGCCTATCCCGAACTGGACCGGCTGATCGGCCATGCGCTGGCCTATCACCGCGACCATGTCGCGCCGACGCTGCAACGACGCGCACCCGATGGTGTCGAGGTGGCGGCGCTGGAACGGCTCGACGCCGAGCTTGCGGCCTTGCCCGAGGAGGCGAGCGCCGAGGACATCCAGAACATCGTCTATGAGATCGGCAAGACCGGCGGCTTCGCTGAGCTGCGCGACTGGTTCAAGGCGCTGTACGAGACATTGCTCGGTTCGAGCCAGGGACCGCGGATGGGCAGCTTCATTCGCCTGTACGGTATCGCGAACACACGGACGCTGATCGCCGAAGCGCTGGGAAAGAAGTAAACTCCTCGTCGCCATGACGGGCCAATCAGCGAGACCCAGATGTGGTCCCAGGCGCCGACGCCCTAGAACAAACTCTCAGCCGACGAGGCGGAGGGCGAGGGCGCCGGCTGCGGCTCTGCTGGTCGCGCAGGCGGTGGGGCGAAGGCACCGGTGATCGCCGCCGTCTCCAGCGTGTCGAGCGCCGCCCGCGCGTCGATCCAGCGCCGCGCCGCCGCGGTCCAGTTCGCCGCATCCGCCGCACCGGGAAGTCGCTCGACCTCCGCCAGTGCGGTCTCGACATTGCCATTGTCGAGCTGCCGCCGCGCACGCGCCAGCCGATCGGAGGGGAGCGGCGAGGGTGTGTCGGCGCGGTGGATGACGATCAGGCTGCGCAACTCGCTGCCGATCCCGCTCCACCAGTCGCTCGGTCGCGCGAGCAGCATCGGCGTGGCGACGTTCAGGCTTTCGCGCAAATCCTCCAGCGTCACCGGCTGGCGCGCGGAACGGATCACCGTTCCCACCTGCGCGGGCAAGGTCGCGCCGAACCGACGGCGTAGTTCGTTCTCCAGATAGCCGAGCCCCGCGCCGCGATCGAGCGCGCGCCGTGCCGCGAAGGTCACGAAGATCGCCTCGGCCTTGCCCGCATTCACCGCTGCCTCGGCGGTATCGGCATCGGTGCGTGCCGCACGCGCCTCGAGGTTGGCGAGCTGCGCCGCCAGTGTCGCCTCACGCAGCGCCAAGGTCGCGGCGTCGGCGGGGGCGGCGGCTTGAGCCGGTGCGGCGGTCGGGCGCGCGGCCGGGGCACTCGCTCCGCCGCGCGCGAAGAAGCCGGGCGTGTTGCGTACCGCATAGGCCATCAGCCCCAGCCCTATCAGGAAGGCGAGGATCGCGATCGCCAGCGCCGGGCCGATCCGCGATCGCGTAGGGGGTCGCGTCGTGCCAAGGGGATCGCTCATCCGGCACTTATCCTCGCGCCCGGCGCGCCGGTCAATCAGGTGCGACAAGCGCCTGTATCAGCGCGTGATCGTCGGGCCGGTCCGCGACGATGACGCGCCGCCAGCTCGGCCCCGCCGCAGCGGCGATCGCGGGGCTGAGCGCCGCAATGTCGATCCGTCGTCGCGGGAGGTCTTCGGACAGCAGCGCGAATAGCTGCGCGGCTCGCGCGGAGTGCAGCATCGCCACCCCGTCGACCGCCGCCGCCAGTGCCTCCTGCGCGACAGGCAGTGCTTCGCTTGCATAGACGATCAACATGGCCGCGCCCGGCTGCGCAACATGCTCGCGCCCGGCAAGATGGAGCAGCCGTGGAAACTTTCCGGCGCGCGACACCGCCGCAGCTGCATCGCCGTCCCCGACGATCGCGACGTCGAGCCCCACCGCACGCGCCGCCGCAGCAGTCGCTGCACCGACCGCGACCACCGGCAGCCCCGCTACCCGCGCGAGCCCTTCGCCCGCCAGCCGTACCGCCTGCGCGCTGGTAAGCAGCAAGGCGTCATAAGTTGCCGGTTCGGGGGCGTCCACGCGACCGGCACCGCCGCAAAGAGCGGCAGCGCCACCGGCTCCAGCCCCACCGTCCCCAGCGCCGCGCAGGTGCGTGCGTTGCCCGGTTCGGGCCGCAACACCAGCACACGCGTCATCCGAACAAGACGCGGATCGCAGCCGGTGCGCGTGCCAGCAGCTCTTCGGCAAGTCGTGCACCCAGCAAAACCGGATCCGCCCCTTCGGCCAGCCCCTCGACCGACTCGGTCCCATCCGAAGTCAGCAATTGCGCGCGTAGCACCAGCGTCTCACCCTCGACCACCGCCAGCGCCGCGACCGGCGAGTGGCAATCGGCGCGCAGCCCCGCGAGCAAGGCGCGCTCCGCGGCGACGGCGCGGTTCGTGGTGGCATCGTCGATCGCCGCGACCCATGCGTGCGCCGGCCCATCGGCGAGCGTTTCCACCCCGACCGCGCCCTGTGCCGGGGCGGGGAGCATCACGTCGAGCGGGATCGCCACGCCGGTATCGTGTCGCCCGAGCCGCTCCAGCCCCGCCGCGGCGAGCAATGTCGCATCGACCTCGCCCGCCGCAAGCTTGCCCAGTCGGGTGTCGACATTGCCACGGAACAGCACGGCCGACACGTCGGGGCGCAGTCGGCGGAGCTGCGCGGCGCGCCGCGGGCTGCTGGTGCCGATCACGGCCGCTTCGGGAAGCGCCGCGATCGATGCCGCGCCGATCAGCCGGTCGCGCACATCGGCACGCGGCAAAATCGCGGCGATCGCGATCGCATCGGGGCGCAGCGTCTCGACGTCCTTCATCGAATGGACGCACGCATCGACCTCGCCCGCCAGCAGCGCGCGGTCCAGCTCCTTGGTCCACAACGCCTTGCCGCCGATCTCGGCAAGCGCGCGGTCCTGGACGCGGTCTCCCGTGGTGCGGATGACGACGATCTCGACATCGTCCCAGCCGTGCGCGGCCATCAATGCGTCGCGCACCATGCCTGCCTGGGTGAGCGCAAGCGGCGAACCACGGGTACCGAGCCGGAACATGGCGCACCTCTTGGCGGCTCGGCCCCGCGCCTGCAAGCGTTGCGGCATCACACCTGCGGTCGCCCCTGCGCAGGCAGGGGCCTATGGCTGTGTCGTTCTGGCGTGTCGTCCGACACAGACTCCGCCGGGCGTGTGTCAGGCTAGCGCGCGACGGTACAGACATGGGCCCCTGCCTGCGCAGGGGCGACGAAGCGAACGCCGGGGTCGATATGCCGCGCCGGTTACCCTAGATAGCCGCGATGCTGATCCTCGGGCTCGAATCTTCCTGCGACGAAACCGCCGCCGCTCTCGTCACCGGCGACCGGGAGGTACTGGCGCACCGGCTGGCCGGGCAGGAGGCGGCGCATCGCCCCTATGGCGGTGTCGTGCCGGAAATCGCCGCACGCGCGCATGTCGAGGTGCTGCAACCGCTGGTCGAGGCGGCGCTGGCCGACGCGGGCAAGACGCTTGCCGATGTCGACGCGATCGCCGCCACCGCCGGGCCGGGGTTGATCGGCGGCGTGCTGGTCGGGCTGGTGACCGGCAAGGCGCTCGCGCACGCCGCGGGCAAGCCGTTGATCGCGGTCAATCATCTCGAAGGTCACGCGCTTAGCCCGCGGCTCGCCGATCCCGATCTCGACTTCCCCTATCTGCTGCTGCTCGTCTCGGGCGGGCATTGCCAGTTGCTGCTGGTCGAGGGCGTCGCACGCTATCGGCGGCTCGCGACGACGATCGACGATGCGGCGGGCGAAGCGTTCGACAAGACCGCCAAGATCCTCGGGCTCGGCTTCCCCGGCGGTCCCGCGGTGGAGCGCGCCGCCGCCGAGGGAGACGCGCGCGCAGTGCCGCTGCCACGTCCGCTCAAGGGCTCGCCCGAGCCGCACTTCTCCTTTGCTGGGCTCAAGGCGGCGGTGGCGCGGATGGCGCCCGATCACGCCGCGGTCGACGTCGCGGCGAGCTTCCAGCAGGCAGTGGTCGACTGCCTGATCGACCGTACCCGGCGTGCGCTGGACAAGGCCGATGGCGCGACCGCTCTGGTCGTCGCGGGCGGCGTGGCGGCGAACGGCGCGGTGCGCGCGGCGTTGCAGGCGCTCGCGGCCGAGCACGGCCTGCGATTCGTCGCGCCGCCAGGCTGGCTGTGCACCGACAATGCCGCGATGATCGCCTGGGCGGGCGCGGAGCGCTTCGCCGCCGGGCTGACCGACCCACTCGACACCGCGGCGCGCGCGCGCTGGCCACTCGATCCGGATGCGGAGAAGGTGCGCGGCGCGGGGGTGAAGGCATGAGCGGCCCGATCGGCGTCATCGGTGCCGGCGCGTGGGGCACCGCGCTGGCGCAGGTCGCCGCCACCAACGGGCATGAGGTGCGGCTCTGGGCGCGCGATCCGGCACTGGTCGACGCGATTAACGCGACTCACGAGAACGCCGCCTATCTGCCCAGCATACCGCTCTCACCGCTGATCCGCGCGACGGGTGATCTGGCATGGGTCGCGGAGGCCGCAGCGAATCTGATCGTCACGCCCGCGCAGGCTATGCGCACGGTGCTCGCGCAGCTTCCCGCCAATGCGCAGGCGTTGGTGGTCTGCTCGAAGGGGATCGAGGCGGGGACGCATCTGCTGATGAGCGAGGTGGCGCAGGAACAGCATCCCGCCTCGCCGGTGCTGGTGCTCTCGGGGCCGACCTTTGCGCATGAAGTGGCGCGCGGGCTGCCGACCGCGGTGACGCTGGCCGGCCATGATCCGGCGACGCGCGCACTGCTCGCCACCGCGATCGCCGCGCCGCATTTCCGGCCCTACGCCAGCAACGACGTGATCGGCGCGGAGATCGGTGGCGCGGTCAAGAACGTGCTCGCGATCGCCTGCGGGGTCGTCGACGGCGCGGGGCTGGGGCAGAATGCGCGCGCGGCGCTGATCGCGCGCGGCTTTGCCGAAATGACGCGCTTCGGTGCGGCAAAGGGCGCGCGGGCGGAGACGCTGGCCGGGCTGTCGGGGCTCGGCGACCTGGTGCTGACCTGCTCGTCGACTGCGTCGCGCAATTTCTCGCTGGGCGTCGGGATCGGGCGCGGCGAAGCGGTGGCTGACCTGCTCGCGAACCGCCGCACGGTCGCGGAGGGTGCCTATACTGCGCCGGTGCTTTTGGAGGCGGCGCACACCGCCGGGGTGGAGATGCCGATCACCGCGGCCGTGTGCAGGTTGTTGGCGGGCGAGGCGGTACGTGGCGTCATCGACGACCTATTGGCGCGGCCGTTGAAGGAAGAGGTGTGACCTCGCCATCGTCCCTATGCCTTCCCGTCACCCCGGCGAAGGCCGGGGTTCAGTTGGGAAGGCTGGTCTGACGAAGCGCAAGGTTCGTCACGATCGTCCCGCCGCTGGACCCCGGCCTTCGCCGGGGTGACAGAAAGGGATAGGCCTGCCGTGGCGAAGCCGCGCCGTCGGTCGGGCTTGGCCCGCCGGCCGGGCGGGGCGCTGCTGGCGCAGCGGCGCGGGCGTGGCCGCGCCTGCGCCCCGCCTCAGTCGAAGAGTGACGAAACGCTCGCCTCGTCTGAAATCCGCCGCATCGCCTCGGCGAGCAGCGGCGCGATCGTCAGGTGGCGGATCTTGCCGGCGTCCTTGATCGTGTCGTGGTTGCCGATCGAGTCGGTGATGACCAGTTCGTGCAGCGCCGAGCCTTCGACCCGCGCCACCGCCCCGCCCGACAGAACGCCGTGCGAGACATAGGCGACGACGTCCTCCGCGCCCGCTTCCTTGAGCGCGGCGGCGGCGTTGCACAACGTCCCCGCCGAATCGACGATATCGTCGATCAGGATGCAGAACCGCCCCTCGACGTCGCCGATGATGTTCATCACCTCCGATTCGCCCGCGCGCTCGCGACGCTTGTCGACGATCGCAAGCGGGGCGTTGTCGAGCCGCTTCGACAGCGCGCGCGCGCGCACCACGCCACCGACGTCGGGCGAGACGACCATCAGGTTCTTCTCACCGAACCGCGCGCGAATGTCCTGCGACATCACCGGCGCGGCGAACAGATTGTCGGTCGGGATGTCGAAAAAGCCCTGGATCTGCCCGGCATGCAGATCGACCGAGAGCACGCGATCGGCGCCCGCGGTCGTCACCAGATTGGCGACCAGCTTGGCGGAGATCGGGGTCCGCGGCCCCGGCTTCCGGTCCTGCCGGGCATAGCCGAAATAGGGGAGCACCGCGGTGATGCGCTTTGCCGACGCGCGCTTCAGCGCGTCGATCATGATCAGCAATTCCATCAGGTTGTCGTTGACCGGATAGCTGGTCGACTGAACGACGAACACGTCCTCGCCGCGGACGTTCTCCATGATCTCGACGAAGATTTCCTCGTCCGCGAAACGGCGCACCAGCGCTTCGGTCAGCGGCACCTCCAGATAATCGGAGATCGCACGCGCCAGCGGCAGGTTGGAATTGCCGGTCATCAATTTCATGGACGAACACCCTTTCGTGCGCGCTCGTTTAGGCGCGGGGGCTGGCGAGGGGAAGGGGCGCGCGTAAGCGGCTCTTCATGACCGTGATCACCCGCTTCGCACCTTCCCCGACCGGTACGCTGCACGTCGGCAACATCCGCACCGCGCTCCACAACTGGATGTGGGCGCGCGCGCACGGCGGACGCTTCCTGTTGCGGATCGACGATACCGATGCGGAGCGCAGTGAGGAACGGTTCGTCGAGGCGATCCGCGCCGATCTCGCGTGGCTCGGGCTCCACCCCGACGGCGAGGAACGCCAGTCCGCGCGCACGGCGCGTTACGAGGACGTGTTCGAGGCGTTGCGCGCCGCCGGGCATATCTACCCCGCTTATGAGACCGCGCAGGAACTCGACCTGAAGCGCAAGATCCTGCGCGGCCGTGGTCTGCCGCCGGTCTACGACCGTGCCGCACTCGCGCTGACCGATGCGGATCGCGCGACGCTCGAGGCGGACGGCGTCCGTCCGCATTGGCGCTTCCGGCTCGATCATGCGACGCCGATCGAATGGACCGACCTGATCCGCGGTCCGCAGCAGTTCGATGCTGCGACGATGAGCGACCCGGTGATCCGCCGCGCCGACGGTTCGTGGCTGTATATGCTGCCCTCGGCGATCGACGATCGCGACATGGGCGTGACGCACGTCGTGCGCGGCGAGGACCATGTCACCAATACCGCGCTGCAATTGCAGATGTTCGCGGCGATGGGCGCGACCCTCCCGCCTTCGCGCACGAGGCGTTGCTGACCGGCGCCGAGGGCAAATTGTCGAAGCGGCTCGGCAGCCTCGGCGTCGACGCACTGCGTGACGAGGGGATCGAGCCTGCCGCGATCGTCTCGCTGCTGGCGCGGCTCGGCACCAGCCAGCCGGTCGAGCCGCACGTCGACCCTGCGCCGTTGCTGGAGGCGTTCGACTTCGCGCATTTCGGCCGCGCGCCCGCCAAGTTCGACGAGCGAGAACTGGCGCAGGTCAATGCGCGGATCGTCCACCAATTGCCGTTCGCGGCGGTCGCCGATCGTCTGCCTGCCGGGATGGATGCGGCGGTGTGGGAGGCGATCCGTCCCAACCTCGAGACGGTCGCGGGTGCCGCCGACTGGTGGCAGGTGATCGAGGGACCGGTCGACGCGCCCGCAGCGGGGAGCACGCCGCCTATCTCGCGCAGGCCGCAACGGTCGCGCGCGAGATCGACTGGGTCGGCGACCCCTGGCACGCGCTGACCGCTGCGCTCAAGGAGGCGACCGGGCGCAAGGGCAAGCCGCTGTTCCTGCCGCTGCGTCGCGCGCTTACCGGGCGCGATCACGGCCCGGACATGGCGGCGCTGCTCCCGCTGATCGGGCGCGATCGCGCGATCGCACGACTGGACTCGAACAGCCGCGCCTGACGTCCTATATCCTGCGCCATGCGACAGTTCCTCGCCCGTATCTCGCCGGTGCGCGCCACGCGCGACCTGCGCTACTTCCTCCAGACGCGCGAGCGGTACGAGTGGAGCTTCTTCGCGCTGTCGATCGCGGTGACCACGGTGGTGATCTGGGCGTTCTTCTACGATTCCTACGCCGAGAAGGAATATCGCCCCAACATCGTCTACTTCCAGCAATGGAAGCTCGATCGGACCGATGCCGAGATCGTCGCGCAGCAGAAGATCGACAAGCCGATCCGCGATGCCGAGGTCGCCGCGCAGAAGGCGCGCGAGGAAAAGCTACGCGCCGGGTTCAAGCGGCTCGACGACAAGCTGAACGACATGGGCATCTGATCCATTGAACGACGACGTGCGCTGGATGGCCGCCGCGCTCGCGCTGGCGGGTCGGACGCGCGGGCGGACGGCGCCGAATCCCAATGTCGGGTGCGTGATCGTCGGCAAGGGTCGCGTCGTGGGGCGCGGCTGGACGCAGCCGGGCGGGCGTCCGCACGCCGAAGCGATCGCGCTTGCCGAGGCGGGCGAGGCCGCGCGCGGCGCGACTGCTTTTGTCACGCTCGAACCTTGCGCGCATGTCAGCACGCGCGGTCTCGCCTGCGCCAATCTGCTCGTCGCGGCAGGGGTCGCGCGGGTCGTCGCGGCGATCGGCGACCCCGACCCTCGCACCGATGGCACCGGCTTCGCGCGACTCCGCGCCGCCGGGATCGCGGTCGAGACCGGGGTCCTCGCCGAGGCCGCGCGGCGATCGATGGCGGGTTTCCTCACCCGTCAGGCGCACGGGCGACCTTATGTCACGCTCAAGCTGGCATTGTCGCTCGATGGCGCGGCGGCGATGGCGGACGGACGAAGCCAGTGGATCACCGGCACCGAAGCGCGCACTCACACCCATCTCGAACGCAGCCGCCACGATGCGATCCTCGTCGGGCGCGGGACATGGCAGGCGGATCGGCCCCGGCTCGATGTACGGTTGCCGGGGCTGGAGGATCGCAGCCCGCTGCGCGTGGTGCTCACGAGCAACCCTCCACTGCAAGGGGAGGTGGCAGCCCAACAGGCTGACGGAGGGGTGGCCACTTGCGGGAACGTTTCGAGCCTCAACACCCCTCCGTCAGCCTTGCAGGCTTCCACCTCCCCTTCCTGGGAGGAATAGTCTACATCACCACCCCCGCCGCCATCGCCACGCTCCCGGCCGACCATCTCTTCGTCGAGGGCGGCGCGCAGACCGCCGCCGCCTTCCTCCGCGCCGACTTAGTCGACCGCCTTCTCCTGTACCGCGCTCCGATCCTGATCGGCGGCGGGCGCACGCTTCCCGACCTCGGACTCACCGACCTCGCCGCCGCCCACGGCCGCTGGACGCTCACCGATCAGCGCCAGCTTGGCAGCGACCGGCTCGAAGTCTACGAGCGCGCCTGAAAGGCCAATCCCCATGTTCACCGGCATCGTCACCGACATCGGCACCATCCGCCAGATCGAGCAGCGCGGCGACACGCGCGTCGTCATCGCCACCGGCTATGATGTCGCGACGGTCGATCTCGGCGCGTCGATTTCCTGCTCGGGCATTTGCCTGACGGTGGTCGACAAGGCACCCGGCTGGTTCGCGGTCGACGTCTCGAACGAGACGCGCAGCCGGACCGCGCACGGCCAGTGGACCGAGGGGCGACCGCTCAACCTCGAACGTGCGATGAAGCTGGGCGATGAGCTGGGCGGGCATATCGTCACCGGCCATATCGACGGCGTCGCCGAGGTGACCGACGTCACTACCGACGGCGACTCGCGCCGCATCGCCTTTCGGATCACGCCCGAGCTGGCGCCGTTCCTTGCCCCCAAGGGCTCGGTGACGATCGATGGCGTCTCGCTGACCGTCAATGCGGTGGAGGATGCCGCCGACGGCACGCATTTCACCGTCAACCTGATCCCGCACACGCAGGCGGTCACGACGCTCGGTGCGCTAGCGGCCGGTCAGGCCGTCAATGTCGAGATCGACGTCCTCGCCCGCTATCTGCAACGCATGGAGCATTATCGTGGCCGCTAAGCCCGCCGAACTCGCGCCTGCGGGATCCCATCAAAGTACCACTTTGATGGGTGGCCTGCGCCACGGCTATCTGTCGACGCCCGAAGAGATTATCGACGAGGCGCGCAACGGCCGGATGTTCATCCTCGTCGACGACGAGGATCGCGAGAACGAGGGCGATCTCGTCATCCCCGCACAGATGGCGACGCCCGAGAAGGTCAATTTCATGGCCCGCCACGGCCGCGGGCTGATCTGCCTCGCCATGACCAAGGCGCGCGTCGAGGATCTCGGGCTCGACCTGATGAGCCGCAACAACGGCACGCGTCACGAAACCGCCTTCACCGTCTCGATCGAGGCGCGCGAGGGGGTGACGACCGGTATCTCGGCCGCGGACCGCGCGCGGACGATCGCGGTCGCGATCGATGCGACCAAGGACCGCACCGACATCGTCACGCCGGGGCACGTCTTCCCGCTGGTCGCGCGCGATGGCGGCGTGCTGGTGCGTGCCGGCCATACCGAGGCAGCGGTCGACGTCTCGCGGCTCGCCGGGCTCAATCCCTCGGGCGTGATCTGCGAGATCATGAACGAGGACGGCACGATGGCGCGCCTCGACGATCTCGTCTCGTTCGCGCAGCTCCATAATCTCAAGATCGGCACGATCCGCGACCTGATCGCCTATCGCCGCCGCCACGACCATCTGGTTGAACTGGTCAGCGAAGCGCCGTTCACCAGCCGCTGGGGCGGCGACTGGACGGTGCGCGCCTATCGCAACAAGGCGACCGGCACCGAGCAGATCGCGCTGGTCAAGGGGCGCGTCGATCCCGCGCGCCCGACGATGGTGCGGATGCACGCCTTGTCGCCTTTCGCCGACCTGTTCGGTGAGGAGGGCGAGCGCAGCCGGATGCTGTCGCGCTCGATGGAGCTGATCGCCGAGGAAGGCGCGGGGGTGATCGTCGTCATCAACCGCCAGCGCGCCGACGCGTTCACCACCGCGGTGCGGCTGAAGGCGGGCGAGCAGGCAACGGTCGATATGGAGGAATTGCGCGACTATGGCGTCGGCGCGATGATCCTCGCTGAACTGGGCGTGCACGACATGGTGTTGCTCACCAACACGCATCACACATTGGTCGGGCTCGATGGCTATGGGCTGTCGATCGTCGGCGAACGGAAGGTGGATTGATGGCCAACGTCCTCATCGTCGAAGCACGATTCTACGATCATCTCAACGACATGCTGGTCGCGGGCGCCGCGGCCGCGGTCGAGGCGGCGGGGCATCGCGCCGAGGTGCTGACCGTCCCCGGCGCGCTCGAAGTTCCCGGCGCGATCGCGCTCGCGGCGGAGAGCGGGCGCTATGACGCATTCGTCGCGCTGGGCGTAGTGATCCGCGGCGAGACCTATCATTTCGAGATCGTCGCCAACGAAAGCGCGCGTGGGATCATGGCGTTGACCATGGACGGCGTCGCGATCGGCAACGGCATTCTCACCACCGAGAACGAAGCGCAGGCGATCGCCCGCGCCGACCCCGCGCAACTCGACAAGGGCGGCGCGGCGGCCAAGGCGGCGCTGGCGATGCTTGACCTGAAAGAACGGCTGGGCTGAGCGGGGGGCAAATCGCGCTCGGCCCGGTAATCCCGACTTTTCGCTTCAGCGCCGCGCGATTAACAGCTCCGAAGTCTTGGCGATCGCGAAGACCGCAGATCGTCGGAACGCCGCCTCGACCGCGTCCGCCAGCTTCGCCGCCACGCCCGGCGTATCCGCCTCGGGCAGGCTGGTGAGATAGCCGAGCAGGTCGACCGGATCGGTGACTCGCAAGGTGTCGTCGTAGCGTCGCACCTCGACCGTGCGGAATTGCGTCTGCATCAACGCCAGCCCATCCTCGGACGACAGGGGGCCGGACGTGCAGATGGGCGGCCGAGTGCCTGCTCCAGAAGTCCACTCAGTTCCGCCATCGTACCGGAGCGGTTAAGGACCACCGCCACTATTCCACCCGGCCGGGCCACGCGCGCCAACTCGGCCAATCCCGCAGCAGGGTCGGAGAGATGATAGAGCATGTGGATCGCCAGCGCCGTGTCGATGCTATCGTCCGGGAACGGCAACGCGGTCGCATCGCCAAGGATCGCATCGACGTCGCTCCAGCGCTTGGCGGCGCGCACCGTCGCTTCCGCTGCCGCCACCATCCCCGGCGAGCTATCGACCAGCCGCAATGCCAAGTCGTCCGGAACGTCGCGCGGTGCATCGCGCCACAATGCGCCGGCACCACAGCCCACATCCGCCACCACGCTGCCCGGCGTGAACGCGATCTCGCTCGCCAGCCACGCGAACCAGTCGGCCCGCCCATACCGGCGGTGGAGGATTGCGCGCGCTTCCAGGCGGTCGGGAAAGCGGTACTGCACCTCGCGCAGATAGCGGTCTTCGTCGTTGGTCATCGCTGCTCCGAACGCGGAATGACGATGCGCCTGTCCTATGGCGTCGGTCAGCGGCGCGTCAGTCCTGCGTCGACCGACAATGGCGAAGCGGCCGTGCTCACATACACGTCACCGGCCCCCCAGCCTTGCCCTTCGACTTGGCGCACAACAGGATCGGGTGCGTGTCGACGAGCCACAGTCCGAGGACCATCGTCGCCGTCGCGGTCTTGTAGGTCAGGAAGTGCGGCGCGCGGATGTGCGCTTCATAGGCGGCGCGGCTGGCATAGACCTCGAGCAGCCGGATCTGCGTCGGATCATCCGCGATCTGCACCGAGTGGAGCATCAACACCCCCGGCTCGCTGCGGACCGACGCTGCCTGCTCGGCGGCGAGGATCGTCTTATAGGCGTCGAGCTGCGCAGGATCGACCGACACCTCCGCGATCTCGCACCATCATGCCGTCGCCGGGTGCCATCGCCTCCGCCGCCGACATGGCCCCGGTCAGCGACATCGCCGCAGCGCCGGCAATTCCGATCGTTCTGTTCATCGCTTGCCCCTCTATCCCCGCACCGCGCACCTTCGAGATACCGTACGCACACCTCCCGCGCCTGTATCCGTCAACATCGGGCAGGGGTTCACGGCCGCCCGGCGGGCCACTAGGATCGCCGCATGGACGTGCCCGCTCCGCTCGCGACCGGTGACCTCACCACCGGCGCGCACCTCGGCGCCGGCGGGTCGACAGGCGCGATCGAGGACACCGCCGCCTTTCTCGATCGCTTTGCCGAGCGGCTCGCGCGCGCCTATCACGCCGGCGAACTGACCTACACGGTCTGTGACCGCATCGTCTGCGACCTCCATGGGCTGTTACAGGGATTGTGGATGGACGGCGTCAGCCATGCTTGGCCGAGCTTGTTCCAACAGGTGTACGACGCCTTCGAGGCCGGCGCGCGTCACGCGCGTGCCGACGGCTCCGACGATCCGGTGCGCACCTGTACCGACCCGGCGATCGCGGCGATCGTCGCCGCGCTCGATTGATCTGTCCTACACCGTCCAACAACAGCTAGCGTTGCGGCGGAGCCGGTATGGCTGCGACGTCACACGAACGATAATGCCGTCGTCCGGCATCAACTTTGCCAACATCCGCCCTCAGCCGAGCCGCTCGATCAATGCCATCGCGGCGTGCGGTGCGCGGACTTTTGCGCCGTTTATCATGAAGATGAATGTGTCGCGGGGCTGCGTCGGCGCCGGTTCCGCGACATAGGGCAGCCCACTGGGGCTCTCGCCCGCCGCCCACCCTCGCGCGACGTCACGCCAGCGGTCGAGCGCGGCCGGAGCATAGCCGGCCGGTTCCTCCTCGCGGGCATCCTCGAGTCGCGCATAGACGAAGTTGCCCGACACATCCGCCAGCGCCGGGTAGTCGGCAGAAGCGCCATGAACGATCGCCACCCCGGCGGCGCGACACAAGGCGACGAAGTCGGGGGTCGCGAAGCTTTCGTGTCGTACTTGGATCGCGTGACGCAGCGGCACGCCGGCCTCGCTGGCGGGCAGCAGCTTGAGGAACGCCGCCATGTCGTCGGCATCGAACTTCCGTGTCGCCGGCATCTGCCAAAGGATCGGGCCGAGCATGTCGCCCAACTCGACGATCCCCTGACCGACGAAGCGCGCGATCGATTCGCCGGCCTCCGCCAGCACCTTGCGCGTCACGCAATAGCGCGACGCCTTGAGCGCGAAGACGAACCCGTCGGGCGCGGTCGCGCGCCAGCCGGCGAAGGTCGCTGGCTTGAACGACGAATAGAAGGTGCCGTTGACCTCGATCGCGGTCACGTGACGGCTGGCATATTCCAGCTCGCGCTTCTGCGGCCATTTGTCGGGATAGAAGGTCCCACGCCATGGCTCGTAGGTCCAGCCGCCGATGCCCACACGAATCGAAGAAGCTGTCATCGCACCGGCGTGCCGGGTTGCCGCGCACTTGTCGAGCCGGCGCGGCGGGCGGCGGCATGCGCTTCGGCGCGGGTCAGCAGCGCGTCGAGATCCTCGGGCGCGATGTCGAACGTCTCGTGCAGGTCGGCCAGCGCTGCGTCGATGTCCGCGGCGTGCAGCCCCGGCGTGGGGGCTGCGACCGGTGCGGCGGCACGATGCGGATAGCTGTGGCGGGTCATGCGATGATAGAGGACGCCAAGCGCGACCAGCGCGACCGAATTGATGCCGACCGGCGCGAAGGCGAAGGTCCAGCCGGCGGCATGGATGCCGGTGCTGCCGATCACTGCGGTCAGCGCCGCCGCACCGCCGGGCGGGTGGAGGCAACGCAGCAGCGACATCGCGAGGATCGCGCCGCCGACCGCAATGCCGGCCGCGAGCGCGATCTGCGGGATCAACTGGTAGGCGGCGACCCCGATGAGCGCCGAAACGACATTGCCACCGATTACCGACCACGGCTGCGCCAGCGGGCTGGCGGGCACCGCGAACACCAGCACCGCCGAGGCACCGAGCGGCGCGACGATGATCGGCAGGTCGGCCTGGCTCAGCGGCAGCTGCGCGCAGACGAGAAACGTCAACGCAAGGCACAGCGCCGCGCCGACACAGGCCAGCAACCGAGCCGGCCAATGCGCGCCGGCGAGCAGGAGCGAGAAGAACGGCCTCATGCCCGCGCCCGTAGCGCAGCGCCGCCGCGTCGTCACGGCCGATGGGCGTGGCGTGCGAGCAATAAAGCCGAACTTTCCCCGAAGGGAGATGCGCTTGTATGTGGAAGACTGGAGCGGGCGAAGGGATTCGAACCCTCGACCCCAACCTTGGCAAGGTTGTGCTCTACCCCTGAGCTACGCCCGCTCTGGCGCCGTGATCGGAAGCATTTGGCTGCTCCCGTCGGGTGAGGTGGCGCCACTAGCAGCGGTGTTCGGAGCCCGCAACAGCTTTTTCACAAGAGCCTGCGTTTTTCGTGCCGCGAATTGACCGGCTTCGGCGTGGCCCCTACGTCCTGCGGACATGACTGCCCCTACGATCCTGCTTGTCGAGGACGATCCGTCGCTCCGAATGCTCACCGCCCGCGCGCTTCAGGAGAATGGTTTCGCCGTCCGTCCCGCCTCCGCAGCGCCGGAGATGTGGCTGGCGCTCGATTCGGGGCCGGTCGATCTCGTGCTGCTCGATATCATGCTGCCGGGGACGAGCGGGATCGATCTGTGCCGGTCGCTGCGCCAGAAGAGCGACGTGCCGATCATCTTCATGTCGGCGCGCGCGAGCGAGACCGACCGCGTGGTCGGGCTGGAGCTGGGCGCGGACGATTATATCGCCAAGCCATTCGGGACGCGCGAATTGGTGGCGCGGGTGCGCGCGGTGCTGCGGCGGCCGGCGCTCGACCGTCGGGCGGGCGCGGGCGATCAGGGAATGCTGATCTTCGACGGCTGGACGGTAAACCTGCCACGCCGTGAACTCGCCTCGCCGAGCGGTGCGATCGTCGACCTGACGGGCGCGGAGTTCGACCTGCTGGTGGTATTGGCCGATCACGCGCAACGCGTGATCGCGCGCGAGCGGCTGATCGAGTTGAGCCGTACGCGGCTCGGCGACAGTTCGGATCGCTCGATCGACGTGCTGGTCAGCCGGCTTCGCCGCAAGCTGGGCAGCGCGGGTGCACCGGCACCGATCGTGACGGTGCGCGGGGTCGGCTATATGCTCAACGCGCCCGTCGAGCGCAGCTGAGCGCATGACCTTCCTGCGCCGCCCGGCAGTCGGCCTGCTGGGGCAGGTGCTGGGTATCCTGTTGCTGACGCTGGTGATCGAATTCGGCGCCAGTACCTTGCTTTACGAGCGTGCCAGCGGGTTTGCGGTGCGTGACGACGAGGCTAATCGGCTCGCCGAGCATCTGGTCATCAGCCGCCGGCTGATCGCCGAACGCCCGCAGCCCGAGCGTCCGGCGATGGCGTCCGAGCTGACCACCGATCGATACGCGTTGCAATGGAGCGCGACCTTGCCCGCGGTGCCGGCAATTGCGCCCGCCCTCGACGAAATGCATCGGCAGGTACTCGAATGGGAGCCTTCGCTGGCGACCGGTGACCTGTGGCTGCGGCTGCAATCGCCGGGGCGGCGTTCGGTGGTGACGGGTGGATTGCAGCTAGAGGACGGAAGCTGGCTGTTTTTTCGTACGCGGCAGCCGATCGCCAACCTCAACCTTTCGTTCGAGCGGATCGCGCTGGCGATGGTGCCGGCGATCGCGTTGATGCTGCTGGGGGCGCTGCTGCTGCGACGTGTGCTGCTGCCCTTGCGGCGGCTGGCGACCGCAGCAGATCGCGTCGGGCACGGAATTGTCGAGCATGTCCAAGAGGATGGGCCAGGCGAGGTGCGGCGCGTCATTACGGCGTTCAACCGGATGCAGGATCGTATCCAGGCGCTGATCGCGGGGCGGACGCAGGCGCTGGCGGCGGTCGGTCACGATCTGCGCACCCCGCTCGCGCGGCTGCACCTGCGGACCGAGGCGCTGCCCGACGTCGAGACCCGCGACGCAATCGTTCGCGATGTCAGTGAGATGGAGGCGATGATCACCTCGCTGCTCGCCTTCCTTGGCGGGTCGGCGGAGCCGGAGCCGACCAGCGTCGTCGACCTGGCGGTACTGTGTGCGACGCTGGCCGACGATGCCGAGGATCGTGGGCGAGTGGCGACCTATGACGGCCCGGATCACTGCGAGTGGCGGCTCCGGCGCGTCGGATTCAAGCGTGCGTTGGTCAATCTCGTCGAAAATGCCCTCCATTATGGCGACACGGTCACGATCAGGCTCATCACCGACCGCCCCGGTGCCGTGATCCGCATCGAAGATGACGGTCCGGGAATCCCCGACGACGAACTGGAGCATGTGCTCGAGCCGTTCGTGCGGCTCGATCCCGCGCGATCGCGCGACACGGTCGGGTTCGGGCTTGGGCTGTCGATCGTCCAACTCGCTGTCGCGGAGGAGGGCGGGCGGCTGACGCTCGCCAACCGCGTCGGGGGCGGGCTGTGCGCGGAGATCGTGTTGCCGCCTCAGGAAACGAAATGACACGCACGCGCCGCACGGCAGCAAGGAGCCGGCCGTAAGACCTGGACGATTGACATCAGGAGAGTCGACGTGGCCAGCGCAGGCGAACGCCCCCATGTGATCGCCGCGCGATCGTTCCGGCTGGACGCATGATGGCCAGCGTGGTTCCTCCATCCGATCCGGCGATGACTCGTCCCGGCATCTCGGTGCCCTCTTTCTCGCTGCTTGGGCGCGATCTGACCGCGTCGATCGTCGTCTTCCTCGTCGCGATGCCGCTTTGCATGGGGATTGCGATCGCCTCGGGTGCGCCGGCCGAGAAGGGGCTGATCACCGGGATCATCGGCGGGATCATCGTCGGGGCGATCGCCGGATCGCCGCTGCAGGTGAGCGGTCCGGCCGCGGGGCTGGCGGTGATCGTCTACGAACTGGTGCGCGACCAGGGGCTGGCGGCGCTGGGGCCGATCCTGGTCGTGGCCGGCGCGGTGCAGGTCGTGGCGGGAGTGTTCCGGCTGGGTGGCTGGTTCAAGGCGATCTCGCCGGCGGTGGTGCACGGGATGCTCGCGGGGATCGGGGTGCTGATCGTCGTCGGCCAGTTCCACGTGCTGTTCGACCATCGCCCGCTGCCGAGCGGGTTGCAGAACCTCGCGGCGATGCCGGGCCGGCTGTTCGGCCTGTCGCCGAGCAATTTGCAGGCGACCGAGTTCGCGTTCGCGATCGGCGTGGTGACGATCGCCGCGATGATCGGCTGGGAAAAGTTCCGCCCGGCTTCGCTGCGGCTGTTGCCGGGGGCGCTGGTCGGGGTGCTGGTCGGGACGATCGTCTCGCTGCTGTTCGCGCTGGAAGTCGCGCGGGTACAGGTGCCCGATTCGATCGTCGCCGCAATCACCCCGCCGAGCGGCGAGGGCTTCGCGCGGCTGCTCGATCCGGCGGTGATCGCAGCGGCGGTGGCGATCGCGTTCATCGCCTCGGCCGAGACGTTGCTGTCGGCGGCGGCGGTCGACAAGATGCACAATGGCGTCCGCACCGATTACAACAAGGAGTTGCGCGCACAGGGCTTCGGCAACCTGTTGTGCGGCTTTGCCGGCGCGTTGCCGATGACCGGAGTGATCGTGCGCAGCTCCGCCAACGTTCAGGCGGGCGCGGCGACGCGGCTGTCGGCGATGCTGCACGGCGTGTGGATCCTCGGCTTCGTCGCGGCGCTGCCGTTCGTGCTCAAGCTGATCCCGATGGCGGCGCTCGGCGCGATCCTGGTCGTCACCGGCTTCCGACTGGTCAGCGTCAAGCACGCCACGCACCTGTTCCGCGACTACGGCGTGTTGCCGGTGCTGATCTGGGCGGCGACGCTGGTGACGGTGGTGTCGACCGACCTGTTGACCGGGGTGCTCGTCGGCATCGGGCTGACGATGCTTGAGCTGATCCCCAACCTCCACCGGTTGCGGTTGCGCGTCTATGAAGGGCAGGAGGCCGATACCCATGCGATCACGCTGGACGGCACCGCGACCTTCGTGACCTTGCCCAAGCTGTCAGAAACGCTCGACCGGGTGCCGACCGACACGCCGGTGCGGATCGACGCGACGCGGCTCAGCGCGGTCGATCACACCAGCGCGGAGATGCTGCGCGACTGGTTCCAACGGCGGCGTGCCTCTGGCCAGTCCGTGAAGGTCACAGGCGCAAGTGGCCGGATCGCCACACTGAACGACGATCAGCACTAAGGCTGCGGCGCAGCAATGTTTTGATGCCGATCAGAAACATTGCTGCAACGCGGTGTAAATAGGTTTGGGATGTGAGCCAGCCATCGCCCTCCCGCTCGTCGGGGGAGAGCGAAGCGGACCGCAAGCAGGAGGAGCCTCTTACCATCAGGAGGTTCCATGAAGTACGCATTCCTTATTCCCGCCGCCATGCTGTCGCTGGTTGCCGTTCCCGCCGCCGCGCAGGAAGAGGCGCCGCCCAAGCCGGTCACCGTCTCGGGATCGGTCGGATTGGTCAGCGACTACCGTTTCCGCGGCGTGTCGCAGTCCGACGAGAACCTTGCCGTGCAGGGCGGCTTCACGATCGCGCATGAGAGCGGCATCTATATCGGCACCTGGGGATCGAACCTTTCCGGCTGGGGCACGTTCGGTGGCGCCAATATGGAGCTGGACCTGATCGCCGGGTTCAAGACCCCGATCGGCGACGGCGGTACGCTCGACATCGGCGCGACCTGGTACATGTATCCGGGCGGCTTCGATAACACCGACTTCATCGAGCCTTACGTCAAGCTGTCGGGTACCGCCGGGCCGGTCAGCCTGACGGCGGGTGTCGCCTACGCGCCGAAGCAGGAAGCTTTGGGTGCGTGGTCGGCCAATGGTGATATCGCCTCCAAGGTCGATTATGAGAACGGCGTCGGTTACAGCAATCCGGGTGCAAAGGGCGACAATCTCTACGTCTGGGGCGATGCCGCCGCGGGCATCCCCGGCACCGGGCTGACCGCCAAGGCGCATATCGGCGCATCGAGCGGCAACAAGGGGCTGGGACCGTTCGCGACCAGCGTTGCGCCGACCGGAAATTACGCCGACTGGCTGCTGGGCGTCGACTATACCATTCCGAGCACGCCGCTGACCGTCGGGGTCGCCTATGTCGACACCAACATTACCGACCGAAAGGCCGCCTATCTCCAGCCGAGCTTCAGCCGCGGGCAGGACGGGGTGGGCTCGATCGCGGGCGCCAAGGTGGTCTTCGCGCTGACTGCCGCCTTCTGAGGGTGAGCGACGATCAGGGAGGTGCGACGGACCTTCGTCGCATTCGATGCTCGCCTCTCCTTCGTTCGTCGCCCCGGACTTGATCCGGGGCCTCACTTCTTCTTGGTGACCGAGGTAGAAGCGGGATCCCGGATCAAGTCCGGGATGACGGCTGATGCTCAGGGGTGATCGGTCGATGTCGACCTGATCGCGCCGCATCCTGACCAAAGCGGGTGGGGCGGGGGGTTTGTATCCCCCGCCGCCATCCCACATAAGGGGGCAAGCAATTTCAGGAGTGCCCCTTGGCCACGTTAGGCATGTCACCCGCCGAGAAGGAAGCGGTCCAGCGGTTCCGCACGGACGTCGTCGAACCGTCGATGACGCAGCTCGTGATCGTCGATTTCTGGGCGGAATGGTGCGGGCCGTGCAAGGCGCTGACGCCGGTGCTGGAAAAGGTCGCGGCCGAATATGCCGACAAGGGCGTGGTGCTGGCCAAGGTTGATACCGACAAGGACCAGTTCATCGCGGCGCAGTTCCAGATCCGCTCGATCCCGACGGTCTATGCGATGTTCCAGGGGCAGCTCGTCGCCGACCTGACCAGCGCACGCACCGAATCGCAGCTCAAGGCGATGCTCGACCAGTTGCTGCGCCAATTGCCGATCAGCGGCGAGGCGCAGTCGCAGGAGGCGGAGCTGGAGCCGTTGATCGCGATAGGCGAGCAGGTGCTGGCCGAGGGCGATGCGGAGCGGGCGCTGTCCATCTTCGACCAACTGGCCGAGATGGCGCCCGAGCATCATGCGGTGCTGTCCGGGCGCATCCGCGCGCTGGTCGCGGCGGGGCAGGTCGAGGAAGCCGAAGCGGCGATCGCGGCGCTGCCCGAAGACGCGGCGAAGCTGCCCGACGTGCAACGCGCGGCGGCGGCGCTGGCGCTCGCCAAATCGGCCCCGGCGGTCGACGATCTCGCTCCGCTGGAAGCGGCGGTGGCGGCCAACCGCGAAGACCTTCAGGCGCGGTTCGATCTCGCCAATGCGCGGATGGCGGCGGGAGATCGCGAGGCCGCAGCGAGCGGCCTCCTGTCGATCGTCGCGGCGGATCGCGCGTGGAACGACGATGCGGCGCGGCAGCAATTGCTCAAGCTGTTCGAGGTCGTCGGGCTGGAAGATCCATGGGTGTCGGCGCAGCGGCGCAAGCTGTCGGCGATCCTGTTCGGATGACCGACACGACGCGGCTCTCGATCTTCCCGCTGCCGGGCGCGCTGCTGTTTCCGCAGCTGCATCTGCCGCTGCACATCTTCGAGCCGCGCTATCGCGCGATGGTGTCCGACGCGATGGCGCGCGATCGGCGAATCGCGATGATCCAGCCGCGTCCCGACAGCGAGGATGTCGATGCGCCCGATCTGTTCGATATCGGCTGCGTCGGGCGGATCGCCGAGGTCGAGGCGCTCGACGACGGGCGGTACAATCTGATCCTGCAAGGGCTGGCGCTGTTCCGCGTGCGGCGCGAGCTGGTGGTGACGACGCCGTTCCGGCAGGTCGAAGCCGAGCTGTTGCCGGTCGCGGAGGACGAGACATTGTCGCTGGGGGCGCGTGCCTCGCTGGAGATGGAGTCGCGGCAGTTTGCGGAGGCGCATGGCTATAGCGTCGATTGGGACGCGGTAGGTCGGCTCGACGACGTCAGCCTTGTCAACGGCGTCGCGCAGATCGCGCCGTTCGACGTCGCCGCCAAGCAGGCTCTGCTGGAAGCGCCCGACCTGGCGATGCGTGCCGAGATGCTGGTGCAGTTGATGCAGTTCTTCGGCCGCCACGACGGCGAGGACCGGGTGACGTTGCAATGACGATCGACCCGTGGTTGCTCGAACGGCTGGTGTGCCCGGCGACGCGGACGCCGCTTCGGTATGATGCCGGGCGGCAGGAGCTGGTGTCGGAGGCGGGCGGGGTGGCCTATCCGGTGCGCGACGGGGTGCCGGTGTTGCTGGTCGAGGAAGCGCGTCGGCTGGACGCGCCGAAACCTCTGTAATGGCATTACCCCGGCATTCGCCGGGGTGACGGTGCCGCTACCGCATTGCCAGTTGCGGGAAGGCCGCGCGGAAGCCCGCGACCTTCGGCTTGTCCCAGCGCACGATATACGGGTGCGTCGGGTTCCGGCGGAAGAAATCCTGATGATAGGATTCCGCCGGGTAGAAGCGTCCCGCCTCCAGCCGCGTTACGATCGGCTGCGCGAAGGCGTGCGCCTGGCCGAGCTGCAAGATGTACGCCGCGGCGACGGCGCGCTGCTCCGGCGTCTGCGGGAAGATCGCCGAGCGATAGCTGGTGCCGCTGTCCGGCCCCTGTCGGTTCAGCTGCGTGGGATCGTGCGCGATCGAGAAATAGACCCGCAGCAACGTCGCATAGCTGACGACGCGCGGATCGTAGGTGATGCGGATCGCCTCGGCATGGCGGGTGGTCTCGCTGCTGACCGTGGCATAGTTCGCGGTCTGCGGCGTGCCGCCGGCATAGCCCGCGATGACGTCGCGGACGCCCTTCACCTGCTGGAACACCGCCTCCATGCCCCAGAAGCAGCCGCCCGCCAGCACTGCGGTCTGCATGCCGGCGGTGGCGGGCACGTCATGCGCCGCAACGGGGATCGGGACGGCGCGCTCGGCCTGGGCGGTGCCGCAGCCGGCGAGCAGGAGCGGCAATGCCGCGGTGAAGGCGAGAATGCGCGTCATGCGCCTGATATGGGTTGTTAAAGGTCGCTCCGCCAGAGCGACCCGCACCGATCAGCGCGTGGCGTGGGTCGCCGCATAGGGGTTGCTCGGCATTTCCGGCTGGGTGGCGTGGATCGCCAGCATCCCGGCGGCGCCGATCAGGAAACCACCAGCGAACTGCCATGCGAAGCTGGACTTGATGAAGCCGATCATCAGTTGCTCTCTTTTCCTTGGCCGCGTGTGCGGCATGTCGCTCGATCGTCGTCACGTCGTTGCAGCGGGGGCAGCAGCGGGTGACGACCACCGCAACATTAGCCCCGACGGCTGAACGGCGGCTTGGCCGCTCGTTCATCTGGCGTCGATCTACGGACAGCGAGGCTGTCCTTCCATCGCAGAGTGCGAAAGCGATCGTTTCGGAAAAAGCGCGTTATTTCAGGGCGGCGCACGCCGCCTGGATGCGCTGGCACGCCTCGGTGAGCAGCGCTTCCGAGGTCGCGTAGCTGATCCGCATCGCCGGCGAGACGCCGAATGCCACGCCCTGCACCGCCGCGACCTTCGCATCGTCGAGCAGATAGCCGACGAAATCGCTGTCGGTTTCGATCCTCTTGCCCGCCGGAGTCGACTTGCCGATCACGCCCGCGACGCTGGGATAGACGTAGAACGCGCCCTCGGGCTTCGGGCAGGTGATGCCCTCCGCAGCGTTCAGCATGTCCACCACCAGATCGCGGCGGATCTGGAACGCCTGCGCACGTTCCTTGAGGAACGACTGGTCGCCGGTCAGCGCGGCGGTCGCCGCCGCTTGCGCGATCGAGCACGGGTTGCTGGTCGATTGCGACTGGAGCTTGGCCATAGCCTTGATGAGCCAGCTCGCGCCGGCCGCGAAGCCGATCCGCCAGCCGGTCATCGCATAGGCCTTGGAACAGCCGTTGACGGTCAGCGTCCGCTCGTAGAGCGACGGGCAAACCTCGGCGATCGTGGCGAAGCGGAAATCGTCATAGACGATATGCTCGTACATATCGTCGGCGAAGATCCAGACGTGCGGATGCCGCTCCAGCACGGCGCCCAATGCCTTCAGCTCGTCGACGGTATAGGCCGCGCCGGTCGGGTTCGACGGCGAGTTGAGGATCAGCCACTTGGTCTTGAGCGTGATCGCCGCCTCGAGCATCGCCGGGGTCAGCTTGTAGCCGACGTCCGCACCGGCCGCGACGATCACCGGGGTCGCGCCCGCGAACTGCACGACGTCGGGGTAGCTGACCCAATAAGGCGCGGGGACGATGACTTCGTCGCCGGCATCCAGCGTCGCGACCAGCGCGTTGAACAGCGTGTGCTTGCCGCCGACGTTCACGCTGATCTGTGCCGGGGTATAATCGAGGCGGTTGTCGCGCTTGAACTTGGCGACGATCGCGTCCTTCAGCTCGGCGGTGCCGTCGACGTTGGTGTATTTCGTCTTGCCCGCGCGGATCGCCTCGATCGCGGCCTCTTTCACGAAATCGGGCGTGTCGAAGTCCGGTTCGCCCGCGCCCAGCCCGATCACGTCGACCCCGGCCCGCTTCAGCTCCAGCACGCGGCTGGTGATCGCCAGCGTCGGGGAAGGATTGATGCGGTCGAGCGCGGCGGAGGTGTGCATGATGGGCGCCTTTGACTAGGAAGCGCTGCGCCTATGCGATGCTCGGCCTCATTGTGCAACCGCGAGCGTCGCTCGCATTAGTCCGCGCAACGCATTCCCGACGAACAGCCCGTCGCTCAGGTCGGCCGCGGTCAGGTCCTGCTCCACCGCGCGACCCGAATCCAGCAATTCGCCGCGCAACACGCCCGGCAGCAACGGCCCGGCACAGGGCGTGGCCAATGTGTCGCCGCGCGGCACGAACAGGTTGGTGAAGCTGCCCTCGGTCAGACGGCCGTCGGGGGTGAAGAACAGCACCTCGTCCGCGCCGATCGAGGTGCGCGCGGCGTCGTAGAAGCGGCGGTCGCTGGTCTTGTGGCGCAGGCGCCAGTCGTGCTCGCCGACCGGCAAGGGGGCGAGCGCGACGCGCAACGGCCGGTCGGGCGCGGGCGGCGCGGCGGCGACCTCGATCGCGACGACCCCACGTTGCGACACCAGCAGCCGGACGCGGGCGGCGGCGCGCAGCCGGAAGGTCGCGGCCTGAAGCTCGTTGCGCGCGGCGTGGCGGTCGAAGGTGAAGCCGAGCGCATCGGCGCTGGTGCGGAGCCGTTCGAGATGCCGTTCGATCCGCATCACGCCTTCTTCGGGGTCGAACGCCATCGTTTCGAGCAGGTCAACCCGCCGCCGCGCGCCGGCCAGGAACGCCGCCTTGGCCATCGCCTCGTCCCATTCGTCGTCGACGCGCGAATCGGCGACGATCCCGCCGCCGATCCCGATGACGGCATGGTCCGCGCCCTCGTCGATCGTCAGCGTGCGGATCGCGACGTTGAACGCCGCGCTGCCATCGGCGTCGATCCGCCCGATCGCACCGGTATAGGCGCCGCGCGCGGTGCCGCGCTCGACCGCGGCGATCGCCTGCATCGCGCGAACCTTCGGCGCGCCGGTGATCGAGCCGCAGGGGAACAGCGCGGACAGCACATCGACGCCATCGCGCGCCGGCGCGAGCGTTGCCGTGACCTTCGAGGTAAGCTGGTGGACGGTCGGATAGCGCTCGACCGCGAACAATTCGGGCACCGCGACGCTGCCCGTCACCGCGACGCGCGACAGGTCGTTGCGCATCAGGTCGACGATCATCAGGTTCTCGGCGCGCTGCTTGGCGTCGGTGGCCATCGCGCGCGCGACCGCGAGGTCGATGGCGGGATCGGCGTTGCGGCGCGCAGTGCCCTTCATCGGGCGGCTGACGAGCGCATCGCCGTCGCGCGTGAAGAACAATTCGGGCGACAGCGAGAGGATCGTCTGCGCGCCGGTCGCGACCAGCGCGCTCCACCCCGCGCGCGCCGCCTGCCGCAATCCGGCATAAAGCGCGAGCGGGTCGCCGATGAACGGCACGCGGGCGCGGAAGGTGAGATTGAGCTGGTACAGATCGCCCGCACGGATCAGCGCCTGCGCGGCGTCGAACATCGCGCGATAATCGGCGCGCGACGGCTCGGGCACGGGGGCGCCGGTCCATGCACCGGCCGGATCGGGGAGCAGCGCGGCGACGTCCGCGACCTCCTCATGCCTGTCGAACAGTCCGAACCACGCCAGCGGGGTCGCGCAATCGGGCTCGCTCCCGGCAGCAGGCTCGAACGCCGCGCCGGCGCCATAGGAAAGGAAGCCCGCCGCCGCCCCAGGCCACGATCGAATCGCCGCCAGCACGTCATGCACCTCGGCGGGCGTCCGGGCGGTGAGCACCTGCCGCGGCCGGTGGTACAGCCTCGCGCGGTCGAGCCCGGAACGGGCATCGTGGAGCAGCACGAAAGGAGCGGCAAGACGCATTGCTGCCCTTGATGCCTGCAGGTCGTTACACCCGCAAGCCGCGTTGCGTCCGACAAAGGTCGAAGTTAATCCCCGCGGCACCGGCGATCCGCGTATCCCGGCAGGAGTTTTCCGATGACCGACACCCCGTTGCGCGCCGCGATCGTCCCCGTCACCGCGATCGAGCAGAATTGCACCCTGATCTGGTGCACCGCGACGATGAAGGCGGCGGTGGTCGATCCGGGCGGCGACCTGCCGCGCATCCTGGCAGCGATCGAGCAGGCCGGAGTGACGGTCGAGAAGATCCTGCTGACCCACGGCCATATCGACCATGCCGGCGGGGCGAAGCCGCTCGCCGATCAGCTCGACGTGCCTATCGAAGGCCCGCATGAGGCCGACCGCTTCTGGCTCGCCCGCCTGAATGAGGACGGCCGTCAGTGGGGAATCGAGGGCGTGGTGTTCGAGCCGGACCGCTGGCTGGACGATGGCGACACGGTGACGGTCGGCGACCTGACGCTCGACGTCTATCATACGCCGGGGCACACGGCGGGGCATGTGATCTTCCATCACGCGCCGTCGCGATTCGCGCAGGTCGGCGACGTGCTGTTCCAGGGCTCGGTCGGGCGGACCGATCTGCCGCAGGGCGATCACAAGCAGCTGATCGAATCGATCGTGACCAAGTTGTGGCCGCTCGGCGATGCGACGGCGTTCATTCCCGGCCATGGCAAGCCCAGCACCTTCGCGCACGAGCGCGCGCACAACATGTTCGTCAGCGACCGCGCGCTTTCGGCCTGAGAGGGACACGACGGCAGGCTCCGGACGTTTACGGCACGGAGGTCATGTGACGGGCTTTGCTTGCAACCGCTGGGGAATTCGCTATAGGCGCGGGGCTTCGCGATGCGAGCCGATGCCCGGCTGTCTGCCGCGGCCGGTGCTCGCATCGTCCGCGCGGCGCCGTGCACCGGCTCGTCGCTCATATGAACTACTAGACAAATCAAGGTGCCGCGATGGCCGTCCCCAAGCGAAAGACTTCTCCCTCCCGCCGTGGCATGCGCCGCGCGCACGACGCCCTCTCGGTCGAGGCGTTTCAGGAATGCCCGAACTGCGGCGAGCTGAAGCGTCCGCACAACCTGTGCACCGCGTGCGGTCACTACAATGGTCGCGAGGTCATCGCGGTCGACGCCTGAGCCTGACCGGGTGCAGGCGCAGTTTCGGGAGCGAGGTGCAGTGATTTCCGACAGGTCCCGGATCGCCGTCGATGCGATGGGCGGTGACGAGGGGCTGGCGGTGATGCTGGCCGGGGTGGCGCGTGCGTGCCGCCGCTACGACGACGTCAACTATCTGTTGGTCGGCGACGAGGCGGCGATTCGCGACGGGCTGTCCCAGCATCCCAATCTCGCGCAGCATTCCGAGATCGTTCACGCTCCCGATGTGATCGCGGGCGACGAGAAGCCGAGCCAGGCGATCCGTCGTGCCAAGACGACCTCGATGGGCGTCGCGATCGACTGCGTGAAGCAGGGACGCGCCGCCGCGGCGGTGTCGGCGGGCAATACCGGCGCGCTGATGGCGATGGCCAAGCTATCGCTGCGGACGATGCGCGGCATCGACCGTCCGGCGCTGGCCGCGATGCTGCCGACGCTCGGCGACAATGATTGCGTGATGCTCGACCTCGGCGCGAACACCGAGTGCGATGCGCGCAACCTCGTGCAATTCGCGGTGATGGGCGCGGCCTATGCGCGCACCACGCTGGAGCTGGATGCCCCGCGCGTCGCGCTGCTCAACATCGGCAGCGAGGACCAGAAGGGCACCGGCGAGATTCGCGACGCCGCGCAGATGCTGCGCGCCGCGCCGCATCTGCCGATGAAGTTTACGGGCTTCGTCGAGGGCGACCGGCTGTCGCGCGGCGAGCATGACGTGATCGTCTGCGACGGCTTTTCGGGCAATATCGCGCTCAAGACCGCCGAAGGCACTGCGCGCTTCGTCGCCGACCTGCTCAAGCGCGCGTTCCGCAGTTCGGTGCGATCGAAGGTTGGCTTCCTGATCTCGCGTCCGGCGACCGAGCTGCTGCGCGATCACCTCGATCCCAACAACCACAATGGCGCGGTCTTCCTCGGGCTCAACGGGCTGGTGGTCAAAAGCCACGGCAGCGCGAACGAGCGCGGGGTGGCGACCGCGATCGGCAATGCCGCCAAGATGGTACGCGCCGACCTGACACGCAGGATCGTCGAGGACCTGCGCCATTTCGAAGCGAAGGCCGCGGCATGATCCGTGCGGTGCTGACGGGGACCGGGTCCGCGCTTCCCGCCCGCCGTGTTTCCAATGCCGAGCTGGCCGAGCGCGTCGATACGTCCGACGAATGGATCGTCGAGCGTACCGGCATCCGCTTCCGCCATATCGCCGGTGACGGCGAGACGACCGCGACGCTGGCGCGCGATGCCGCGATCGCGGCGATTGCGGCGGCGGGGCTGGTCGCGGGCGATATCGACCTGATCGTGCTCGCCACCGCCACCCCCGACAACACCTTCCCGGCGACTGCCACCAAGGTGCAGGCGATGCTGGGGATCGACGATTGCGTCGCGTTCGACGTCGCGGCGGTCTGCTCGGGCTTCCTCTATGCGGTGCAGGTCGCCGACAGCATGATCCGCGCCGGGGCGCACCGCCGTGCGCTGGTGATCGGGGCCGAGACGTTCAGCCGCATCCTCGACTGGGAAGACCGCACCACCTGCGTGCTGTTCGGCGACGGCGCCGGGGCCATCGTGCTGGAAGCACGCGACTCCGTCGACGATGCGCGCGATCCGGACGCGCGTGGCGTGCTCGCGACGCGGCTCCATGCCGATGGTCGCCATAATGGGTTGCTTTTTGTCGACGGGGGACCCTCGACAACGGGCACCGTCGGCAAGCTGCGGATGAAGGGACGCGAGGTATTTCGCCACGCTGTCGTCAACTTGGCGGCGGTCATGGAGGAGGCTTTGCAGGCCGCCGGACTGGCTTCCGAGACGGTCGACTGGGTGGTTCCGCACCAGGCCAACGCCCGCATCCTGGATGCCACCGCGCGCAAACTTTCCTTGCCGTCTGAAAAGGTTGTGGTCACCGTCGACCAGCATGCGAACACCTCCGCCGCATCGGTGCCGCTCGCGCTCGACGTGGCGATCCGCGACGGTCGGATCCAGCCTGGACACCTCGTCGTGCTGGAAGCGATGGGCGGCGGATTTACTTGGGGCGCTGCGGTCCTGCGCGTCTAGGCCGCGACGGGCCGCTGCATCGACAATTCGCGCGATTCGTTCTAAGCGGGAACTGAATTGTGCAACCTTTCCGGGGGGTAGAGGGAAGTCGATGACTGAAGCAGGTACGTTGACGCGGGCTGATCTGGCCGAGTCGCTTCACAAGCAGGTGGGTCTGTCCCGCGCGGATTCGTCGCGGCTGGTCGAGCAGATCCTCGAAAATATGTGTGGTGCGCTGTCGAGGGGCGAGAACGTCAAGATCTCGGGCTTTGGCACGTTCGTGTTGCGCGACAAGGGCGAGCGGGTCGGCCGCAACCCCAAGACGGGCGTCGAGGTGCCGATCGCACCCCGCCGCGTGCTGACCTTCCGTGCCAGCCAGATGATGCGCGACCGCATCGTCGGGAGCTGAGCGTTTGGCGTCGGACGCCAAATCCGCCGCCGCGTTTCGCACTATCGGCGAGGTCGCTCAGGCAACCGGCCTCGCCCCGCACATTCTGCGGTATTGGGAAGGGCGCTTCCCGCAACTCCGGCCGGTAACACGCGCGGGCAATCGTCGTTATTACCGGCCCGAGGATGTCGCGCTGGTCGAGCGGATCGACCGGCTGCTCAATCGCGAAGGCTATACGATCAAGGGCGTGCAGCAATTGCTCGCACGCGAGCCGGCCGCAGCGCCGGTGCCCGCGCCGGCTGCGGCGACACCGACGTTGATCGCGATCCGCAATCTGCTTGCCAGGGCGATCGACGACGACTGAGCCTTGCGCATCGACGGGCGTGTGCGCATGTGCTGGCGCGATGAAGCGTTTGCTCGCCTCCATCCACGATGTCTCGCCGCGCTTCGAACGCGAGGTCGACCTGTTGCTCGACCGGCTGGCGCCGTTCGTCGGCACGCGGCTGGCGATGCTGGTCGTCCCTGATCATTGGGGTAGCGCACCGCTCACCCCCGCTTTCAATTCGAGGCTGCGGCAATGGGCGGACGCGGGCGTCGAGATGTTCGTCCATGGCTGGTTCCATCGCGACGACAGCGCGCATCGCGGCGTCGCGGCGATCAAGGCCAAGCGCATGACGGCGGGAGAGGGCGAGTTTCTCGGGCTCGATCGGAATGAAGCACTGGCGCGGATGCAGAGAGGCAGGACGGTGCTGGAACAGGCGACCGGACGTGCGGCGGCGGGGTTCATCGCGCCGGCCTGGCTCTATTCGGACGATGCGCGGGCGGCGTTGGCCGATGCCGGGTTCGCGCTCGCCGAGGATCATGCGCGCGTGTGGGTGCCCGGTGGCGCGGTCGTGGCACGCGGTCCGGTGATCACCTGGGCGAGCCGCAGCGATGCGCGCGCGCTCAGCTCGCTGGTCGCCGCGTCGGTGCTGCGCACCGCGCTCCAGCCGTTGTCGACGGTCCGGATCGCGGTTCACCCTGGCGACGTGACGCGCCCGGCGCTGCTGCGGAGCATCGACCGGACCTTTGCGGCATTCACGACCCGCGGGCGCCGCCCGGCGGCCTACGCCGATCTGCTCACCGCACCGCGCGCGTCGATCAGCGCCTGATAATGCGCGATCAGCGCCTGCGCATGTTCGCGGTCGCTCCAGACCTTCGTCGCCGCGACGGCGGCGGCGCGGCGGAGCAGCGGATGGTCGCGTGACGCCATCGCGACGATCGCGCGCGCGCATTCATAGGCATTGCCGCTGCGGTACCATTCGCCGAATTCAGGCTGCGCAACCGCCGAGGCCCCGCCGCGGTCGGGGACGATGAGCGGCAAGCCCGAGGTGAGCGCCTCCGAGGCGACCAGCCCGAACGTCTCGGTTTCGCACCCGTGGATCAGTGCGTCGGCGCTGGCCATCAGCGAGGCGAGCTGCCCGCGGTGATAGACCGGCTGGAACATCCGTACATGCGGGCTCTCGGCGATATGCCGCTCCAGCGTCCGCGTGTCGGGTCCCAGCCCCAGCAGCACGAGCCCGACCGGAAGCTTGGCTCCGGCGCGTCGCACCGCGTCGATCACCATCGGCCAGCGCTTCTCGGGGTGATGCCGCCCGACCCCGATCAGCAGGAAGGCGTCTTCGGGTAGGCCGCATTGTTCGAGCATCGCCTTGCGGAGCGTCGCGCTGCGCAGCGTGGGCGAGAAATGCTCGCGCTCGATCCCCAGCGGCATCGTCGCATCGATGCGCACCCCGCGCGCGCCCAGCCGCTCGGTGAGTACCGGGCCGTTGGTGACGACGGTGTCGAACCGATCGAGCCAGCGGTTCATGTAGCGATCGTACCAGCCGAACGCGCGCTCGATCGTCGCCTCCGACGCCACGCGCGAGAACCAGCGCTTGGGATAGGTTTCGAGATTGTCGTTGTGCATGAACCAGGAGCGGACCGCATCGCCTTGCCAATCGGCGACGATTGCCGCCGAGCGCCACGGCGCACAATTCTCGACCACGTCGGGGCGATAATGATCGAGCAGTTCGTGGATCGGCGCCGCGTCCCAGAACAGCCCGTAGTTCGAATCGAACGGGATGCCCGGCGATTTGACGTAATGGATTCGTGCGCCGCCGGGGCGTTCCTCGACGCGATCCTCGCGACCTGGCGCGATCACGATCTGCTGATGCCCCAATTCGGACATCAAGGCCATCTTGCGATCGAGATACGAGCGCACCCCGCCACCGGTAGGGGAGTAGAATTCGTTGACGTCGACGATCCGCATGGTCCCGTCTCCCGATCAGCGCATGAAGCCGAAGCCGCCCAGCCCGCGCAGATATTGCGCGCGGATCGTGGTGCGGGTGATGCCCGGGCCGACGTCGATCAACGCGTCGACCAGCTTGGGACGCGCACGTCCGATCTTGTGATTGCTGGGAAAGCCGGCGCCGTCGCTCCAGAAGTTGAACTTGCGCTTGCCGTCGCGATCGTGACCGAGGAACAGCGCGTAACGGCCGGGATGCGGCACGCGGATGCAGATCGCCGCATCGCCGGACGCGGGCGGCGCGATCGACACGCGGCGAAAGAACTTGCCCTGGCGGGCGAGATCGTCGTCCCCGGCGAGGAAGTCATTCTCGTTGGGCGGATAAAGCTCCAGCTTCAGCGTGCCGGTGCGATCCTTCAGCCCGGTGACGGTCGCGAGGATCGCGGGGCCTTGCTGCCCCCGGCACAGGCCGCGGCATCGCTGCCCAGCACCTGCGCGCCGGCGGCGGGCGCGCCGAGCGCCAGCAGCCCGGCCAGCGCGATCTTCAGCGTTCCTCGCGCCATTTGCGCATCCTTTCCGTCACATATACCGCGCCGAACAGCAGCAGCAGCAGCCCGTGCATCACCACTGTTGACGCTGCGGTGAACGCCATCAGATCCGACAACGTCCGATCATGCCCGATGACCAGGATCGCGAAGTTGGCGAAAAGCAGGTCTTTGTTGGGCAGGAACGGCAGGCGCGAAACCAATTGCCGCCCGGCGACCAGAAACAGCCACATGCCCAGCGACACGCTGGGGATCGCCCAGGCCCAGGCAAGCGCGATCGTGACGCAGGTGCCGCCAATCCGCAGCAGATCGATCCAGAAGATGAACCACAGGTCGCGGCGCGGCAGCGAGAACACGCGCTTCGAAAACAGGATCAGCCCCAGCGAGAGCGCGGTGGCGAAGACCAGCGACCAGATCATCGCCTCCACCACCTCGGGCGCGATCAACTGATAGCCGAGCGGCAACGCCACCAGCCCGAGCAGCAAGGCGGTGACGTTGCCGGTGATGCCCGAGACGATGCTGACGTCCTTGACTGCACCGAAGGGCGCCGCGACCATCTCGAGCCGTGCACGCGCCCAGGCATAGAAATAGGCGTCGCCCGAATAGCCGATCAGGATGTCGTTCGCGATCCGTTTCCGGTTGAGCGCGGGAAAGGCGGTGGGGGGCACGTTCCACAGCCGTCGGAAGATGATGAAGTCGCAGATCGGCAGGGTGAAGTAGGAGGCGACGAAGAACAGGTAGAAGCCCCAGGATTCGGGGACGATCCGCCGGATGCCGGCCAGCCCGTCATCGAACAACTCGCGTCCGACCCCGATCAGCATCGCAATGGTCAGGATCGTCGCCAGCAGCATCGGCCAGCGCCGTCGAAGCGTCTGGACCGGCTTCAGCGCGACCAGCGGAGCGACGTCGGCAGTGGACATGGTCGAGGGAGTTGAGGCTGGCTCGTCGACGCGCAATCGGTTCATCCTGCGCCCGTTCCTACACGGGAAGCGGGCTTTAGCAGCGTCCTGCGGCGTGCGCCAGCCGTGCCGCGGGCACGGTCAATCGCGCGGCGGGCCGTCCTCGACGTTCTCCGAGCGCCGCTCCAGCGCGGTCTTCAGGATCGCGGTCATCGGATCGGCCAGCGCCAGCCCCATGATCCCGAACAAGGCGCTGGCGAGGATCTGCGCGCCGAGCGTCAGCGCCGGTGGCAGGTCGACGGTGCGCCGGGCAACCATCGGGATCACGACATAGCCGTCGAAGGTCTGCACGACGACATAGACGATGATCGCCAGCACCCCGGTATGGACACCGGCGGAAAAGCCCACCGCGACCATCAGCGCACCGGAAATGAAGGCGCCGATATTCGGGATGAACGCCAGCAGACCGGTGAGGATGCCGAGGATCATCGCCATCGGCACCCCGGCAAGCCACAAGGCGATCGCGGTCAGCACGCCCTCGAACGCCATGCCGAGCAGGCGTCCGGCGAGCAGCCGGCGCAACGTCTGCGCCATGCGCTTGAGCGTCACCGCGAATTCGACGCGGTTGCGCTCGGGCACCATCCATTGCAGCCCGCGCTCATAGCCGTGCGGGTCGATCGCGACGAACAGCCCGAGCACGACGATCATGAACCCGCTGGTCAGCGCGCCGGCCGCGGTGCCGAGCCAGCTGGTGACACGGCCGAGCGAGGACATCGCCTGTTTGGCCACGCCGCTCAGGTCGTTGACGCCGGGCATCAGCCCCTGCGCGCTCAGCCAGCCATTGAGGCGAAGCGCCTGGACCTCGACCGTCGAGCGGAGCTGCTGTGCCTGGGCGGCGATCTGGACGCCGGCGAGATAGAAGGTGCCGAGCAGGAAGGCGATCGTCAGCAGGCAGACGATCAGCAATCGCCAGCTACGCCCGATCGGCAATACGCGCCCGAGCAGCCGCACCCCGCCATCGAGAAGCGCCGCGAAGACGAGCGCGGCGAAGATGATGAGCAGCGGCTGGACGAGCAGGACGACCAGCGCGATCGCGCCGGCCATGCCGAGCCAGATCGTGGCGCGGCGGATTTCGTAGCGCGTCGCCTCGTCGCGCACTTCGGTGGGGCTGGCGCCGGCGCGGACGCGGATCCGCTCGCCACCGGCATCGATCCGCACCTCGTGCGCGTCGCTCATGGGAGGCGCGTCGGGTGGAGCGAGGTGCCAGCGCGCCCGCCGCGCAACGCGCCCGGCCACGTCAGCGGGTTCCAGCCGGCGCTGCCGTCGACCGAGAAAGTGATGAATTCGGCACGCCCACCGATATTCTCATAGGGCACCGGCCCGCCGAGCCCGCGTTCGAACCCGCCCAGCGCGAAACGGCTGTCGGCCGAGCGGTCGCGATTGTCGCCCATCAGGAAGACATGGTTGGCGGGAATCTTCACCGGGCCATAATTGTCGCCGACGCTGTCGGGTTCCAGATCGACCGTGTCATAGCGACGACCGTTGGGCAGGGTCTCTGTGATGATCGGCAGGTGGCAGATCGCGGTGCCGTCGGCGCGCTCCTGTCGCGCACCCGGATATTGGGCGGGATCGCAGGTCGCGTTCGCGTCGACCGGCAGGTCGCGATAGTGGAGCGGGCCGCGCGTCACGGGAACGCCGTTCAGGATCACGACTCCGCCGCGCACCGCCAGCGTATCGCCCGGCAGCCCGATGACGCGCTTGATATAGTCGCTCGACTGGCCCGGCGGGGTGACGATCACCACATCGCCGCGCTCCGGCAGGCTGCCCCAGACCCGGCCGTGGATGAACGGCACTTGCACTGACCAGCTATCGACCTGCTGGTGCAGCAGGGTGCCGCGGACGATCGCGACCGGATTGGGGATCGTCGGCGAGACGAACGACCAGCCATAGGCGAATTTCGATACCACGAGCCGATCGCCGACCAGCAGTCCGGGGAGCATCGACTCGCTCGGAATGTAGAAGGGCTTGGCGATGAAGCTGTGGAAGCCGAGCACCGCCAGCAACAGCCAGAACAGACCCTTCAGCTCTCCCCACCAGTCGAAGCCGGCGCGCGTCATGGGCGCCTCCGTCGTGGCGGGCGGGGGCGTGTGGTCGCCGGTCAATGCGATATCCTCTGCCACGCGGTCACTCGGCTCCTGCATGTCGGTCGGCGATAGCCTCGATGATGACGAATGCCTGCGCCCAGGGATGGTCGTCGGTCAATGTCAGATGAATGCACGCGCTGTGCCCGGCGGGGATCATCGAATCGAGCCGCGCCTTCGCGCCGCCGGTCAGCGCGAGCGTCGGCGCGCCGGAGGGCGCGTTGACGACGCCGATGTCCTTCATGAACACACCGGCCTTGAACCCGGTGCCGACCGCCTTGGAGAACGCTTCCTTGGCGGCGAAGCGCTTGGCGAGCGTTCCGGCCCTGGTGAACGGGCGGCGATCGGCCTTGGCGCGCTCGACAGCGGTGAAGACGCGCGCCTCGAACCGCTCGCCGAAACGATCGAGCGATGCGGCGATCCGCTCGATATTGCAGAGGTCGGAGCCGAGCCCGACGATCATGCGGGCGTTCTCATCGGGCCTCTTCCATCAACGCCTTCATCCGCCGGACGCTGTCCTCCAGCCCGGTGAAGATCGCCTCGCCGATCAGGAAATGGCCGATGTTCAGCTCGCGGACCTGCGGGATCGCCGCCACGGGGGTGACATTGTCGAAGGTGAGGCCGTGGCCGGCATGAACCTCGATCCCGTTCTTCGCAGCCAGCGCAGCGGCATCGGAGAGCCGGCGCAGCTCGGCGGTGCGCGCCTCGCCGTCCAGCTCGGCATAGCGGCCGGTGTGCAGCTCGACGACCGGCGCGCCCAGCGCGACCGCCGCCGCGATCTGGCGCGGGTCGGGCTCGATGAACAGCGAGACGCGGATGTTCGCCGCGCCGAGTTCGCGGACCATCGGTGCGAGGCGATCGTGCTGACCGGCGGCGTCGATCCCGCCCTCGGTGGTACGCTCCTCGCGCTTTTCGGGGACGATGCAGGCGGCGTGCGGGCGATGGCGCAGTGCGATCGCGAGCATCTCCTCGGTGGCCGCCATCTCGAGATTGAGCGGGATCGTCAGTTCCGCGGAGAGCCGCGCGATGTCGCCGTCGGTGATGTGGCGGCGATCCTCGCGCAGGTGCGCGGTGATGCCGTCGGCCCCCGCCTGCGCCGCCAGCAACGCCGCGCGGACCGGATCGGGCAAGCCCCCGCCGCGCGCGTTGCGCACGGTCGCGACATGGTCGATGTTGACCCCGAGGCGCAGGGGGCCGCTCATCGTCATGCCGCCGCCCGGCTGCCCGGCTTGATCGCCGGGATCGCCGCGAGTTCGGGGGGCAGGTCGTCGGGCTGATAGGTCGGCACCTCCAGCCGGATCAGCGGGAAGAATGGGACACCGATATCGGCGGTGCCGTTCGACCGGTCGACCAACGCCGCACCCGCGATCACGCGGCCGCCGGCTTCCTCGATCGCCCTGATCGCCTCACGGCTCGACAGGCCGGTGGTGACGACGTCCTCCATCATCAGCACTTCCTGCCCCGGCTCGAGCCGAAAGCCGCGGCGCAGCTCGAACGTGCCGCTCGGGCGTTCGACGAACATCGCATCGACGTCGAGCGCGCGCGCCATCTCCTGCCCGGCGATCACGCCGCCCATCGCGGGGGCGACGACCGCGGTGATCCGTGCGCGCAGTTCGGCGGGAATGCGCGTCGCCAGCGCCTCCGCCAGCCGGGCGGCACGGCGCGGGTTCATCAGCACGCGCGCGCACTGAAGGTAGCGCGGGCTGCGCAACCCGGAGGAAAGGATGAAATGCCCTTCCAGCAGCGCATCCGCGGCGCGGAATTCGGCGAGCACGTCGTCGTCGGTCATCGTGTGCTGTGTCTCCTGCGCGCGCCATAGAAGCCCGTCCGCGCGGGCGCAACGCGCCTCCGCTCAGAAAAGCACTGTCGCACGCCCCCCTTGAGGCGGGAGGATGCCATGCTATAGGCAGATGCAGGAGGGGCGCTTCTATACGCCCGGGACGCGGATGCGCGCACCACGACAGGGGTGACGATAACAAGATGCTGAACACCGGGATCAAGGGTTGGGTACTGGCAGCGGGCTTCGCGCTGACCGCCCTGACGGGCGCGGGTAGTGCAGGCGCGCAGGCGCCGGCTGCGGCCGCGACCTCGCCCGCCACTGCGGCCACCGCCGCGCCCAGCGGGCTGCGACCCGCCGACTCGAACCAGGGCCAGGCAGGCGGCTCGGTGCAAAAGGCCGATGCCGCGCCGCAATCGCCTGCGTTGGCGATGGACGGCGCGCCGGCCTTCGACGCCACGACCTCGGCGCCCGGTGTCGGCCAGCCGCTCGACGGCGTCATGCACATCCAGCCGCAGGTCACCAAGAACGGCCTGCGCGCGCACTGGTTTCACGACCGCATCCTCTTCCCGCTGATCACGATCATCTCGATCCTGGTGCTGGTGCTGCTGGCCGTGGTGATCGTGAAGTTCCGCGCCAGCGCGAACCCGACGCCGTCGCGGACCAGCCACAACACCGCCATCGAGGTGGCCTGGACGCTGATCCCGGTGCTTATCCTCGTCGCGATCGCGGTCCCGTCGATCGGGCTGCTTGCGGCGCAGTTCAAGCCCGCGCCCGCCGGCGCGGTGACGCTGAAGGCGATCGGCAACCAGTGGTTCTGGAGCTACCAATATCCGGATCACGGCGGGATCGAGATCACCGCCAACATGCTGAAGGAAGGCAATCAGGTCGCCCCCGGCGAGCGTGCGCGCTCCGCCGCCGACGGCCCCCGCCTGTTGGCGACCGACAATCGTGTCGTGTTGCCGGTCGGCGTGCCGATCCGCCTGATCACCACCGCCAATGACGTAATCCACAGCTGGGCGGTGCCGGCGTTCTGGATCAAGCTCGATGCGATCCCGGGCCGGCTGAACGAGACCAGCTTCACGATCGACAAGCCGGGCCTGTATTTCGGCCAGTGCAGCGAATTGTGCGGCGCGCGGCACGCGTTCATGCCGATCGCGGTCGAGGCGGTCACCCCGGCGCAGTTCGCGGCGTGGGTGCGCGCCAAGGGCGGCTCGATGCCGGCACCGGGCAAGGCGTCGGACGCGGTGATCCCGCAGCCGGGTGCCGACAATTCCGCCGCCGTGATGGACGAGGCGGCGGTCGCCAATGCGATCACCGGACCGACCGAGAACGGGACCGACACTCCCCCACTTCCCCGCAAGGCGCCACCGGCAATCCGGGCGGCGTCGGCGAAGCCGGACGCTAAGATCATGACCGACACCGCGCTCCAACCGTCCGCGTTCGTCACGCACGACGATCACCACCATCACGCGGACGCCGATCACAAACCGGCGTTCTTCGCGCGCTGGTTCATGTCCACCAACCACAAGGACATCGGCACGCTGTACCTGATCTTCGCGATCGTCGCGGGGATCATCGGCGGGGCGATCTCGGGCCTGATGCGCGCCGAGCTGATGCATCCGGGGATCCAGTATCTGCCGCACTGGGCGTCGATGCTGCATGGCGGGGAGGAGCAGTCGTTCGACCAGGCGCTGCACCTGTGGAACGTGCTCGTCACCGCGCACGGCCTGATCATGGTGTTCTTCATGGTGATGCCGGCGATGGTCGGCGGGTTCGGCAACTGGTTCGTGCCCTTGATGATCGGTGCGCCCGACATGGCGTTCCCGCGCATGAACAACATCAGCTTCTGGCTGCTGGTGCCCGCTTTCCTGCTGCTGCTCGCCTCGCCGTTCTTCGGCGGCGCGGGCACCGGCTGGACCGTCTATGCGCCGCTCTCCACCTATGGCGAGCCCGGGCCGTCGGTCGACATGGCGATCCTGTCGCTCCACCTCGCGGGCGCCAGCTCGATCCTGGGGGCGATCAACTTCATCACCACGATCTTCAACATGCGCGCGCCGGGCATGACGCTACACAAGATGCCGCTGTTCGCCTGGTCGGTGCTAGTCACCGCCTTCCTGCTGTTGCTGGCGCTGCCGGTGCTGGCGGCGGCGATCACGATGCTGCTGACCGATCGTAATTTCGGCACCACCTTCTACGATCCGGCCGGCGGTGGCGATCCGGTGCTGTACCAGCATCTGTTCTGGTTCTTCGGCCACCCCGAAGTGTACATCATGATCCTGCCGGGCTTCGGCATCATCAGCCACATCGTCGCGACGTTCAGCCGCAAGCCGGTGTTCGGCTATCTCGGCATGGCCTATGCCATGGTCGCGATCGGCGTAGTCGGGTTCGTCGTCTGGGCGCACCACATGTTCACGACCGGCATGAGCGTGAACGTGAAGATGTACTTCACCGCCGCGACGATGGTGATCGCGGTGCCAACCGGTATCAAGATCTTCTCGTGGATCGCGACGATGTGGGGCGGTTCGCTGCGCTTCCCGACCCCGATGGTCTGGGCGATCGGCTTCATCTTCATGTTCACGGTCGGCGGCGTGACCGGCGTCGTGCTCGCCAACGGCGGCGTCGACGACTACATGCAGGACACCTATTACGTGGTGGCGCACTTCCACTACGTGCTCTCGCTGGGTGCGGTGTTCTCGCTGTTCGCAGGCTTCTATTACTGGTTCCCGAAGATGACGGGGCGGATGTACTCGGAACTGCTGGGCCAGCTGCACTTCTGGGTGTTCTTCGTCGGCGTGAACCTGCTGTTCTTCCCGATGCACTTCCTCGGCTTGCAGGGCATGCCGCGCCGCTACCCGGATTATCCGGATGCGTTCACGCACTGGAACACGGTCGCGACGGTCGGCTACATGATCATGGCGGCGGGCATGGCGATCTTCTTCGTCAACATGATCTGGTCGCTGATCGCGGGCAAGAAGGCGCCCGACAATCCCTGGGGCGAAGGTGCGACGACGCTGGAGTGGACATTGTCCAGCCCGCCGCCGTTCCACCAGTTCGAAACCCTGCCCAAGATCGACTGAGCCGGGCATCGGCGACATCAGCGGCGGGGAAGCGAGAGCTTCCCCGCCGTTGTCGTTTTCGGCGGGAGGCACGCGATGATTACTGATGCAATTGCGTGGCGCGTCGAACGTGCCTGCGCCGCCGCCTATCCGCCGCGCGAGTCGCTGCGGGTTGATGGCTGGCTGGTCGCGTGCTCAGGAGGCGGTAGCCGCCGCAGCAATTCCGCGAGCGCGACGCGTCCCGACGCCACGCTCGACGCAGCGACGCTTGCGGCGATCAGCAATCGCTACGATGCGGCCGCGTTGCCGACGATCGTCCGGGTCACCGGCCTCGCGCCCGGTTTGACAGCGATGCTCGACGCGGCCGGGTTCGACTCGCCCGAGGGGCAGACGCGTACGCTGTCGCGCGCGCTCGACAGCAGCGGCGAGTCGGTCGGCGAGGTGATCGTCACCAATGCTACCGATGCGTCGTGGCTGGCCGCGCGCCGTCGACTCACGGCGGCGATCGAGGACCCGGCCGCGGTCGCTACGCGCATCGTCGGTCCGGTCGGCTATGCCAGGATCGGGGAAGGTGAAGCGACAGCGGCAATCGGATATGTCGCGATCCACGATCAGATCGCCGTTCTCGAAGCGATCGCCACCGACCCGGCAGTGCGCAGGCAGGGACATGCGCGGAGCATCGTCACCACCTTGCTGGCGTGGGCAGCGGGGCAGGGCGCGCGCCACGCCGCCTTGCAGGTCGAGGCGGGCAATGTCGCGGCGCGTGCGCTCTACGCCGGCCTCGGCTTCACTAACAACCTGTACGGCTACCATTACCGGCGACGCGCGGCTTCCCTCGGTCGCGCGCCGCGGCTAGGGTCGACGCGCTCATGACACCCGCCACGCCCCTTCTTGCCCCCGCCGACTGGCGCGACTTCCTTGCGCTGACCAAGCCGCGCGTGATGACGCTGGTCGTCTTCACCGGGCTGTGCGGGATGCTGGCGGCACCGCCCGTGAACGGTCGGCTGATCGATCCGGTGCTCGGCTTCACCGCGATCCTGTGCATCGCGCTGGGCGCGGGCGCCGCGGGGGCGTTGAACCAATGGTATGAGGCCGATCTCGACGCGGCGATGAAGCGCACCGCGCAGCGTCCGCTGCCGGCGGGGCGCATGGAGCGGCAGTCGGCGTTGCATTTCGGCGTCGGGCTCGGCGCGTTTTCGGTGATCCTGATGGGGTTGGCGGTCAATCTCGCCGCCGCAGCGATCCTGGCGGTGTCGATCCTGTTCTACGTGTTGATCTACACCGTCTGGCTCAAGCGACGGACGCCGCAGAATATCGTCATCGGCGGCGCGGCCGGTGCGTTCCCGCCGTTGATCGGCTGGGCGGCGGCGACCGGGCAGATCGCGTTGCTGCCGTTCCTGCTGTTCGCGCTCGTCTTCCTGTGGACGCCGCCGCATTTCTGGGCGCTCGCGCTGTTCGTGAAGACCGATTATGCCAATGCTGGCGTGCCGATGCTCCCCGTGGTGGCGGGCGAGGCAGCGACGCGGCGGCAGATTGGGCTGTACACGATCCCGATGGCGGCGGTGGCGATCGCGCCATGGCCGCTCGGGCTGACCGGCAGCGTCTATGGCGTGGTGGCGGTGGCGATGACCGCGGCATTCGGTGTGCTGGCCGCGCTGGTCACCGTCGGTGCGAAGCGCGCCGCGACGCCGATGTTCTTCGAGAAGCGGCTGTTCGCTTTCTCGATCCTGTATCTTTTCGTTATGTTCGGCGCGCTGGTCGTCGATCGGTGGGTGGCATGACCGAAGACGAACAAAATCTGATCCGTCGTCGGCAGAAGGCGCGCGCGATCGTCGTCGCGCTATTGCTCGGCGCATTCGTGGTCCTGGTGTTCTTCATCACCATCGCGCGGATCAAGCAGGGCATGGCGCATTGAACACGCCGCCACGCCCGCGGACGCTCCGCACCGCGTTGCTCGCGGTGGCGGGGATCTGCTTCATGACCGGGCTCGCCTTCGCCAGCGTGCCGCTCTACCGGATGTTCTGTCAGGCGACGGGGCTGAACGGCACCACCGGGCGCGGCATCGCGGCGCCGGGCGGCGTGCACCGCAAGATCGAGATCGCGTTCGACGCCAACACCAGCCCGAAGCTGCCGTGGCGGTTCGTCCCCGAGCAGGAGCAGGAGACGGTCGAGATCGGCGCGCGCGACATGGCGTTCTTCACCGCCACCAATCGCGGGGCGCAATCGGTGACCGGCACCGCGACCTATAACGTCACGCCCGCGATTGCCGGCAAATATTTCACGAAGATCCAGTGCTTCTGCTTCACGCAGCAGACGCTGAAGCCCGGCGAGACGCAGCGGATGCCGGTGATCTTCTACGTCGATCCCAAGATCCTGAGCGATCCCGACACGCGCGACGTGCAGACGATCACGCTCAGCTACACCTTTTACCCGGTGGATTCCGCGAAAACGAACGGGTAAGACCACCGCGATAAGCGAATTGGGAGAGCCGCGCATGGCGGGTGCCAAGAACCACGATTACCATATCCTGCCGCCCAGCCCCTGGCCGTTGCTCAGCGCGTTCGCCGCGCTCATCATGGCGTCCGGCGGCATCATGTACATGCATCAGGGCGTCGGAGGCGGTTGGGTATTCCTGATCGGTTTGGCTTCGGTGCTGTTCTGCATGTACGGCTGGTGGCATCAGGTGATCCGTGAGGCGCATGCCGGCGATCATACGCCCGTGGTGCAGCTCCATTTCCGCTACGGGATGATCCTGTTCATCGCCTCCGAGGTAATGTTCTTCGTCGGCTGGTTCTGGGCGTTCTTCGACTTCTCGCTGTTCCCGACCGCGATGCAGGTCGTCGACGGTCAGGTCGAGCGCGCCGCCGAGGGGGCGGCGGCGATCGCGGCGCAATGGCCGCCCAAGGGCCTCGAGGTCATCAACGCCTTCGAACTGCCGCTGCTCAACACGTTGATCCTGTTGTGCTCGGGCACCACGGTCACCTGGGCACACCATGCGTTGATCCACAACCAGCGGGGTGGCGAGAAGCGTGGCTTCTGGGGCGCGCTGGGCGTCGGCGACCGCGACGGCGTGCTCAAGGGGCTGTGGCTCACCGTCGTACTGGGCCTGCTGTTCAGCAGTATCCAGGCGTATGAGTACATCCACGCGCCCTTCCCGTTCAAGGGGATCAACTATGGCGCGGCGTTCTTCATGGCGACCGGCTTCCACGGCTTCCACGTCATCATCGGCACGATCTTCCTGATCGTCTGCCTGATCCGCGCCTATAAGGGCGAATTCACCCCGAAGCAGCATTTCGGCTTCGAGGCGGCGGCGTGGTACTGGCACTTCGTCGACGTCGTGTGGCTGTTCCTGTTCGTCACCGTCTATGTATGGGGCGGCTGGGGCGCACCGGTCCACGGCGGATGAACGACGCCGATCGGTCGACGGCTGGGGCGGCGCCCCGGCCAATCGACTGTGGTCTCAAGGGGCTATGTCCCCGCTGTGGCGCCCGCACCTTGTTTGCGGGCGTCCTGCGTTTCGCCGACCGCTGCCCGGCGTGCGGGCTGTCGATCGCCGGCTTCAACGTCGGCGACGGCCCGGCGGCGTTGCTGGTGCTGGCATGGGGCGCGATCGTCGTAGCGCTGGCGATCATCGTCGAATTGTCGTTCGCGCCGCCTTGGTGGCTGCACGTCCTGTTGTGGGTGCCGCTGAGTGCCGGCGCGATCGTCTGGTCGTTGCGCGTCACCAAGGGCTGGTTGCTCGCGGCCGAATATCGCCATGAGGCGGGTGAGGGGCGACTGACGCCGTGAAGCGTGTTCCGCTCGTCCCGACGATCATCGTCGGTCTCGCGATCGCCGCGATGATCGCGCTGGGCCTGTGGCAATTGCTCGACCGGCGGCCGCAGAAAGAGGCGTTCCTTGCGCAGCTGGCCGCCAATCCCACGCGGCCGGCGGTCGCCTTCCCGCGCGTCGCCGACGAGACGTTGCTGTTCCGCCGCAGCAGCGCGTTCTGCCTCGAGCCGGTGTCGATCACCCGCGCCGGGGCGGGGGCGGCCGGCTATCGCGTCATCGCCTTGTGCCGGACCGGCGCGGAAGGGCCGGGGCTGCGCGTCCAGATCGGCACGACACGCGATCCGGTCGGCAAGGTCGCGTGGCGCGGGGGCAAGGTGAGCGGGTGGATCGCGCACGCGCCTGATGCGCGGCCGTTGATCGCCGAGGTGACGCAATCGCATACGCCGCGCGAGCTGATGCTGGTCGCCGCGGCGCCGGCCGCGGGGCTGTCGCCGAATAGCCCACCGTCGATCGAGTCGATCCCGAACAACCACCTTGCCTATGCGGTGCAATGGTTCCTGTTCGCGGGGGTGGCGGCGATCATCTATGTCGTCGCGCTGCGGCGGCGGGGGCGCAAGACCGACGCAGCGTAGCGTTCGTCGCGATCAATCGCGATCAATCGCGATAACGCGGCGGCGCGGTCAGATCCCCGCCCACCAATCGTAATCGACATTGTCTTCCCAAAATCCGCCGCGCCCCTTGCCGATCCCTGCAAGGCTGTCCACCGCCGTGACCTGCATCAGATATTTGGCGTGCTTGTAGCCAAGCTGCCGTTCGACGCGCAGCCGTAACGGGGCGCCGTGGCCGACGTCGAGGAAGCGGTCGTTCATCGCCCAGGCGAGGATGGTCTGCGGGTGGAAGGCGTCGACGAGGTCGATCGACTCGTAATAGGGCGCGCCGCCGTACAAATCGGCGCAGCGAAAGACGATGTAGCGCGCCGCATCGCGCAGTCCCGCAGCCTTCAGCACGTCGCCGAGCCGCGGCCCCTGCCACTTGCCGATCGCGCTCCACCCCTCGACGCAATCGTGACGGGTGATCTGCGCCCGCTGCGGGAAGCGGCCGAGGTCCGCGAGCGACAGCGAGAGCGGTTGCGCGACCAGCCCGTCGACGGTCAACCGCCAGTCGGCGAAGCGCCCGGCGCGCAGTGCGGCATAGGCGGCAGTGCCCGGATCGCGCGTACCGTTGGTGCGAAAACGCGGCGACATCTGTTCCGCGGTGAACTCGGGCGCGAGCGCGTCGCGGTTCGACAATGCCCGCTGCAGGCCGCGGTGCATGTCCTCGCCCTTGAAGACGATCGAACGCACCGTCGGTTGCTGGATGACGCGATCGCAGCCAGCGAGCATCAGCCCGGCACCACCGCCGAGCAGGGTCCGCCGCCGGATCATTCGGGCACCCGCCAGCGGCCGGTGATCATCGAACGCAGCTCGTTGCGCCACCCCGCGAGGATCACCAGCGCGAGGTGGAGGACGGTGAAGCCCGCGATCACCGCCATCGCGATGAAGTGCAGCGAGCGTGCCGACTGGCGACCGCCGAACAGGTCGAGCAACCAGGGCCATGCTGCGTTCATGCCGGGCGACAGCGCCAGTCCGGTAAGGACCACCAGCGGCAATGCGAGGAAGATCACCGCGACGTAGCTGATCTTTTGCAGCGCGTTATACTCGCCCGGTGCCTCCGGATCGTGGAAGCGGAAGGCAAGGTGCGCGCGAATATCGGCAACCAGATGCCCGGCGCCGACGTCGCGTCGCCGTAGCGCGAGGTCGCGCTGGAAATGGCGGTTGAGCAGGCTGACGATCATATAGGCGAGCAACGAGAAGGCGAGCACCAGCGCGAAGAACAGATGCCAGCGCCGTGAGATCGCGAGATTGTAGCTGGCCGGGATCGTCAGCCACGCGGGAAAGCGCGGTAGATGCGCCCAGGCGTGGTCGAAATTCGCCCCGAACCCCCCAGTACAGATGCGGATGCGCGTTCGAGATGCCGAGCCCCGACCCGATCAGGATGAAGATCGCCAGCGCGTTGATCCAATGCCATATGCGCGTAGCGAGCCGGTGGCGGTGGATCACGGTTGCAGCCATTCACGCTTCCTAGCAGAAGCCGCAGCATGACCGAATGGCATTTCTACGAGCCCGAACAGGGCCATGGCCTTGCGCACGATCCGCTCAACGCGATCGTCGCGCCGCGCCCGATCGGCTGGATCTCGACCGTCTCGCGCGAGGGGCGGCGCAATCTCGCGCCGTACAGTTTCTTCAACCTGTTTTCCTACCGCCCGCCGATCGTCGGTTTCTGTTCGCTGGGCGAGAAGGACTCGCTGGCGAACGTACGGGCGCGCGGCGAGTTCGTCTGGAACCTCGCGACGCGCGATCTCGCCGACGCGATGAACGAGACGTCGGCTGCGACCGACGAGGATGAGTTCGTGCGCGCCGGGCTGGAGACATTGCCTTCCGCGCGCGTCGCCGCACCGCGCGTCGCCTTGAGTCCCGTGCAGTTCGAATGTCAGGTGACGCAGATCGTGCAGTTGCAGGATCGTCACGGCACGGCGCTACCCGGCTGGCTGGTGCTCGGCGAGGCGGTGGCGATCCATATCGACCGGGCGATGCTGGACGATGGCGTGTATCGCACCGAGCGCGCACGGCCGATCCTGCGCGGTGGCGGACCGGCCGATTATTTCGAGGTCGGCGAGAAGTTCGCGATGTGCCGACCGACGTGACCCTGCTCAGCAAATCTTGCCGTGCAGGATGTCGCCTGCGGTAATCAGCCCGGTGATGACCCAGCCGATCGGCGCCGGCAGGTACGGCTTCAGAAAGCTGAGCACCTTTTTGACCACGTCCCAATTCTGACAGAATATTTGGCGGGCATCGCCGGTCAATGCCTGCGCCTCCGCCGTTGCCTGATCGTTCATGCCATCGGCGAGCGCCTGTGTGATCTGAAGCCGCTCTTCCTGCGTGAAGTCCACCATGATGAAGCCCCTCGTTCGATCGGCCGTATCGCCGGTGCGTGAGGTGATTGCATGGCGGGCGCGTCGGCGGTCGCTCCGTCGCCACCGAAATGGCGGAAACACCGGGGCGATTGCGCAGCTATGACGCTGAATATGCTTCCCTTTTTATTGGACGCCTTCTGTCAGGCGGGTCAGCCGTAAGCGTGTGCGAAGAACACCGCCGTGGTCGCCCCGGTGACGAGGATCGTCCACCAGCGAACCACGAGGGCGGGCAGTCGCTTGCCGACGATCGCGCCCAGCCAGCCGCCGAGCACGCCGCCCGCCAGCATCGGCAGGCATGCGTCCCAGCGGATCATCCCGCACGCGACGAACACGATCGCGGCGGCGAAATTGGCGACCGTCAGCATCAACGTCCGCGGTGCGAACATCGCGCGCGGCGTCGTGCCCGCCAGGAGGCCATAGGTGGCGGTGGTCATGATCCCGACACCGCCGCCGAAATAGCCACCATAAGTGCCGAGCACCGCCTGCACCGCCATCAGCGTGCGTGGCTTGATCGTCACCCGCGCCGCGAGCCAGTTCGCCGCACGCGCGCCGAACACGATCGCGACGAACGCGACCAGCAACAGCCACGGCACGATCAGGTCGAACGCCGCACCCGGCGTCACCACCAGCAAGACGCTGCCGAGCAGCCCGCCGACGAAGGTGATCGCCGCCAGCACGCGCACCGACACGCCGCCGACCGGCTGCAATTCGTGGCGGAAGCTCCACGCGCTGGTCGCGCCGCCCGGCATCAGCCCGAGATTGGAGGTCGCATTGGCGATATTGGCGGGGGTGCCGAGCCCAAGCAGCGCCGGCATCGTCGCGAAGGTGCCGCCGCCCGCCAGCGCGTTCATTATCCCGCCGACGACGCCCGCACCGCCGGCGAGCGCCAGCCCGGCCGCATCAACCAAGCGCGGCCTGCTTCTCCGCTGCCAGTCGATCGAGTTCGGCGCGGCTCTTCTTTTCCGCCGCGGTCTTCAGCTGCCCGCACGCCGCATCGATGTCGCGCCCGCGCGGGGTGCGGACCGGGGCGGAGATGCCGCCCTCGAACACGATCTCGCTGAAACGCCGCACGCGTTCCGGCGTCGAGGTTTCGTAATCCGCGCCGGGCCACGGGTTGAACGGGATCAGATTGACCTTGGCGGGCAGCTTGTAGTGCTTGAGCAGCCGGACCAGCTCATGCGCCTCGGCATCCGAATCGTTCTTGTCCTTGAGCATCACATATTCGAACGTGATGCGCCGCGCGTTGTTCGCGCCGGGGTAATCGGCGCACGCCTGCAACAATTCCTCGATACCGTACTTGCGGTTGAGCGGGACGATCTCGTCGCGGACATCCTTGGTCACCGCGTGGAGCGACACCGCCAGATTGACCCCGATCTCCTCGCCCGCGCGCGCCATCATCGGCACCACGCCGCTGGTCGACAGCGTGATCCGCCGCTTGCTGAGCGCGAGCCCGTCGCCGTCCATGACCAGCTTGAGTGCATCGCGCACCGCGTCGAAATTGTAGAGCGGTTCGCCCATCCCCATCATCACGATGTTGGTGAGCATCCGCCCCTCGGGCTGGCTCGGCCATTCGCCGAGCGCGTCGCGCGCCAGCATGACCTGCCCGACGATCTCGCCCGCCGTCAGGTTGCGCACCAGCCGCATCGTGCCGGTGTGACAGAAGCGGCAGTTGAGCGTGCAGCCGACCTGGCTCGAGACGCACAAGGTCCCGCGATCGGCGTCGGGGATGAACACGGCCTCGTAATCCTGCCCGTCCTCGGAGCGGAGCAGCCATTTGCGGGTGCCGTCGGTCGATACCTGCGCCTCCACCACCTGCGGACGCCCGATCACGAACCGCTCGGCGAGCCACGGGTGCTGCGCCTTGGCGATGTCGGTCATCACCGCGAAGTCGGTCGCGCCGCGATTGTAGATCCAGTGCCAGATCTGCTTGGCGCGCAGCTTGGCCTGTCGCGGCTCCAGCCCCGCCTCTTCGAGCACGCGGCGCAACTCGTCGCGCGGCAGCCCGATCAGGTCGATGCGGCCGTCGGTGCGCGGCGCGCTGGCGCGCGGCACGGTCACGGGGTCGATGTGCCCGGGAATGGGCATGGGGGCGGCCGAGGCTGTGAGCATCGCGCGCACATAGGCCAGTTGCGCGCATTTTTCCAGCGTTACCGGCCGACGCATCCCAGTTGCGCAGCGTCGATCGCCGTCGCCGCGCCCGCCAGCGGATAAGTGTCGCCGAGCCCGCGGCCGCCCGCGTCGAGCGTGGTCAGCGTCATCGCCGCCGCGCCACGCATCGCACCGACGATCGCGCGGTCGGTTTCGGGATCGGCGGCGCGGGCGAACGTGCGGTCGCCGATCAACGCGAAGCGCCGCTCCCCGATCGTCAGCGTCAGCGGCGCGCCCTCGCCACGCGGGCGGGTGAGACGGAACCGGACCGAGGGCGCACGGGTCGGGCCCTGCCGCGTCGCGATCAGCGCGAAGCCGCCGCGGCGATCGGTGGTGCCGTCCCGCCGCAGCGGTTGCGCGACCGCGAAGCAGCGCGGTCCCGGCGTCTCGCGCAGCGCCGCCCAGCGTTGCCATACGCCCAGCGGCTCGCGCAGCACGGCAGCGGACAGCAAGGCGAGCACGATCGACATCGCCGCCGCCTGTCGCGTCACTGTGGCCGAAAGGCAACGCGAAATGCTGTTTATGTCAGGTTCATGCAACGATGACGCTGCCGCGTATTTGTCCCCACACGCCTCGCGTTTTGAGGTGAGTGAGATGGAGTGAGACATGCGTAAGCTTGCAATGGCGATCCCGGCGGCGGTGATGGCGATCGCGGTGGCAACCCCGGCGATGGCGCAAGACGGTCCGTTCGCGGGTGGCCGCGTCGAGGTGCTGGCCGGCTACGACAATATCCAGGACGGTGGCGACGGCGACTCGGAAGGCCAGCAGGGCTTGGGCTATGGCGGCCGGATCGGCTATGACTTACAGCGCGGCAACATCGTTTATGGCATCGACGGCGAATATACCGACGCGACGACCAAGACGCGCAGCTACAATGCGCTGACCGCAGGCGATCGTTTCTCGGCCGAGGCCGGACGCGACCTCTATGTCGGTGGGCGGCTCGGTTACGTGATCTCGCCGCAGGCGATGATCTACGGCAAGGGCGGCTATACCAACGCACGCGTCGAGAACCGCTATCAGGCGACCACGACCTCGGACAACGAGCTGATCGACAAGACCAATCTCGGCGGGTTCCGCCTTGGTGCCGGGCTCGAGTACAAGCTGACGCCGACGTCGTTCGTCACCGCCGAATATCGCTATTCGCATTACGGCAGCATCGACGGCTATGACATCGACCTCGATCGTCACCAGTTGATGGCGGGTCTGGGCATTCGCTTCTGATTTCGCGCTCATCGCGGTACGGGAAGGGTCGGGGCGCTTGCTCCGGCCCTTTCTTTTGGTGAAGGTCCAAACTCTCCCAGAACAAGGATCGTGATCGCCAGTGGAGGACCGCCGGCAAGGAGCGTAGCGCAATCGGGTAGCAGAGCTACCCGTAAGCAAGCGACGATGACCGGCGGCCCTCCACTGGCGACCGCTGCGCGGCGGGCGGCTTTTAGCACCATGAACAGGTTGTATTGTCCCCCGGACAATACAAGCCAAGTCCGGGGACCTGGCGACCTGTTCATCGTCGCGCGTCGGTCACGATGCTTTGGCATCGCTCCCTCCTTGCTCCTGGCCTGGTGCTAAAATCCGCTCCGTCACGACCTTGTTCTGGGAGAGTTTGGACCTTAGGGAGAAGTGGCCAATTGCCCCTGGTGAGTGACCTGCGGGCCGGGGAAGTGACGATGAAGGCGACGATTGAACGCGCGACTCTGCTGAAGGGGCTGAGCCACGTCCAGTCCGTGGTGGAGCGGCGCAACACCATCCCGATCCTCTCGAACGTGCTGCTGGAGGCGACCGCCGAGGGGCAGTTGCGGTTGATGGCCACCGACCTAGACCTGCAGATCAACGAAAGCGTCGCCGCCGCGGTCGATCAGCCGGGTGCGACCACGGTGTCCGCGCACACGTTGTTCGATATCGCGCGCAAGCTGCCTGAGGGCGCGCAGGTGTCGCTGACCGCCGCCGAGGGGCGGATGACGATCGTGGCGGGGCGCGCGCGCTTCTCGCTCGGCACGCTGCCGCGCGACGATTTCCCGGTGATCGCCGAGGGTGAGCTGCCGACGCAATTCGAGCTGCCCGCCGAAACGCTCAAGCAGATCATCGACAAGACCCGCTTCGCGATCTCGACCGAAGAGACGCGTTACTATCTCAACGGCATCTTCCTGCATGTCGCCGAGGGTGTGCTGAAGGCCGCAGCGACCGACGGTCATCGGCTGGCGCGCGTGACGGTCGACCAGCCCGAGGGCGCGGCGGGGATGCCGGACGTGATCGTGCCGCGCAAGTGCATCGCCGAATTGCGCAAGTTGCTCGACGAGGTCGATGGGTCGGTCGGCGTGTCGCTGTCGGGCACCAAGATCCGCTTCGACCTGGGGCAGGCGATCCTGACCTCGAAGCTGATCGACGGCACCTTCCCCGATTACAGCCGCGTGATCCCGACCGGCAACGACAAGATCCTCAAGCTCGATCCGAAGAGCTTCATGCAGGGTGTCGATCGCGTCTCGACGATCGCGACGGAAAAGACGCGCGCGGTGAAGATGGCGCTGGATCGCGACAAGATCACGCTGTCGGTCACCAGCCCCGAGAACGGCACCGCGGCCGAGGAAGTGCCGGGCGAATATGCGGCGACGCCGTTCGAGATCGGCTTCAACAGCCGCTATCTGATGGACATTCTGGGCCAGATCGGCACCGACCTGGTCGAGGTCCACCTTGCCGACGCCGCCGCGCCGACGCTGATCCGTGAGAACGACAAGAGCCCGGCGCTCTACGTGCTGATGCCGATGCGGGTCTGAGCGGGCATCGGCTCCGTCATTCCCGCGCAGGCGGGAATCCAGAACCTCCGACGTGGCGCCTCTATCGACAGACCTGCGCGTCTGGATCCCCGCCTCCGCGGGGGTGACGGTTCGGGAAGCGCTGCGCTATGTGGCTCACCGCCCCCGCATCATCGCGCGCAGGCGGCCGGGCATCCAGCGTGCCGCGACGGCCATCCGCTCCGCCGTCTTGCCGACCACCGTATGCACGCGGTCGCCGTGCACCGCCGCCCATGCCTTTTCGGCCACCATCTCGACGGGCGTGAACTCCATCTTGCGCCGCACGACCAGATCGCGCGCGGTGTAATTGGTGCCAGGGATCGCCGCCGACAGCAGGTTGGTGTCGATAAAGCTCGGCATCAGTGAGCGGACACGAATGCCCTCCGGTGCCCATTCGCCGTCGAGCGCCTCGGTCAGCCCGCGCACCGCGAACTTGGTCGCCGAATAGATCGCGAGCCCCGCCGAGCCGTAGATCGCCGAGGCAGAGGCGGTGTTGAGCAGGCACGCGCCTGGCGTCGCCTTCAGATACGGATAGGCCATGCGCGCGCCATAGGTCAGTCCGCGAAAGTTGACGTCGATCACGCGATCGATCGCATCGAGCCCGATCTCGGCGAAAGGCCCCCCGGCCGCGATCCCGGCATTGTTGAACAGCACGTCGAGGCGCCCGTCGCTGAGGCGCGCGAAGTCGACGAGCACTTCCTCCCATTCCGACGGGTCGCGCACGTCCATGACATGCGTGCTGGTGCGGTCGTCGGGCAGCAGCGCAGCGGTGTCGCGCAAGCCTTGCGCGTCGATGTCCGCAAGCCCGACGCGCCAGCCGCGTGCGCTGAACAATTGCGCCACCGCGCGCCCGATGCCCGAGCCGCCGCCCGTGACCAGCATCGCCTTCATCCCGCTCTCCCGCGTTAATGCTTGTTACCTCCGCACGCTTCCCGCATCACCGGCGGCGATGCCAGCACTTTCGTCCGGACCGACGGTCGCCTTCGAGCAGGTCGGCAAGCGCTACGGCGATGCCGCGGCGATCGACAACGTGTCGATCACGATCGCGGCGGGGACGTTTGTCGCGCTGGTGGGGGCATCGGGATCGGGCAAATCGACCTTGCTCAAGACCGTCAACCGCCTGGTAGTGCCCGATAACGGCCGCGTGCTGCTCGATGATCGCGATGTCGCCGACGAGCCCGCACCGGCGCTGCGGCGGCGAATCGGCTATGTCTTTCAAGACGTCGGCCTGTTCCCGCATTTGAGCGTCGCCGAGAATATTGCGCTGCCGCTGCGGCTGGCCGGAACGCCCGACCCGGCGCGTGCCGCCGCGATGCTCGACCTCGTCGAGCTGCCGCGCGCGGTGGCGACGCGAATGCCCGCCGAGCTGTCCGGCGGGCAGCGCCAGCGCGTCGGTGTCGCGCGCGCGCTGGTGACGCGGCCGGGGCTGCTGCTGATGGACGAGCCGTTCGGCGCACTCGATCCGGTGACGCGCGAATCGCTGGCCGGGGCGGTGCGGCGGTTGCATGACGAGCTGGCGCTGACGACGATCATGGTGACGCACGACATGGCCGAGGCGTTGCTGCTGTCCGATCGCGTGATCGTGATGGCGGCGGGGCGCGTGGTCGCGGACGAACCGCCCGCCGCGCTGCTGCGCGGTGCGGGCGGGGCGGCGGCGCAGGCGCTGGTGGCGGTGCCGCGAGCGCAGGCGGCGCGGCTGGCGACGCTATCGGCATGAACGACGCCTTCGCCCGCGTACCGGCGCTCGCCGCGCAACATCTGCTGCTCGCGATGGCCGCGCTCGCGCTGGCGTTGGTGATCGGCGTGCCGGTCGCGATCCGCGCCGCCCGCGCGCCACGGCTCGCGGGGGTAGTGCTGGGATTCGCAAGCCTGGTGCAGACGATCCCGAGCCTTGCGCTGCTCGCGCTCTTCTATCCGGTGCTGCTGTGGATCGGGCATGGCGTGCCCGCGCTCGGCTTCCTGCCGGCGCTGCTCGCGCTGACGCTCTACGCACTGCTGCCGATCGCACGGAACATCGTCACGGGGTTGCGCGGGCTCGATCCGGCGGTGCTGGAGGCGGCGGACGGGATCGGGATGACCCGCGGGCAGAAGCTGCGGCTGGTCGAGCTGCCGCTGGTGCTGCCGATCGCGATGGCGGGGGTGCGGACCGCGGCGGTGTGGACGATCGGTGCGGCGACGCTGTCGACGACGGTGGGGCAGCCGAGCCTTGGCGACCTGATCTTTGCGGGGTTGCAGACGCAGGCGTGGACGCTGGTGATCGCGGGTTGCGTCGGGGCGGCGGGGTTGGCGCTGGGGGTCGACCTGTTGCTCGGGGTGGCGGAGCGCGCGGCGGGCGAGCGGCGCTGGAAGCGCGCCGGTATCGCGTTGTTGTTGCTCGCTTTGGCGGTCGTTGCGGCGAGTGTGCCGCTGTGGCGCGCCGGTGGCGAGCGGCGGGTCGTGGTGGGGGCGAAGAACTTTTCCGAGCAATATATTCTGGCGCGATTGATCGGCGATCGGCTCACGAAAGCGGGCTATCAGGTCACGTATCGCGACGGGCTCGGCTCGGCGGTGGCGTTCGGGGCGGTCGCGGGGGGCGAGATCGACGTCTATGTCGACTATGCCGGGACGCTGTGGACCGCCGAAATGCACCGCAAGGATACGCCGCCGCGCACCGTACAGCTGCGCGAGATCGCGGATTGGGTGCAACGGTCGCGAAGCGTGACATCATTGGGCGCGTTGGGATTCGAGAACGCTTATGCCTTCGCGATGCGCGGTGACGATGCGCAGCGGCGAGGCGTCGCGACGCTCGACGATCTGGTGCGTGTCGCCCCGCAAGTGCAGTTCGGGGCCGATCTCGAATTCCTCGACCGACCCGAGTGGGCGGCGATCCGTCGCGCCTATCCGCTGCGCTTCGCCGGCGCAACGCCGTACGCCCCGACCTTCATGTACCGTGCGCTGGAGAGCGGGCGCGCCGATGTCATCAGCGCTTTCTCCTCGGACGGCCGGATCGCGGCCGATCGGCTGACGGTGCTCGCCGATCCGCGCCATGCGATCCCGGGCTACGACGCGATCATGCTGGTCGCGCCGCGGCATCGCGACGATGCCCGGTTCCGCGATGCGCTGCGGCCGCTGATCGGGCGCATCCCGGTCGCGGCGATGCGCGAGGCGAATTACCGGGTCGACCGGGATCGCGACAAGCAGAGCCCCGAGGCAGCGGCGCGGTGGCTGGCGGCGCGCGTCGGGTTGTGACACGCGACGCGCAGGGGCGACGGTCTTCAGCGTTTGATCAGCTGCCTTGAATCATCTCTATCTGTACCCCGGCGAAGGCCGGGGCCCAGTCGCAAAAGCCTGAGAGATGGAGCGCGACGCACATCAATAGCGTCCCCCAGCTGGGCCCCGGCCTTCGCCGGGGCACACGTCAGGGTTGATGGGCCACACTCTAGAAAAGCAGCTTGCGGAACGAGACGCGGATCGTGCGGCCGACCGGATCGAGATAGTCGGGCTGGAAGCCGATCGGCACCGTGCCATTCTGGTCGCGAACGTCACGGCGGGTGTTGAAGAGATTATCGAACTGAACGCTGACGCGCGCGCCGCGCATCCACGGATGGGCGCGCACCCAGTCGATATTGCCGCCGAGGTCCGCGAACAGGCGGAGGTTGGCGGTGGCGAGTCCGCCGAACTCCAGTGTCTCCGGCGCCGCGGCGGTGCCGCCGTTGACGCGCGTGCCGCTCTGGTAATTGACCGACAGCCGCGCGCCGAGCCCGTTGTTGGTATAGCCGGCCTGCCCCTCCAGCTCGTGCCGCGCCTGTCCGCCCGCCGCGCCGGTCGCGTCGCCGTTGAGCAGGTCGAGGACGCGCCCGCCGTCGGCGATCGTCACCCGTTCGGTGAGATGCCAGGTGTGATAGAGCGCGAACTGGATACGACCGCCAGCCTGACCGCCGCCGCCGCGCCCCCGGAAGCCGCCGCCGCCACCGGGCGGGCCGCCCGGCGCGCCGCCGCCCGCGTCGGGACGGCCGCCGTTCATGGCGCTGCCGTCGGGACGGGCACGATCCTGCGGCGGGCGATCGGGGCGGCGGTCACCGCCCGGCGGGCGTAGCCCCTCGAACGGGTTCGGGCCCGTACCGGCGCGGAACGCCTCGATCTTCTTCTGCAGCTCGGACTTGATGCGGAACGACAGGTTGACACCGTAGCGGAGCTGCGAGGTTTCGCTGCGCGCGAAGTTGATCGGGCGCGAGTCGATCTGGAGCAGATTGCCGCCCGCATCGCGCGTGAAGCGATCGGGGAAGGCAGCCTCGATCGCGGCGGTCGCGCTGGGGAAGGCGGCGATCGGATCGTCGGTGCTCTGCCGCGTGTAATCGGCGCGGAAGTTGATCTGCTGCGCACTCCACGGCTTGATGTCGAGCCCGACCTTGAGCGCGTGGCGGTTGTCGGCGATCAGGTTCGGGTTGCCGCCGGTGATCGTGGTGACGGTCGCGGTGGTGCCGCGCACGTAATCGAACACGCGCACGCCGGGGGTCGTCACCGAAGGATTGCCGAGCTGTTGTGCCGAGGGCGCTTCGTCCTGGTCGGTGACCGAGGCGAGCAGCCTGACGCCCTCGATCAGGGTCCAGTTCACGCCATAGCCGATTGTCCACAAGGTTCCGAAGTCGGAAAGCTGGTCGATCGCGAGATTGCCGTTGATCGACAGGCGACCGAGCGCGCTGAGCACCCCTTGCGCCTTGTTGGCGATCGGCAGGTCGAGGTTGATCTGCGCATTGGCGACGTCGCGCCCGATGTCGGCGGCGGTCGCTATGCCGCGACGGAAGGAGTCGCTGCTGAAGTCGCTGGTCGAAGCGCCGACACGGATGCTGGTGTTGGCATAGCCGGCGGGGAGCAGGAACAAGGGGCCGGCGACCAGCGCGTCGAGCCCGGCGCTGGTCGCGACCGAGCGGCCGCGATCGGCGGGCGACGCGCCGAGCGACAGCGGCGCATAGGGATTGGCGAGGGGATCGAAGGCGTCGATCCCGGCCTGCAACGCACTGGCGTCGAGGCCGGTGGTCGTCACCGTATTGGCCTCGTCGCGGTCGAGGTTGCCGGTCAGCGACCAGCGCCACTGGCCGCGATCGCCGTTGAGCGTGCCGCCGAGGTGCAGGTCGGTGGTTTCGGCGCGCTGCGTGAGCGCAGGAACGTCGTCGAACGCGCGCGTCACGCGCACCGGAACCGCGAAGGGCGAGAAGGGGCTGCCGACCGGCAGATTGAGATCGACCTCGGCCAGTCCGCGCAGGGCGCGCGTGACATTATGGTCGACGGTCGCGTTCAGCGAGGCTGAGACATTGCCGAAGATCGTCGTCGCATAGGTGCCGTTGGCGCTGAACGTCCGCTGTTGCGGTAGCAGCGTGCGGTAGGCGGCCTGATCGGTGACGTTGCGGGTCGTCGTGAAGTCGCCGAGCACCGGGGCCTGCGTCGCGGCGAGCGCGGGAATGCCGAGCGTCGTGGCGTTGCCGAACAAAGGGTCGATCGCGCCGCGATTGAGCGAGGAGACGTTTCCGCCGACCGCCGCGGCATTGGGCGCCTGGATGATGTCGCGTTCGGCTTCGGTCAGCGCGCCGGGGCGGCTGTATTCGAGGTGCAGGTTGACGCGCTTGTCGCTGCGGATGCGCAGCAGGTCCAGCTCGCCGCCGGGCGTGTTGCGCCCGCCCTCGGTGGCGAAACGATCCTCGACCTCGGCGGTCACTGCCTTGAAGCGGCGGCGCAGGACGAAGTTCACGACGCGCTGGTCGGCGCGATAGCCGTATTTGAGCGCGACTTCCTCGGGCAGGATGTCGACGCGCTGGATCGCCTCGGTCGGCAGGTCGCGGATTTCCTGGAAGCCCGAGATGCGCCGGCCGTTGAGCAGCACCACCGGCGCACCGCCCGCGCCGCGCCCGGAGCGCGTCTGCGGCGACAGTTCGTTGAGCAATTCAGTGACCGAGCTGACGCCGTAGCTGCGGATGTCGGCGGGGGACAATTGCTCCTCGGGCGTGACGTCGCCGATCACCGCGCCGCGTTGCGCGCGCGAGCCGGTGACGACGATGTCCTCGCTGCCTTCCTCTTCGGCGTCGGTCTCGGGGGCGGTCGTGGGGGCAGCCGGAGCCTGCGCGCCGGCCTGCGCGGGTGCAGGCGGCGTGGCGGCTTGCTGCGCGTAGGCGGGGAGTGCCGCGGTGGAGGCCAGCAGAAGGAACGAGAGACGCATGTGTTACCCCAGCCGCGCGTGACGTTCGGCGGCGATCGTGGCGCTAACGCCGGTTTGTCGCATAATTATGCCGGAGAGGGTGGGGGTGCTCCCTCTCCCCTTGGCGAGAGGGTTGGGGTGAGGGGTTGGGGTCTCACCGAGAGCGGCCTCTCTGCGAGGCACCGGCCCCTCACCCAACCCTCTCCCCGGAAGGGGAGAGGGCTAGATAACGATCCTCACCGGCACCGACTTCGCCGCCGGAACATGGCTTTCCTCGGCATGATGCGACAGCGGGATCAGCGGGTTGCACTCCGGATAATATGCCGCGATGCAGCCGTCGGGCACGTCATATTCGACGACGATCAGATCGCCGACGCGGCGATCGTGATTGTCCTCCGCATCGGTGGCGAGCGTCACCTTCTGCCCGGCGGTCAGGCCGGCGCGCGCGATGTCGGCGCGGTTCATCAGCACCACTTGCCGCGTGCCGTTGATCCCGCGGAAGCGATCCGAATAGCCGTAGATCGTGGTGTTAAACTGGTCGTTCGAGCGCAACGTCAGCAGCCGGAAGCGCCCCTCCGCCTCGCTGAAGCCGGTGGCGTTGAGCACGTCGGGGACGAGGAACTCCGCCTTGCCGCTCTTGGTATCCCATTCGCGGCCGGCGGCCTTGTTGCCCTTCCAGAAGCCGCCCTTTTCGTCACGCAGCCGCTCGTTGAAGCGCGCGAAGAAGTCGGGGAAGACCGCGGCGATCTCGTCACGGACCAGGCTGTAGTCGCCGACCCAGGCGTCCCAGTCGATCGCGGGATTGGGCGGCAGCAACGCCTTGGCGATCCCGGCGACGATCGCGGGTTCGGAGAGAAGGTGCGGGCTGGCCGGCTCGACCTTGCCGAGCGAGGGGTGGATGACGCTGGTCGAATCCTCGACGGTCACGCGCTGCGGGCCGGTTGCCTGCAGGTCGCGCTCGATGCGGCCGAGGCACGGCAGCAGCCAGGTGTCGCCCGCTGCGGGGATCAGGTGGCTGCGGTTGAGCTTGGTGGCGATCTGCACCGACAGGTCCATCCGCGCCCAGCCTTCCTCGACCAGTTCGGTCTCGGGCACGGCGCGTGCGAAATTGCCGCCGAGCGAGAGGAACGCCTTGACCGTGCCGTCGATGATCCCGCGGCACGCCGCCACCGTATCGAGCCCCTTTTCGGTCGGCGGCGAGAAGCCGTAGCGTTCCTTGAGCTTCTCGACCGGCGCGAGTTCGGTCTTCTCGGTGATGCCGACGGTGCGCTGCCCCTGGACGTTGCTGTGGCCGCGCACCGGGCACAGTCCCGCGCCGGGCCTGCCGATGTTGCCGCGCATCAGCATCAGGTTGACGAGCATCCGGACGTTGTCGACGCCCTTCACATGCTGGGTCAGCCCCATGCCGTAGATCGCCATCGCGGCCTTGGCGCGGCCATAAGCGGCGGCGGCGCGCTCGATCGCGGCGCGGATCAGCCCCGACTCATGCTCGATCTCATCCCATGTGGTCGCCTGCACCTTGGCGGCGAAGGGCGCGAAATCATGGGTGTGTTCGGCGATGAAGTCATGGTCGATCGCGTCGTTGGCGAGCAGCCATTTGGCGATGCCCATCATCACCGCAATGTCGCCGCCGGCCTTCACCTGATGATATTGGGTGGCAATCGGCGTTTCCTTGGCCGTCGCCATCTCGACCGGATTCTGCGGATCGGTGAACCGCTCCAGCCCGCGTTCCTTGAGCGGGTTGAAGACGATGATGTCCGCGCCGCGCTTGTGGACGGCGCGCAGTTGGTGGAGCATCCGCGGGCTGTTGGTCGCGACATTCTGCCCGAAGTGGAGGATGCAGTCGGTGGTGTCGAAGTCCTCGAGCTTCGTCGTGCCGACCGGCACGCCGATCGAGGTCTTGAGCCCGACCGAGGTCGATTCGTGGCACATGTTCGAACTGTCGGGCAGGTTCTGGTTGCCATAGAGCCGCGCCAGCAACTGCCACATGAACGAGGTCTCGAGGCTGGCGCGGCCCGAGGCGTAGAAGACGACCGACTTCGGCGGCAGCGCCTTCAACCGTGTGCCGATCGCCTTGAACGCCTCCTCCCACGGCGCGACGACATATTTGTCAGTCGCCGGGTCGTATTTCATCGGATGCGTCAGCCGCCCGGCTTCCTCCAACCGGTAGTCGGTCCAGCCGCGCAGCTCGGTTAGCGTGTGCTGGCGGAAGAAGTCGGGGGTGACGCGCTGGCTGGTAATCTCCCATGCGGTCGCCTTCGCGCCATTCTCGCAGAATTCGACCGGTCCGGGCGGGTAGGGCTTCGACCAGGCGCAGCTGACGCAGGCGAAGCCGTCGTGCTTGTTCTGGCGGAGCAGCTCGGCCGACGTCTGCGCGATGTTCTTCTCGCGCGGGATGATGTCGGCGAGCGAGCGCATCGACCCCCAGCCGCCGGCCGGTCCTTCATACGGGGTGAAATCGGGGCGATCGTCGTGCTGCTCGGTCATGCACGCGCTAACGCACAGGGCGCGAGAAAAGCACCGCGTCGTCGCGCGCGAGCGACACCAGCGTCAGCCCGGCGGCGCGCGCGCGGTCGAGCGCGAGGCTGGTCGCCGCCGACACCGTGACCAGCATCGGACACCCCGCCAGCGCGGCCTTCTCCACCAGCTCGTAGGAGCAGCGCGACGACAGCAAAGCGAAGCCGTCGTCCCAGCCGAAGCCCTGCCGCGCCATCGCGCCGATCAGTTTGTCGAACGCATTGTGCCGCCCGACATCCTCGCGTGCGAGGCGGATCGTGCCGTCGTGCGTGCACAGCAGCGCGGCGTGCGCGGCGCCGGTGGCGCGGTTGAGCGGCTGGTGCGTGCGCATCGCGGCCAGCGCGGCGAAGATCGCCGCGGGCGCGGCGGTCGCCTCGGGGACGCGCGGCAGCGCGCGGTGGACGGCGTCGAGATTGTCCATCCCGCACAGCCCGCACGAACTGTCGCTGGTCCGCCGCCGCACCCGGTCGAGCATTGCGGCGGCGCGGGCCGGCGGCACCGCGAGGCGGACGATCGTGCCCTGCGGCGTGTCGTGGATGTCCAGCGACTCGATTTCGTCAGCCGCGGTGACGATCCGCTCGGCGAGCGCGAAGCCGGTCGCGAAGTCGGCGATATGCTGCGGAGTCGCCATCATCACCGCATAGCCAATGCCGTTGACCTCGATCGCCACCGGCGCTTCCTCGATCACCGCGCGTTCGTGCGGCGCGGCGGGCGAGTCGGGGGTGACGCGGTCGAAGCTCTGCGTGATCGTCATTCAGCCACATCATCGCGTTCGTCGAATTTCACCAGCGCCGACTTGATCGAGATGAATGAAAGCGCCGCCGGGCTGCCGCACATTCGCACGCAGTTGAGCGCGTACCGTCATTCCTCGATTCGGGAGCATCGGTCATGTCCGCCACCGGCGATGTCGCCTATTTCCGTCGACGCATTCTCGAAGAAAAGCAGCGCGCGCGCGCCGCGTGCGAGGAAGCGATCCGCCGGCTGCATCTCGATCTCGCGGCGCGCTATGCGGAGCGGGCCGAGGAGGCCGAGCGTCGCGCGACCCTCTTCCCTGCGTCGCCCTAGTAGACGCGATAGTGGATCGGCTTGAAGCTGCCCCCGTTCGACGCGGGAGCCGAGCAGGCCGTCAACCCGATCACCAGACCCATTTCCGCGCGCAGCACGATGCGGTCGCCGGCCTTGCTGACCGGTGGCAGCACCTCCAGCCGGCCGGTAGGACCGTCGACGGGCACGTTCATGAAGCAGTTGAACGCGACCGGGATCATGTCCTCGGTGATGCCCCACGGCGCCAGCGCCTCGGCGAGGTTGCCGAAGCAGCCGCGATGCCGGGGCAGGTCGGGGTAGAAATGGTCGAACGTCGCGTAGGAACACGGCGTCAGCAGGAAGTCGTGCCGCCCGACCGTGTCCTCGACGATCTCCAGCATCACGTTCGAGCGGTTGGAGTAGAGCTTGTGCCCCGTCGTCAGCCGGATCGTCTCTGCGTAATCGAGCGTCCGCCCCGACGACAGCACCTCGCGCACGTCGGCGCTGTTATAGGCGAGCAGATCGGCGACCTGCACGCCGCGCGGATCGATGACGGTCAGCGTCTGCCCTGCGGACAGCGTGAAGCCCGCCCCGCTGCGCGGTGCGATCTCGTGAACGGTGCCGGTCATGCGTGCTTTTCGCCCGTATAGTGGAATGGGCAGCGCCATGCCTCGTCGACGACCCGCCCGCTATATTGCCGCGCCTCGCTGGTTTCGCCGTGGCGGGAGAGCATCGGGTTGCGCGAACCGGCGATCGCCTCGTCGCGGACCATGATCGCCTCGCGCATCGGCTCGTAGCGACCGTCGGCGCGCAGCGTCTCGAACTGGTCGTGAAGGTTGAACACCAACGTCGGCCGCGCGAAGCGTCGTGCCGGGCGCGATGCGTTTGGATGGAGCCCCACGACGAAGAACGCCTCGCCGCCGAAGCTTAGCGAGAAATGCGAGTCGGCCGGGTCGTGGCTGACGCGCGTGTCATAGGACTGACCGCGCCAGACGTCCTTGTCGGAGAGCGACTGGATGCGGCGCCACAGCGCCTTCTCGAACGCGGGTTCGTCGAGACCGTCCGGCCCGTCGAACACCACCGCGAAGCTGCGAAACAATGCCGGATCCTCGCGATAGGCGGCGGCGAACTTCACCAGTCCGTCGTGGATGCGCAGGTCGTCCCATGCGCTGTCGATGTTGGTGCAGGCCAGAACGCTGAGCGTCCCGCGTGCCAGCGCGGCCTTGGCGCCGACGCACGGAAAGGCGCGTTCGGCGACATGATCGTGAAGGAGGGATTCCAGTTCCGCCTGCGCATGATGCGTCCAGCGGAACATCGGTGTATCAGGTGCCGGCATAGGGCAGGTAGACGGACAAGAGCCGGCGAACGTTCCAAAGATTCATACTGACGGCGATCAATGCCGAAACGGCTTCACCCGCCCAGGATCGCGTCGATCGCCGTCGCCAACTCGATATCCCGACCGGAAAGTCCACCGGCATCATGCGTCGTCAGCAGGATTTCGACGCGGTTCCAGACGTTGGTCCATTCGGGATGATGGTCCGCACGCTCGGCGAGCAGCGCAACTTGCGTCATGAATCCGAATGCTTCGGCAAAGTCGGTGAAGACGATCGAGCGCGTGATCGCATCGCGGCCCTCGTCATAATCCCAATCGGGCAGCGCATCGAGCGCGTCGGCCCGCTCGGCCTCGCTCAACGGTTCGATCGTCTCGGCCATGCATCCGCTCCCTTCCGCTACTTCGCCCCGGGCGGTATGGCCGGCGGGATGGACGGGCAAGAGGTAATGGGCATCGCGCCCACCGCGGACGCGATCGAGGCGCATGCGCGGGGCGTGATCGCGCGGCTGCCCGCCGAATTTCGGGCGCATCTCGGCGATGTGGTGCTGCTGGTCGAAGAGGAGGCGGATGCGGAGACGCTCGCCGCGCTCGGGCTGGAGCATCCGCTCGAACTGACCGGCCTGTATCACGGGCAGCCGATCGGCGCGAAAAGCGCGTTCGACAGTGGGGCGCTGCCCGATCGCATCCATTTGTACCGGCAGGCGATCCTCGCCGAATGGTGCGAGACCGACGTGCGACTCGACGATCTGGTCGCCCATGTCACGATCCACGAGATCGGCCACCATTTCGGGCTGTCGGACGACGACATGCATACGCTGGAAGAGGCGGTGGCGGACGGCGCGTGCTGAGTGCGCAGGGGCTGACGGTCGCGCGTGGCGGGCGGTTGCTGATCGAGGACCTGGATCTGGCAGTGTCGCGCGGTGGCGCATTGCTGGTGCAGGGGCCGAACGGCGCGGGCAAGTCGAGCCTGTTGCGTGTGCTTGCCGGGTTGCTGCCGCCTGTCGCAGGCGCGGTGACGCGCGAGGGTTCGTTGGCGTGGATGGGTGAAGCGACGGCGCTCGACGGCGAGCGGCGGCTGGGCGAGGCGCTGCGCTTCTGGGCGACGCTGGACCGCGCGGCGGGCGCGGCGCTGCGCGTGTCGGCGGCGCTGGGGGCGGTCGGGCTGGAGGAGCTGGACGATGTCCCGGTGCGGCTGTTGTCGACCGGGCAGCGGCGTCGCGCCGCGCTGGCGCGGGTCGTCGCGGCGGGCGCAGACCTGTGGCTGCTCGACGAACCCGCCAGCGGGCTGGACGCGGCGGCGGTTACGCGGCTGGAAATGCTGATCGACGGGCATCGCGGCGGCGGCGGTGCGGTGATCGTGACCACGCATCAGCCGCTCGCACTGCCCGATGCGACGACGGTGCTGTTGTGATCGCGCTGTTCTGGCGCGACGTGCGGCGTGGCTATGCCGGCGGTGGCGCGACGTTGGTGATCGCGTTCTTCCTGCTGGTGGCGGTGCTGTTTCCGTTCGCGATCGGGCCGGATGCGGCGTTGCTCGCGCGGATCGGCGGCGGAGTGATCTGGGCGGCGGCGCTGCTCGCCGCGCTGCTGCCGGTCGAACGGCTGGTACAGCCCGACCTCGAGGCCGGGGTGCTCGATCAATTGATGGTGCGTGGCGTGTCGCCGGCGATGGTCGCGGCGGTCAAGATCGCGGCGCATTGGTGCGCCTTTGCGCCGCCGTTGATGCTGGCGGCGGTGATCGCGGCGGGGTTGCTCGATTTGTCGGCGGAGCGGTTGTTGTTGGTCGAAGCGGGGCTTCTGCTGGGGACGCCGGGCCTCGCCGCGCTGGCGATCGCGACCGGGGCGCTGGTCGCGGGGTTGCGCGGGGCGGGGGCGGTCGCGGGACTGGTGATGCTGCCGCTCGCGGTGCCGCTGCTGATCTTCGGCGCCGGGGCGATCGAGGGTGGGTCGAGCGGGTTGAAGCTGCTGGCGGCGGTGAGCCTGGTGCTGGTGGCCGGCGCTCCGGTGGTGGCGGGCGCGGCGATGCGCGCGGAATAGGCTTGCGTGCTCCTGCGAAGGCAGGAGCACGGGAGGTGGCGCTTCTGGCTCTGGGCTCCTGCGTGCGCAGGAGCACCCACTTGCCGCGAACGCTTTCCGCATCTCCCCCGTTCGTCCTGAGCTTGTCGAAGGGCGTGTTCGCGGCACGTGCTTCGACAGGCTCAGCACGAACGGAGAGGAAAAGGGCTGTCGCCGCGGGAAGCGCGCGGCACCCGCTTACCGCGACCAGCGCGCCCAGATTGCGGTCGGCAGCGCCAGCCCGCGTGCTTCCTCGCGCACCGCCAATTCGCCCGCCTCGACGGTGCCGGGCAGGTCAGCGAACGCCTGTCGCAGCATTTCGCCGATCGCCAGCGCCGACATCCGCACCGCATAGACGGTCAGGAACAGATAGCGCGACTCGGCATCGAGCAACCGCCGGCAATCCGCGATCAGCGCGGGCAGATGCTCCTCCAGCCGCCACACCTCACCGTCCGGCCCGCGCCCGTATTTGGGCGGATCGAGCAGGATGCCGTCATAGCGACGCCCGCGCCGCACTTCGCGCGCGACGAACTTGGCGGCGTCGTCGATGATCCAGCGGACCGGGGCGTCGGCCATCCCGGAGAGCGCCGCATTGCCGCGCGCCGCCTCGACCGATTTTTTCGAGGCGTCGACGTGCACCATCTTCGCGCCGATCGCCGACAGCGCCAGCGTGCCGACGCCAGTGTAGCCGAACAGATTCAGGCACTCCGGCTCGGCCATGCCGGCGATGCGCCCGCGCATCCACGACCAGACCGGCGCCATGTCGGGGAAGAAGCCGAGGTGGCGGAACGGCGTGGTCTGCGCGGTGAAGCGGACGCGCGCGTCATCCTCGCTCCACGCGAGCGGCCAGCCGTCGCGCGGGACCGGCTCGGCGAAATGCCATTGCCCGCCCCCGTCCTCGTCGCTGCCGGGCACGAACTCACCGTGCGCGCGCCAGTCGGGCTTGGCGGGCGCCCAGAGTGCCTGTGGCTCGGGGCGGATGAAGCGGAAGCGGCCGTAGCGTTCGAGCTTGCGGCCATGACCGGAGTCGATCAGCCCGTAATCGGCCCACGGTTCGCCGATGAGAGACGACAGGTCCATCAGCCGCGCGGCACCGCGTGTTGCGCCACATATCCGCTGACCGCCTCATAGGTGGCGTCGAGCGTGACGAACCGTTCCTCGCGCTCGAACAGGTCGCCGACACGCGGCGGCAGCGGCGGGCGCACGCCGGTGGCGCGCTCGACCGCGTCGCCGAACTTCGCCGGATGCGCGGTCGCCAGCGTCACCATCGGCACGCCCTCGGCCGCATGTCGCTGCGCCGCCGCCAGCGCGATCGCGGTATGCGGGTCGACGATCTGGCCGCTACGCTCGTGCGCGTGGCGCATCGCGAGCGCCATGTCGTCGGTGTCGACGCGCTCACCGACGAACAGCGGGCTCGCGCCCTGTGTCTGCGCGTTGGTCAGCCGAATGCTGCGCGCATCCTCAAAGCTGCGCATCTGCTCGGCCAGCGCCGCACCGTCGCGGCCGCCGAGATCGAACAGCAGCCGCTCGAAGTTGCTCGACACCTGGATGTCCATCGACGGGGTCGGGGTCGGCACGACGGTGCGGCTGGAATAATCGCCGTTGCTCAGCGCGCGCGCGAGGATGTCGTTGACGTTGGTCGCGACCACCAGCCTGGCGATCGGCAGCCCCATCTTCGCCGCGACATAGCCCGCGAAGACGTCGCCGAAATTGCCGGTCGGCACGCTGAACGCGACCGGCTTCGCGGGCGCGCCCAGCCGGACCGCGGCGTAGAAATAATAGACCACCTGCGCCATCAACCGCGCCCAGTTGATCGAATTAACCGCCGACAAGCGGAAGCGACCGGCGAAGGACGTGTCGTTGAACATCGCCTTCACCAGCGCCTGCGCGGTATCGAAGTCGCCGCGGATCGCGATGTTGTGGACGTTGGGCGCACCGACGGTGGTCATCTGCCGGCGCTGCACCTCGCTCACCCGGCCTTCGGGGTGGAGCATGAAGATGTCGACGCCGCTCCGCCCCGCCACCGCATCGATCGCCGCCGAGCCGGTGTCGCCGCTGGTCGCGCCGACGATCGTCAGATGCTGGTCGGTGCCCTGCAGGAACCGCTCGAACAAATGCCCCAGCAATTGCAGCGCGACGTCCTTGAACGCCAGCGTCGGGCCGTGGAACAGCTCGAGCAGCCATTGGTCGTGATCGAGCTGCACCAGCGGGGTCACCGCATCATGGCTGAACGCGCCGTACGCCGCTTCGCACAGCCCGCGCAGTTCCTCGCGGGTCAGCGGGCCCTCGACGAACGGCGCCATCACCGCCACCGCGGTGTCGACATAGGACAGCCCGCGCAGCGCGCCGATCGCGTCGGGCGACAGGGTCGGCCAGGTTTCGGGCACGTACAGCCCGCCGTCGGAGGCGAGGCCGGCGAGCGTGACGCCCGCGAAATCGAGCGCGGGCGCGTTCCCGCGGGTGCTGACGTAGCGCATGGGCGTGCTGCCTAGATGCCACGGCAAGCGCACGCAATGCCTCGCCGGTTGCGTATCGCCCAAGGCTGGGTTTAGCAGGCGGTCATGGCATTGATCGACGTCTTCCTCCGCCGCGCCATCCAGCGCGGTCGCCTTACCCTCACCAAGCCCGATGGATCGGTCTCGACCTTCGGGAAGGACGATCCTGCGCTGAAGCCGGTGTCGTTCCGGATCACCGACACCAAGGTCTATCGCGAGATCGCCGCCGATCCCGCGCTGGGCGTCGCCGAGGCGTTCATGGACGGCCGGCTGATCGTCGAGGAAGGCGATATCCTCGACCTGCTGATGCTCGCCACCAGCAACAGCCGCTGGGAGAACGGCAGCAACAAGCTCGCCGCCAGCCCGCTGCGGCGACTCGGCGGGCAGATCCGCCACCGGTTCCTGACCGCGAACAAGGCGCTCGCGTCGAAACGTAACGTCGCGCACCATTACGACCTGTCGGATCGGCTCTACGACCTCTTCCTCGACGTCGATAAGCAGTACAGCTGCGCTTACTACACCGATCCGGCCAACCCGCTGGAACAGGCGCAGGCCGACAAGAAGGCGCATATCGTCGCCAAGCTCGCGATCGAGCCGGGGATGCGCGTACTCGACATCGGCTGCGGCTGGGGCGGGATGGCGCTGTATATCCACGCCAAGACCGGCGCCGAGGTGCTGGGGATCACCCTGTCGGAAGAGCAGCTGAAGGTCGCGAAGCGCCGCGCCGAGGAGGCGGGGGTCGCCGACAAGGTGCGCTTCGAGCTGATCGACTATCGCGCGCTGGAAGAGCCGTTCGACCGGATCGTGTCGGTCGGGATGTTCGAGCATGTCGGCCTGCGCAACTTCCGCACCTACCTGAACAAGTGCCGCGACCTGTTGACCCCCCAGGGCGTGATGCTGCTCCACACGATCGGACGCAGCGACGGGCCGAACTTCACCGACAAGTTCACCGACAAATACATCTTCCCCGGCGGCTATATCCCGGCGCTGTCGGAGGTGCTCAAGGCCAACGAATATATTCGCTGGTTCGTCACCGATATCGAGGTGCTGCGGATGCATTATGCGATGACGCTGCGCGATTGGTATCAGCGGACGGTGGCGGCGCACGACCAGATCGTCGCATTGTACGACGAGCGCTTCTTCCGGATGTGGACCTATTATATCGCCGGCGCGATCGTGTCGTTCACCAACGGGCCGCTGGTGAATTACCAGATCCAGTTCAGCCGCGACCGCCTCGCGCTGCCGCTGACGCGCGATTACATGTTCGACGAAGAGCGGCGCTTGCAAGAGGGGTGACCGCCCGACCACGCCGCCGTCATCCCCGCGAAGGCGGGGATCCAGACGCACAGGCTTCTCGATAGAGCCGCAACGTCGGAGGTTCTGGATTCCCGCCTTTGCGGGAATGACGGGAGGGCTACCGCTTCGGCGTCGCCTTTCCCTGCGCCGCGCCGCCCGCCGCCGCGCGTGCGCGCGCTGCTTCGGTCGCGTCGACCTTGCCGTCCTTGTTCGTGTCATAGGCGTTGAACACCGCGCCCATCAGCGCGTCCGATTCGCGCTTGCTGACCTTGCCGTCCTTGTTGGTATCCGCGCGCGCCAGGAACAGCGCCGCGACGCGCTTGGCATGTGTCGCGTCCAGCGTCTTGCCCGAACCGACCTTCATCTTGCGCATCCGCGCCTCGATCTCGGCGGGCGAGAGGAAGCCGTCCTTGTTCGCGTCCGACGCGGCGAATTCCTTGTCGAGCTTGGCGGTGGCGCTGGCGCGCGTTTCCTGCGCCAGCACGGTGGCGGTCAGCGCCGGCAGCGACAGGAACGCGACGAGCGCGGCGGCGAGGGTAGGGAGGGGGTGGCATGATGCTTCATGCTCGCGCCCTTGCCGGCCCCCGCGTTGACGCGCGCTGAACGGGTCGGCGAGTGGCGGCGGACGGGCGGCAAGACGGTTGCCCTCGCGGGCGCGAGCGCGTAGCGGCCCGCGCAAGAAGGAGCCTTGCCCATGACCGATCAGATCAAGCGTCCAGCCGGCGAAGCCGGGATCAACCGGGTCGTTCTCGCCTATTCGGGAGGGCTGGATACCAGCGTGATCCTGAAGTGGCTCCAGACCGAATATGGCTGCGAGGTCGTCACCTTCACCGCCGATCTGGGTCAGGGCGAAGAGCTGGAGCCGGCGCGCGCCAAGGCCGAGCTGATGGGGATCAAGCCCGAGCATATCTTCATCGACGACCTGCGCGAGGAGTTCGTCCGCGACTACGTCTTCCCGATGATGCGCGCCAATGCGCTGTACGAGGGGCTGTACCTGCTCGGCACCTCGATCGCGCGCCCGCTGATCGCCAAGCGCCAGATCGAGATCGCCAAATTGGTCAACGCCGATGCGGTCAGCCACGGCGCGACCGGCAAGGGCAACGATCAGGTCCGCTTCGAGCTGGGCTATTACGCGCTCAACCCCGATATCAAGGTGATCGCGCCGTGGCGCGAATGGGATCTGACCAGCCGTACCCGGCTGATCGAGTTCGCCGAGGCGCACCAGATCCCGGTGAGCAAGGACAAGCGCGGCGAGGCGCCGTTCTCGACCGACGCGAACCTGTTGCACACCTCGTCGGAGGGCAAGGTGCTGGAGGACCCATGGGACGAGGTGCCCGAATACGTCTTCTCGCGCACCGTCAGCCCGGAGGATGCCCCCGATCAGGCCGAGACGATCACGATCGATTTCGAGCGTGGCGATGGCGTCGCGGTCAACGGCGAGGCGCTGAGCCCCGCGTCGCTGCTCGCCAAGCTCAACGAGCTGGGGCGCAAGCACGGCATCGGGCGGCTCGATCTGGTCGAGAACCGCTTCGTCGGCATGAAGAGCCGCGGCATGTACGAAACGCCGGGCGGGACGATCTACGCGCTGGCGCACCGCGCGATCGAGCAGCTGACGCTGGATCGCGGCGCCGCGCACCTCAAGGACGAACTGGCGCCGCGTTACGCCGAACTGGTCTACAACGGCTTCTGGTTCTCGCCCGAGCGCGAGATGCTCCAGGCGGCGGTCGATCATTCGCAGGAGAAGGTCGCGGGCACCGTGCGGCTGAAGCTGTACAAGGGCGCGTGCCATGTGACCGGGCGCAAGTCGCCGAACTCACTGTATTCGGAAAAGGTCGTGACGTTCGAGGACGATCAGGGCGCCTACGATCAGCGCGATGCGGCAGGCTTCATCAAGCTCAACGCGTTGCGGCTGCGGTTGCTGGGGCGGCGCGATCGGTAACGTCTTGTGATCCGGAGATGATTTCGTCTCCGCTTAAATAACTGGCCGGCCCCCCGTTCGCGGAGGGCCGGCTTTTTCTTGACATCTAGCCATATGTTCTTCAAATGTTCTTGTCGTTTTGAAGGGCGAGGTGAGATGAATCACATTCCTGACATCGACAGACGACGCGACTTTTCGATCTGGCTGCGTACCGGACGACCGCCGACGCGAACGGCTGACGGTATCGAGTTGAAGTTCAACCCCTATCACGATCCGCATAACGGGCAGTTCACCTTTGCGCCGAGCGGTTCGAGGTCGCTGGCGCGAGTCGTCATCTCCCACCGCCGTCCCAAGGCGGCGCTGGAACGCGCTAGGGCAAGCATCTGGCGAAAACCGCCGGCCGCGCCGGTCGACAAGGTGCCGGAGCGCGGCGGCATCATCAATGCGGTCTATCGCCCGGATGGCGACTCGGGATCGTTCCAGAACGTCCAGTTTAGACCGCCCCGGCTGCCGCGAGGCAGCAACAGCCGCGCGTTCGAGGATCCGATGACGCTCGAGCAGACCTTTCCCGGTTTGCGCGACGCCCCCGGCGGCGCGGTCATCTTGCTGCTGGATAATGTCTTCGACCTTACCGGCCCGTCGAACGAACTGATGGCCGCGATGACGAGGAGCGGACCGCGGTGCTCGTAGAGCAGATCAGCGCGATCGATCCTAAGTGGAAATTCCAGTCACTTGGCTCCCCAACAACGTGGGAGGGTGTGCAGAACCAGTTGGATGATTTGCGCCTACAGCGGGCCGCAGCGTTTGCCCGGGTGAAGGGTGACTTGCGACCACTTCAGGTTGAAACGATGCGTGAAATGCAACGTCTGACGGATCGCGCTTATGAGAAAGCGGTCCGGCTTTATCAAAGCGGGGGCCTGAAGGACGGTCTTTCAAAAGAGCAGGTTATCGGTCGATACGTTGATAATGAGGTTCGTCGAAATCTGAGGAAGAGGTATAAAAACTATCAGGCTAAAATGGATGCGAATCAGGTACGAGTGAACCGTCGAGAATATGACACCTCGAAGCCCGAAGCCTCTTATAGGCTGCCCGATGCTAGGGTAGGGGACGTCGCCTACGATGTGACACTCTCGCGCAAGACCGTAAAGGATCCTCAAATACGCGGTTTTTTCAACGCCGATTTCCGTCCGCAGCTTGTGGTTATTATTCGCCCTCGTCAGTTGGGATCGGGAAGCAGTTATATCATCAATAAGCCGGAGGTAGGCAAGTGATTGGTTACGAGCCGTACATTCCTGAGACCTTGAGTGAGCTAATGGATCAGGTCGTTCCAATGATGGGAGATGCACCAAAATTTGCCGACGATTCTGGGTATTTCCCAGAGCAGAATATCGACACAGAGTTTCGCGCGCTGATCGAGGGCTTCGGCAACGTGCGCGACAAGATCGGCGAAGATCAATACACCAAGGCGATCGACATAGCGGCGCGCATGAAGGCGTTGTTTCTGGAGGCCGCCGACGAGGACGATCCCAAGACGCTGGAGGGCATCCTGCTGATCCACGAACTCATCGACATCATCGATGCGGCGCGCGCGGGGCGGGTGAAGTCGAAGCTGAAGGACGACGAAGGCCGGGTCACCGGCGACTGACGTAAGGAGCGTGGCAGCGACGTCGGACCATGCCGTCTAACCCGCGCGCATCGTTTGGCGCTGCCTAGCCCCGGTCGCACCAGGCAGAAATTTGGTCATGATGGCAGGTACATCGTCAATAGACCGGAGGCAGGCAAATGATTGGTTTTGAGCCGTACATTCCTGAGACGTTGAGCGAGCTCATGGATCAAGTTGTTCCCATGATGGGAGACGCGCCTAATTTCAAGTATGAGTCCGGCTACTTTCCGGAGAGAAACATCGACACGGAGTTTCGCGCGCTGACCGAGGGTTTCGGCAACGTGCGCGACAAGATTGGCAAAGACCAATATGCCAAGGCGCTCGACATCGCGGCGCGCATGAAGGCGCTATTTCTGGAGGCCGCCGACGAGGACGATCCGAAGACGATGGAGGGCATCCTGCTGATCCACGAACTCATCGACATTATCGATGCAGCGCGCGCGCGGCGGGTGAAGTCGAAGCTGAAGGACGACGAGGGCCGGGTTACCGGCGACTGACGTAAGGAGCGTGGCAGCGACGTTTGATGCGCCGACCTTGGACCATGCCCTTGAATCCGCGCGTATCTTTTTGGCGCTGCCCGTTACCGGTCGGATAAAGCCTAAGCTTTTTCGCCACGATGGCAGTTACTTTGTTACTCGATCGGAGGCAGGTAAATGACTGGCCCTATCGTAAGTTCGAACCACGATCCCGATCCCTACGTGCCTGAGACATTGAGTGAACTCGATGATTATGTCGTGCCGATGATGGGCAATGCCCCGTTCTTCAAGGATGAAAGCAGCTACCTCCCCGACCGGAGCATCGACACCGAATTCTATGGTTTGATCGAAGGCTTCGGCAGGGTCCGCGACAAGATCGGCGAGGAGCAATACGCCAAGGCGATCGACATTGCGGCGCACATGAAGGCGTTGTTTTTGGAGGCCGCCGACGAGGACGATCCCAAGACGATGGAGGGCATCATGCTGATCCACGAACTCATCGACATTATCGATGCAGCGCGCGCACGACGGGTGAAGTCGAAGCTGAAGGACGACGAGGGCCGCGTTACCGGCGACTGACGGTAGCGCCGCAGATGTCGCGCGCATCGTCACCCCCGATGCGCGTGACCTTTGCCAACATCCGCGCCAACATCGCCGCTATGACAAGGGCTTGCCGACCGGCACCGTGACCACATCCTCCGGCGCATCGAGCAACTTCAGGAACAACCGCTCTCCCGCGGGCTTCGGTATCGTCAACGTCGTGCCAACAAAGCCGGCCGGCACCGTCTGCGCTCCCGCGCCGTCCGCGGTGCCTGCGACCGATGCGATCAGGAACAGGCCCTCGCCCTCGATCGTGCACTCCTTGTCGCCGCACGTCACCTTGGTCAGTGCGGGCAGGCGGACGACGCGCGCCAGCGGCTGCCATTCGCCGAGCGTTTCGCCCTGCACCAGCCGCATCTTGAGCGCGCCGACTGCTGCCGCGCCCAGGGCCTGCCGCGGCGCGAACGTGCCGACCGCGACGTCGCCCCCCAGGGATTGCAGCTTGCCGGAGGCGACGGTCAGCCTGGTCGTCGCATCGTCGTCCGCGGTCGCGACCTCGATCGCGTCGTCGTTGGTGAGCCGCGTGCCGATCGCGCGCACCGAGAAGGTCAGCGTCGCGTCGGGCGCGAGCAACCCGGCGGGAAGCGTCAGCTGCACCTTCGCCGCGGTGGCGGGGGCGTCGACATGGCTGCCGACCAGCTCCAGCCGCGGGCGTGGTGGCGTGATCGTCGCGCGGACCGTCGTGGTGCGACCGTCCTTCAGCGTCACCTTCGCGTCGCTCGCCCCCTGGGCCAGCGTCTCGGTATTAGCGCCGGTGGACAGCGCCAGGCGGTCGCCGCCGCCCGGATCGCGGGTCAGCGCTCCCGCGACGAACGTCACCCCGGCGACCTCGAGCCTGGCGACCTGATCGAGGCGCGCGCCGATCAGCCGGCCTTCCTTGTCGCCGGTGTAGAGCGTGAAGCCCTCCAGCCGGCTCGCCTCGGTCTGTCCCTTGAGGGTCAGCTGCGCGGGCTGCGCGCCGCCATATTGCGCGATCAGCAAGGTCAGTTCGCCGGGGCGGGTGCGCGCGAGCGGCAGCGTCGCGGTGATCTCGTCCCCTGCGCTCGCCTTCCATTCGACCGGCCTGGTCGCGCCGCCACGGTCGCGCAACGCGACCTGCTCGACGCACGACGAGGCGCCGCCCTGCAAGGTCAGCGGGGCGTCACGGCCGATCACCACCGCATCGTCCGGCTTGGGCTGCCACGCGGTCGGTGCGCCGTTCTGGACCGGGAAGCGCGGGCCGGTGAAAGTGTCGAAGCCCCAGCGACCGACCAGCGCCGCCTCGCTGACGCCGACCTGCCCGATCTTCTGGGCGTCGGCGACGACCAGCCCGCCACGCTCGGCATCGGTGGTGACGGGCAGCTCGACGCTGCGCCCGTCCTGCAACCCCAGCCTCAGCCGCAGGTCGCGCGCGAAATCGGTGGCGAACAGCAACGGCGCATCGTCGAGCCGCAGCACGAGGCCCGGCTGCGCGAGGCAGACCGCGTCCTTGGCGGCGGCGCGCAACGGCGGCGGCGCGGCATTGCCGATCGGCGGCAGCGGCGCGACCAGCACGGTCTGCGGGTTCTGGAACGACGGCGGACTGTTGAGCTGCAACCGCAGCCGCTCGCCCGATCCGACCGCCAGCGCGGGTGCATATTGGTAGCTCGCGCTGCGGAACACACCGAACAGCCGCGCGAAGTCGCGCGCCAGCGAAATGTACGGGCTGTAGATCCCCGCGCCGCCCTCCTTGGTGGCGGCGAGGCTATAGGCGAATTGCGTGGTCGTGCCGCCCAGCACCTCGGCCAGCGTCGTCCCGCCGCCGGTCTGGAGCACCATGCCGTCGCGGTTCTGCGTCAGGCACGACGCCTGCAAGGAGCGCGCGCGCGACAGACAATCGGCGTTGAGCTTGATCGCCAGCGTGCCGGCGAGCGCGGTCGAGACGGGCACCAGTCGTTCGGGCGCGCTTTCCTCGATACGCGCGACGCCGTTCACGAACGTCTCCAGCCGCGCGCGATCGAGCGACGCCTGGAACAGGTCCTGCGCGGCGCGGACGAACACGCCCGGGCGCCCGCGCACCGCCTTGACCAAGGCGTTGTATCCGCCGCCGGTTTCCGGCGCCATGAACGCGATCGCCTGTCCGGTGCCTTCCGGCACGGTGATGCTCAGCCCCGACTTCTTGGGATTCTTGTCCCAGGTCTCGGCCTTGAAGAACCAGTCCTTGGGCGGCGGGTTGGTGGCGCCGCGCAGGAAGGCGACCACCAGGACGTAATGCGCCGACTGATCGGCGGGCATGTCGGCGCGCACCTCCAGCTTGTCGCCGGCGCGGATGCCCGGCACCTGCCCGGCGGGCAGCGTGACGCCCCCGCGCGTCACCCGCATCGTCAGCGTCGGGCCGGACAGATCGAAGGTGGTGCTCTGCGCCGTCGCCGCCTCGGGCAACGTCAACGAGACCGCGGCCGCGAGGGCCAGCACGGGAGGAAGAAAAGCGCGCATCCGGCGGGCTATAGAACAGGAGCGCCGGGCTGTGCCACCGTCCGGCGTTAACTCCGCCTCAACCACTTTCCTTCATTGCCTCCTCATCCACTGCAAGCGGAACGGGCGTGATGGCGAAGTCAGGCACTATGGTCGACGTAGCGATCATCGGCGCGGGGCCGGCGGGGCTGACCGCCGGCTATCTGTTGACCAAGGCGGGTTATTCGGTCGCGATCCTCGAAAAGGACGCCGTGTACGTGGGCGGGATCAGCCGCACCGTCGAGCATGAGGGGTTCCGCTTCGATATCGGCGGGCATCGCTTCTTCTCGCGCTCGAAGGAGGTCGTCGACCTCTGGAACGAGCTGCTTCCGCACGATTTCATCGAGCGGCCGCGGATGAGCCGCATTTATTACGAGGGCAAATTCTACAGCTATCCGCTGCGCGCATTCGAGGCGCTCGACAACCTCGGCGTGGTGCGCTCAGCATTGTGCATGGCGAGCTTCGCCAAGGCCAAGCTGTTCCCGAAGCGGGAAGTGAAGAGCTTCGAGGACTGGACCGTCAACGCCTTCGGGCGGAAGCTCTATTCGATCTTCTTCAAGACCTACACCGAAAAGGTGTGGGGAATGCCGTGCGACCGGATGAGCGCGGATTGGGCGGCGCAGCGGATCAAGGGGCTGTCGCTGTGGGGTGCGGTGGTCGACGGGCTGAAGCGCTCGCTGGGCGTCAGCCGCCGGCCGAACGACGGCGTCGGCCAGGCCAAGACGCTGCTGGAGAATTTCCGCTATCCGCGGCTCGGACCGGGGATGATGTGGGATGCGGCGCGCGACCGGATCGTCGAGCGTGGCGGGCAGGTGCTGATGGGCCATGCGCTCCACCAACTGCGGCTGAGCGAGGCGACCGGGCGCTGGACGGTCACCGCCAATGGTGCCGACGGTCTGGTCTCGCTCAATGCCGCGCATGTCATTTCCTCGGCGCCGATGCGCGAGCTGGCGAGCCGCATCCACCCGCTGCCCGCCTCGCTGCCCGAGGCATCGAACCTGAAATATCGCGACTTCCTGACCGTCGCGCTGATGATCCGTTCGCCCGAGCTGTTCCCGGACAATTGGATCTACATCCACGATCCGAAGGTGAAGGTCGGTCGCATCCAGAACTTCCGCTCGTGGTCGCCAGAAATGGTGCCCGATCCCGCGATCGCCTGCGTCGGGCTCGAATATTTCTGCTTCGAGGGCGACGGATTGTGGACGTCGAGCGACCAGCAATTGATCGCACTGGCGACCGCCGAGATGGCGACGCTGGGCCTGTGCGATCCCGCGCAGGTGACGGGCGGCGTCGTCGTGCGGCAGGAGAAGGCCTATCCCGTCTATGACGAGGATTATGCGCAGAACGTCGACATGCTCCGCCGCGAGATCGAGGGCCGCTATGCGACGCTGCACTGCGTCGGGCGTAACGGGATGCATCGCTACAACAATCAGGATCATGCGATGATGACCGCGATGCTGACGGTCCGCAACATCCAGGCCGGCGCGCGCGTCTACGACGTATGGGCGGTCAACGAGGACGCCGAATATCACGAGAGCGGCAACGAGGGGGAGGCGGCGGCGCTCGCCAGCCTGCGGCAGGTGCCGACCGCGCTGAAGGCGGCGTAAGCTGTCACCCGATCGCCGTCAGGCCGCGATGGTGATCGGCGGCTGGGCGCTCGCCTCGCTGGTGCTGCTGATCGCGGGGTGGGGCGCGATCGTCGCGCGCGTGCTGCCCGATGCCGATGATTCGATGCGCTTGCTCGAAGTGCGCGACTGGCTGGCCGGGCAAAGCTGGTTCGATGTTGCGCAGCATCGCCTGAACGGCGGCGCCTTTCCGATGCATTGGTCGCGGCTGGTCGATCTGCCGCTGGCGGGCGTGATCGTGGCGCTGCGACCGCTGCTGGGAACGCCCCTTGCCGAGCATGTTGCGGTGGTGGTCGTGCCGCTGCTCACCTTGCTCGCGGCATTGGCGCTGATCGCGTCGATCGCGCGGCGACTGGGGGGCGACACGCTGGTGTTGCCGGCGTTCTTGATGGCGGCGCTGTCGGTGCCGCTCACCTTCCAGATGTCACCGCTGCGCATCGACCATCATGGCTGGCAGATCGTGCTGGCGCTCGCGGCGACGCGCGGATTGCTCGCGACGCCGGGCGTGCGGAGCGGATTGCTGACCGGCGCGGCACTTGCGACGTTGTTGACGATTTCCCTGGAGGGGCTGCCGATCGCCGCCGGGATCACCGGGGTCGCGGCGCTGGCGTGGATCGTGGCGTCGACGCGCGGGACCATGCTGCGCAGTGCGATGCTCGCGCTGACGGGGGGAGCGATCCTGCTCCATGCGGCGACGCGTGGGCCAGGGTTCTGGCTGCCCGCCTGCGACGCGGTCGCGCCGGCGTGGCTGGCGGTGCTCGGCGTCGCGACGATCGGCATCATCGGCGCGGCGGCGATCGAGCGCTTCGGCATGATCGCGCGATTGATCGCGCTGGGGGTGACCGCGGCAGCGGCGGCGGCGACACTCGTGCTGCTCGCGCCGGTGTGCCTTGCCGGGCCGTTCGGCACGTTGCCGCCACTCGTCTACCGGCTCTGGTATCTGCCGGTGCTGGAGGGGCGGCCGGTCTGGGAACAGCCACCGGTCTGGGCGGCGGCGACGATGGCGCTGCCGATCGCGGGACTGATCGGAGCGGCGCGCGCGTGGCACACGGCAACGGGCGAAGCGCGGGCGCGCTGGACGATGTTCGCATTGTTGCTGCTCGCCGCGACCGTGACGGCAGCGGCAGTCAGCCGTGCGGGAGCGACCGCCAATGCGCTTGCCGCGCCGGCCGCAGCGGTGTGGCTCGCGCACCTGCTGGCGCGCGCTCGTGCGATATCCGGGCCGGTGCCACGGGTTGCGGCGACACTCGCGACGCTGGCGCTCGCCGCGCCGGGAACGCTCGCCGCCGCTGCGTTCAACGCCGTGCCGCATCGCGAGGCGGCGAAGGTCCAGCTCAGCCATCGTCCGCCCTGCCGCGACACGCGCGACATGCGCGTGCTCGGCGCCTTGCCGCCCGGCATCGTCTTCGCGCCGATCGATCTCACCCCGGCGCTGCTGCTCGACACGCCCCATCGCGCGGTCGCGGGCGGCTATCATCGCGGCGCCGCGGCGATCGCGCGCGTCATTACGGGCTTCACCGCCGATCCGGCGACCGCGCGCGCCGCGATCCTCGCGACCCACGCCGACTATCTCGCGGTCTGTCCGGGGATGCAGGAAATGACCGCCAATCGCGACCGCGCGCCCGACGGTTTGTGGGCGCGGCTCGAGCGCGGCGAGCGGTTCGACTGGTTGCGTCCGATCCCCGTTCGCGGCCCCGCGCTGGTCTGGCGCGTCATCCACCCCTTGCGGGAAGGCGGGTCGGCCCCGTAAAGCGCGGCGATGCAGCACGACCGGCTTCACTGGTGGCAGACGCGATGGTTCGTGATCGCGGCGGTGCTGGCGGCGGCGATCCCGCTGCTATGGCCCGATATCCCGCCGATCGTCGATCTGCCCGGACATATGGGGCGTTACCGCGTCCAGCTCGACCGGGGCGCGCATCCGTGGCTCGCGGACTGGTATTCGTTCAAATGGGCGCTGATCGGCAATCTCGGCGTCGACCTGTTGATCGAGCCGCTCGCGCCGCTGGTTGGACTGGAGGCGGCGGTCAAGCTGATCGTCATCGCGATTCCGGTGCTGACGGTCGCCGGGCTGTTGTGGATCGCCCGCGAGGTACATGGGCGCATCCCCGCCACCGCGCTGTTCGCGCTGCCGCTCGCTTACGGCTATCCGGTGCAGTTCGGGTTCGTGAACTTCGCATTGTCGATGGGGTTGGCGCTGTGTCTGTTCGCGCTGTGGCTGCGGCTGGCGCGACTCGGGCGGATCTGGCTGCGCGTCGCGGTGTTCGTGCCGCTGTCGTGCATCTTGTGGGTGGTGCACACCTTCGGCTGGGGCGTGCTGGGCGTGTTGGCCTTTTCCAGCGAGCTGATCCGCCAGCATGACCGGCGCAAGGACGCAGGCAGCGGGCATTGGTTCGAAAGCCTGATTCGCGCCGGGCTCGGCTGCGTGCCGCTCGCACTGCCGATGCTGCTGATGATCGCGTGGCGATCGGGCGCGGACGTCACCGGGCAGACCGCCGACTTCTTCTACTGGCGCACCAAGATCGCATGGATCGTGATGGCGCTGCGCGACCGATGGCTGTGGTTCGATATCGGCAGCATGGCGGTGATCTACCTCGTGCTGTTCAAGGCGCTGCGCGATCCGCGGATCGGCTATTCGCGGCATCTGGGCTTGTCGGCGCTGCTCATGCTGGCGGTCTATATCGTGCTGCCGCGGATCGTGTTCGGCTCCGCCTATGCCGACATGCGGATGGCGCCGTACATGATCGCGGTCGCGGTGATCGCGATTCGGCCGAAGCCGGGCACGACCTTCCGCCACGCCGCGGTGCTGGCGGCGCTGGGGCTGACCTTCTTCGTCGTGCGGCTGGCGGGGACGACGATCAGCTATCTGGAATTCGACCGCGATTACGACGAGGAACTGGCGGCGCTGCCGCATGTGCCGGTCGGCGCGCGGCTGATCAGCTTCGTCGGGCACAATTGCCACAATGCGTGGCGAATGTCGCGGCTGGAGCATCTGCCGGCGATCGCGCTGGTGCGGCGGTTGGCGTATACCGACGATCAATGGTCAATGGCCGGCGCGCAATTGCTGACCTCGCGCTACACCGCCGCCGGGCCCTATGCGCACGATCCGACGCAGATCGTGACCTCGGTGAAATGCCCGGCGGAATGGTGGCGGCCGGCCAATTACGCGCTCGCCCGCTTCCCGCGCGAGGCGTTCGATTATGTGTGGCTGATCCGCCCGCCGGTCTACAATCCGCGCTTCACGGTCGGGCTGGTGCCGATCTGGCGCTCGCCGACCAGCAATTCGACGCTGTTCCGCATCGACCACGACGCGGTCGTACCGGAGGCGAGCGACGAGGAACTGGGTGTACCGCGCTGGCTGATCGAGCGGATCAAGCGGCGGCGCGAGCGGCTGGAGGCGCTGCGGGAACGCCGCGAGCGCGAGGAAGAGCGGCTGGAGCGGTTGCGGGTGGAGCAGGCGCGGTAACCCTTCTGGGTGACGCGTACCACCCGATCCGTTCGTGCTGAGCCTGTCGAAGCACGTGCTCCGTGGCACGCCCTTCGACAGGCTCAGGGCGAACGGTGGGGATAGTGACCGCGCGCGCCAGGTTGAGCGATAGGGGCGAACTACCCCCGCCGGAACGGCGTCAGCTCACCCAGAAACGCCTGTTCCCCTTCCACCGCGACGCGCTCCTGTTCGAGGAAGTCGGCCACCGCGCGGCGGAAGTTCGGATCGGGGATGTAATGCGCCGACCAGGTGGACACCGGCGCATAGCCGCGCGCCAGCTTGTGCTCGCCCTGCGCGCCGGCCTCGACCCGCGCCAGTCCGCGCGCGATCGCGGCATCGATCGCCTGATAATAGCATAGCTCGAAATGGAGGAATGGCACCTCCTCGGTCGCGCCCCAATAGCGGCCGTAGAGCGCATCCTCGCCGATCAGGTTGAGCGCCCCCGCGATCGGCACCCCGTCGCGCTCGGCAAGGATCAGCAGCACGCGCTCGCCGAGCGCCTTCCCCAGCAGCGGGAAGAAGCTGCGCGTCAGATAGGGCTGTCCCCATTTTCGGCTGCCGGTGTCCTGGTAGAAGCGCCAGAAGGCGTCCCACTCGCGCGCGCCGATCGCCGCACCGGTCAGGTGGCGGATCGTCAGGCCCTCGATCGCGGCGGCGCGCTCCTTGCGGATCGCCTTGCGCTTGCGGCTGGCGAGCGCGGCGAGGAAGTCGTCGAAGGTCGCATAGCCATTGTTCTGCCAGTGGAATTGCGTCCCCTCGCGCACCAGCCACCCCGCAGCGGCGAATAGCGGCAGTTGCTGGGGGTAACGAAGGTCACGTGCGCGGAGGACAGCTCGTGCTGCGCCACCACCGCCTCGATCGCGCCGATCAGCGCGGGTGCGGCGTGCGGGTCGCGCAGCAGCAGGCGCGGGCCGGGAACGGGCGTGAAGGGCGCGGCGACCTGTAGCTTCGGATAATAGCGGCCACCCGCGCGCTCCCACGCATCGGCCCAGCCGTGGTCGAAGACATATTCGCCCTGGCTGTGGCCCTTGGCATAGGCCGGCGCGATCGCGATCGGCGCGCCATCCGCGCCATCGACGACGATCGGCACCGGTTGCCAGCCGCTGCGCCCACCGACGCTGCCCGATTCCTCGAGCGCGGCCAGGAAAGCGTGGCCGACGAACGGGTTGGCAGTGCCGGCGCACGCATCCCATTGCTCGGCAGGGATGGCGGACACGCCGGGCACCAGGCGCGCGGTAATCGAGGTCATCGCGCGCGAGATAGGATCGCGAAGCCCGCTATCAAAGGGCGGAGGCGACTTCCACGATCGCATCCACCTCGACCATCGCGCCGAGCGGTAGCGCCGCGACGCCGACGGCGGCGCGGGCGTGCTTGCCATTGTCCCCGAACAGCTTGACCATCAGGTCCGACGCGCCGTTCGCCACCTTGGGCTGGTCGGTGAAGTCGGCAGCCGAATTGACGAACACGCCCAGCTTCACGATCCGCGTCACGCGCTGGAGGTTGCCGCAATGCGCCTTGATCTGCGCGATCACCATCAGCGCGCAGCGCTGCGCGGCGTCCTGTCCGTCCTCCAGCGAGACGCCATCGCCGAGCCGCCCGGTCACGACCGCGCCGTCCTTGAACGGCAATTGGCCCGAGATGTGGAGCAGCCCGCCCGCCTCGACGACGGGGACGTAGGCGGCGACGGGGGCGGCCGCCTGCGGCAGCGTGAGGCCAAGCTCTTCGAGAGCGCGATCGATGCGGTCGGTCATGTCGCGCTGCTTGCCGCTTGCGCCCCGCCGCGGTCAAGCCTCCGCGGGCACCCCGGCGTCGAAGCGCGCGGCGATCCAGTCCTGCGCGGTCGCCCAGTCGTCGATCCGCGCATGGGCGTGCGGCGAGGGCGGGACGCCGGGGGCGAGTTGCGGCTCGGAGACCATGTGCAATCGCCACACCCCTGGCGCGTGTTCCGCGACCGATTCGTGGTGATGCGGCAGATCGTCGACGAACACCGCGACCGGTGCGCCATATTCGGCGACCAGCCGTGCGACCGGTGCGCCCTTGCCGCCCTGGTTGCATTCGACGCGGTGCGCGATCCCGTGTCCGGCGAGCTGGTCGATACGGTGCGTCCGGCAGTGATCCTCCAGATTGGTGAGGATCACGACATCGGCGCGCTGCGCGAGCATCGCCAGCGCTTCGCCGGCACCGGGCACCAGCGTCTGGCGGTGCATCTCGTCGGGGAAGAAGCCGCCGAGATAGCCGAACATTTCCTCGCGGGTCATCGGCACGTCGCTGCCGCGCCGCTTCATGTTCTTGGCGAGTTCCCACGTGCCGATCGTGAAATCGACCTCGTGCTCGGAGCCCAGCCAGTCGGCGAAGTGGCGGACCATGTGCAGCAGCACTTCATCGCAGTCGGAGATCAGCAGCGGCCGCGTCATGCCCGCTGCTCCAGCACCTGCCGCGCCGCGACGAGCGATTCAGGGCTGTGCCCGGTTGATTCCGCACAGGCGATCAGGTCGGGTTCATGTGCCTCGAGGAAAGAGAGCGTTGCGGCGAGCGTCGAAGGATCTGTAAGGTATTCTCGCAAGTTGTCTGGCGTAAGGCCCGTCGTGCCGAGAAAACGCTCGGCGCGTAACGGATCGTTAAGGACAAAGGTCAAGGCATCGAGTGCGCGTGCCACGGCATCGTCCGGTTTCGTGTCATTGCGCATCACTATCTGTCGTCGCCCTGTTGGGAGTGTTCGCCGCGTGGCAAAGGGTGCTCGTTGTCGAGGACAACGAACTCAATCTGAAGCTGTTCAGCGACCTGCTGCGGGCGCACGGCTTCGTCGTGGAGCCGGTGCGCGACGGCCGCGAGGCGGTGGAGCGCGCGCGGGCGTTCGCGCCCGACCTGGTCGTGATGGACATCCAGATGCCGCACGTCACCGGCTACGAGCTGATCCTGCAACTGAAGGCCGACGCGGCGCTGCGTGCCATTCCGGTGATGGCCGTGACCGCCTATGCCGGGCGCGAGGACGAGGAACGGCTGCGCGCCGCCGGCGCGGACGCTTATGTGTCGAAGCCGATCACGCTGGCGCGGTTCATGGCCGCGGTGACCGAGCTGACCTGACGCGCCACGCAGAAAAGCCGCCGGCGCGTGGCGCGGGCGGCTTTCAAGAAGCGAGAACCGGACTGATCCCGTGCGGTTCTGGATCCCGGCCTTCGCCGGGATAACCCGCCGGTCGCTTCCGCGACTCGCCGGGTTACTTGATCTTGGCTTCCTTGAACTCGACGTGCTTGCGCACCACGGGATCGTATTTGTTGAAGCTCAGCTTCTCGGTCTTGGTGCGCGGGTTCTTCTTCGTGACGTAGAAGAAGCCGGTGTCGGCCGAGCTGACGAGCTTGATCTTGACGGTGGTCGGCTTTGCCATGACCAGTTCCTAGCGAATGAAAACAAAAAATGCGGCGAAGGCTTCTCCGCCGCGTCAGGCGAGGGCGCTTGGCGCATGTCGCCGACGAAGTCAAGCATCGGCACGGTTAAGCACCCGGTAACGGACGCCGCTTTAAGGTGTGCATCAGAGGAGCTTGCCGCCATGAGCAACAACGATGTCATCACCGCCCGTGCAGAGCTGACCGCGCGAATCGCTGCGATCGAATGGCGCGCCGGGCCGTCGCGACTCGCGCCGGACATCGCGCGTATCCATGAACTGGCGCAGCATCATCATATGCCCGGCGCGGTCGATGTCGCGAATCAGCTGCGACTTGCGCTCGCGCGCGGGGAACGTGGCGTGCCGGTGCATCGCTGGCTGCAATTGTTGGGACAGGCGGTCGCCACCGACCAGGCGGAGCCGTCGCGCCGCGCAGCCTGAGCGCACCCGCTTGACGGGAGCCAAACCCACGTCAGATCGTTTCGCCTGCGACACCTTGATCGTACGGAGCGACACGTGACCGACACCAATCCTGCCCTCGAAACCCCCACCGATCTGGCGCGTAACGACACGCGCACGGTCGCCGACGCGCTCAACGCGGCGCTGGCGGACAGCTATGCGCTGTATCTGAAGACCAAGAACTTTCACTGGCACGTCAGCGGCCCGCACTTCCGCGACTATCACCTGCTGCTCGACGATCAGGCGGCGCAGATCCTGGGCGTCACCGATGCGATCGCCGAGCGCGTCCGCAAGACGGGCGGCACCACGCTGCGCTCGATCGGCGACATCTCGCGCCGGCAATCGATCAAGGACAATGACCGCGACTTCGTCTCTGCCGACGACATGCTCGCCGAACTGCGCGACGACAATTTGACGCTGGTCGAGCGTTTCCGCGACGTGAAGCAGGCGTCCGAGGATGCCGGCGACAATGCCACCAGCGGGATCGTCGACGAATGGACCGATCAGGCCGAGGAGCGCGCCTGGTTCCTGTTCGAAGCCAGCCGCAAGGGTTGATGCCCGTCCACGATCGATCTGGAGCCATGTCATGTTGAAACTCGCCGTCATCTTCCTCATCGCCGGGCTCGTGCTCGGCGCGCTCGGCTTCGGCGGGATCGGCGGCGCCTTCATGGGCATCGCCAAGATCCTGTTCTTCATCGCGCTCGCGCTGTTCCTGATCTTCCTCGTGCTGGGGATCGTGGCCGGCAAGAAGGTGAAGGACGCGATCGACTGATAACCTGGGAAACAGGGCAGCCACCTTGCCCCAACCTGCGCGCGGGTGCATCACCGCGCGCAGGTTCGATCCCGAGGAGTTCCGATGCGTTTGCCCTTCGCCGCCGTCCTGTTGACCGCGATGACGACCTCTGCCGCCGTGCCGATCGGCGCCGCCGCGCAATCCGCCGCGCCGCTTCCCGCCACCAATCCTTTCGCGAAGCCGAGCACGCTGCCGTTCGAGGCGCCACCGTTCGACCGCATCAAGGACACCGATTATCAGCCAGCGCTCGAGGCCGGGATGGCCGAGCAGCTCGCCGAGGTGAACAACATTGTCCGCGTTCGCTCGATGCCGACGTTCGACAACACGATCGCTGCGCTGGAGCGCTCGGGCCGGTTGCTGGAGCGCGCCGCGCTCGCTTTCTACGGCGTCAACGGCGCGAATACCAATGACGTGCTCCAGAAGACGCAGGAAGTGCTCGCGCCCAAGTTCGCGGCGCATCAGGACGCGATCCAGCTCAACCCGCAGCTCTTCGCGCGCGTCCGCACGCTGTACGATGCGCGCCAGACCCTCAAGCTGACGCCCGAGCAACTGCAGGTGCTGACGCTGACCTATGAGAATATGGTCCGCGCCGGTGCCAAGCTGTCACCCGCCGACAAGACCAAGCTGAGCGCGCTGAACGCGCAGCTTTCGACACTGGAGACCGCCTTCCAGCAGAAGCTGCTCGCCGCCGCCAAGGCCGGCGCGCTGGTCGTCGACGATCGCGCCAAGCTGGCGGGGCTTTCGGAGGCGGAGATCGCCGCTGCGGCGGATGCCGCCAAGGACCGTGGGCTCACGGGCAAGTACGTCCTGACGCTCCAGAACACCACCGAGCAGCCGGCGCTCGCGTCGCTGACCGACCGCGCGACGCGCGAGGCGCTGTTCAACGCGAGCTGGACGCGCGCTGAAAAGGGCGACGCCAACGACACGCGCGCGACGATCAGCCAGCTCGCCGAACTGCGCGCGCAGAAGGCGAAGCTGCTCGGCTTTGCGACCTGGGCCGATTACGTGCTGTCCGACCAGATGGCGAAGAACCCGACCACGGCGCTCGGCTTCATGCAGCAGCTCGGCAAGCCGGTCGGCGCCGAGCAGCGCCGCGAAGCCGCCGAGTTGCAGCAGCAGATCAAGGCCGAGGGCGGCAATTTCCAGCTCAAGCCGTGGGACTGGGATCTCTATTCGGAGAAGCTGCGCAAGGCGAAGTACGACCTGAACCAGGACGAGCTGAAGCCGTATTTCGAGATCAACAAGGTGCTGACCGACGGCGTGTTCTACGCCGCCAACCAGCTGTACGGCATCACCTTCAAGCGCCGCACCGACCTGCCCGTCTATCAACCCGACGTGATGGTCTATGAGGTGTCGGAGGAGAATGGCACGCCGATCGGGCTGATGTATTTCGATTACTGGAAGCGCGACAACAAGAACGGCGGCGCGTGGATGTCGAACTTCGTCAACCAGTCGAAGCTGCTCGGCACCAAGCCGGTGATCTACAATGTCGGCAATTTCACGAAGCCGGCGGCGGGGCAGCCCGCGCTAATCACCTTCGACGACGTGACGACGATGTTCCACGAGTTCGGCCATGCGCTGCACGGGCTTTTCGCGAACCAGACCTATCCGTCGGTGTCGGGCACCAATACCGCGCGCGACTTCGTCGAATTCCCGTCGCAGTTCAACGAGCATTGGGCGCTCGATCCCAAGGTGCTGCCGCATTATGCAGTCAACCGCCAGGGTCAAGTGATCCCGCCTGCACTGGTCGCCAAGATCAAGCGGGCGGCGACCTTCAACACCGGCAGCAGCTTCGGACAGGCGCTCGCGGCGGCGGAGCTGGACATGAGCTGGCATTCGCTGCCCGCCACCGCCGGGCGGCAGGATGTCGACACCTTCGAGCAGAAGGCGCTCACCTCGACCGGGCTCGACACCGCCGACGTGCCGCCACGCTATCGGTCGAGCTATTTCCTCCACATCTGGGGGAACGGCTATTCGGCCGGCTATTACGCGTATCAGTGGACCAAGATGCTCGACGCGAATGCCTATGCATGGTTCGAGAATCACGGCGGGCTGACGCGCGCCAACGGTCAGCGTTTCCGCGACATGATCCTTTCGAAGGGTCATACCGAGGATTACGCGCCGATGTTCCGCGCCTTCAACGGCAAGGACCCGGAGGTGGGGCCGCTGCTCCACGATCTGGGGCTGAATGCGGACGGGAGCCGCGTGGCGGCGGAGTAGGTCTGTTCCCCGGCGAAAGCCGGGGTCCAGTCGGGAGGGCGCGATGAAAGAGGTGGCGCCCACCGCATCGTCATTGCGAGCGTAGCGAAGCAATCCAGGGCCGGATCAGGACGCCCTGGATTGCTTCGCTACGCTCGCAATGACGACTACGTAATCCAGCGACGCTGCGCCTACGCCAACAGATCCCGCATCGCGGGATGCTTCTCGATATACGCCCGCACGAACGGGCATTGCGGCACCACTTTCCATCCGCGGTCGCGGACGATATCGAGCGCGCCGCGGATCAGCTTGGTGCCGACGCCGCGCCCTTCGATCTCGGGCGGCACGACGGTGTGCGTGAACACGATCGTCCCGCCTTCGAGCTGATAGGCCGCGACCGCGCGGTGGTCGCCGACCGCCAGGGTGAACTCCTGTTCGGAGCGATGATCCTTCACGCGCTCGACGGTCATCGCGCGGCAGCCGGTAGCTCGGGTGGGGCGTCGACACCCTTGGCCGCGGGGGCGATCGGGCGCGGCTTGTCGGCTTGCCGCTCGGTATCGGACGCGCGCCGTTCGCACGCCGATAGCGCGGTGGCCGCCGCGAAGGTGAACAGGGCAAGATTGGGGCGTACGCGCATCGCGGTCTTTCGGCAGGTCAGTGACCCCGCGCACTACGCGCCAGCGCCGCCGGCCGTTCCCGCCGCTGTTGCGGAAGCGGTTCTGCACGCCTAGGTGCTGCCCGTGCACATGGCGCGCGATCCGCTTCCCGACCTTCACCGCATCTTCGGCTTCCCTGCGTTCCGCGGCGTGCAGGAGCAGGTGGTCACGCGCGTGCTCGCGGGCGAGCGGACGCTGGCGGTGATGCCGACCGGCGCCGGCAAGTCGCTCTGCTATCAACTGCCCTCGGCGATGCTGGAGGGGACGTGCGTCGTCGTCAGTCCGTTGATCGCGTTGATGCACGACCAGCTGCGCGCGGCGACCGCGGTCGGCCTGCGCGCCGCGACATTGACCAGCGTCGACGAGAACAAGGCCGAGACGCGCGGGCGCTACCTCGATGGCGAGCTGGACCTGCTGTACGTCGCGCCCGAGCGCGCCTCGACCGCCGACTTCCGCGACCTGTTGACGCGCGGCCGCCCGGCGCTGTTCGCGATCGACGAGGCGCATTGCGTCAGCGAATGGGGGCATGACTTCCGCCCCGATTACCGGCTGTTGCGCCCATTGCTCGACACGTTCGCGGACGTGCCGCGGCTCGCGCTGACCGCCACCGCCGATGCGCACACCCGCGCCGACATCCTCGAACAGCTGGGCATCCCGCACGAGGGGATGATCGTCGCGGGGTTCGACCGGCCGAACATCCGCTATGCGATCCGGCCCAAGGACAACAGCACGCGCCAGATCGCCGATGTCGTCCGCGACACGCCCGGCCCCGGCATCGTCTACGTCCAGACCCGCGCCGCGACCGAGAAGATGGCGGCGCAACTGACGCAGATCACCGGGCGCCCGGTGCGCGCCTATCACGCCGGGCTGGATCCGGCGGTGCGCGCGAAGAACCAGGCCGATTTCGTCGCGTCGGAGGATATGGTGATGTGCGCGACGGTCGCGTTCGGGATGGGGATCGACAAGCCCGACGTCCGCTTCGTCGCCCATGCCGGCCTGCCGAAATCGATCGAGGCCTATTATCAGGAAACCGGTCGTGCCGGTCGCGACGGCGATCCGGCGGTCGCGCATCTGTTCTGGGGCGCGGAGGATTTCGCGCGCGCCCGCCAGCGGATCGGCGAGGTCGAGCCACAGCGCCAGCCGGGCGAGCGGCAGCGGCTGGCGGCGCTCGGCGCACTGGTCGAGACCGCCGGGTGCCGCCGTGCGATCCTGTTGCGCCATTTTGGTGAGCACCCGCCCGAGACCTGCGGCAATTGCGACAATTGCCTCTCGCCGCCCGCCGCGATCGACGCGACCGAGACGGCCCGCAAATATCTGTCGGCGGTGTTCCGCACCGGGCAGATGTTCGGCGCGACCTACATCGAGGAAGTGCTGACCGGGAAGTCGAGCGAGCGCAGCCTGATGAACGGGCATGAGGCGCTGTCGGTCTGGAACATCGTCGATGGCGCCGAGGCCGCGATGCTCAAGCCGGTCGGGCGTGCGTTGCTGCTGAAGGACGCATTGCGCACCAATGCGCACGGCGGGCTCGAGTTTGGGCCTGGCGCGCGCGCGCTGCTGAAGGGCGAGGCGACACTGTCGCTGGTCGAGCCGCCCAAGCGCGAGCGGCGGCGGCGCGGGGTAGGGGCGGCGGACAATCCGGTCGACGATCCGCTGTTCGAGGCACTACGCGTCACGCGCCGCGAGCTGGCGAAGGAGGGCGGTGTGCCGCCCTATGTGATCTTCCACGATTCGGCGTTGCGCGAGATGGCGGCGCTGCGTCCGACCTCGCTCGCCGCACTCGGCCGGATCGCGGGCATCGGCCAGCGCAAGCTCGATGCTTATGGTCAGGCATTCCTCGACACGCTGCGCGCGCCCGGCTGACGTTTCCGGCTGACGCCGGGCGCGCGATTGGCTACGGAAGCGCGATGCTTCGCCCTCTTGATCCGACGATCGCGGTCGCCCCGCAGATCACCCCCGACGATGTCCCCGCGATCGCCGCTGCCGGCTATGTCGCGATCGTCAACAACCGCCCCGATGGCGAGGAACCCGGTCAGCCCGCCGGCGACGCGATCCGCGCCGCCGCGGAGGCAGCGGGGCTCGCCTATACCGCAATCCCGATCACCCAAGCCGGCTTCTCGCGTCCGCAGGTCGATGCGATGCAGGCTGCGATGGCGGCGGCGGACGGGCCGGTGCTGGCCTATTGTCGTTCGGGCACGCGCTCGTGCAACCTGTGGGCGCTGGCGCGCGCCGCGCAGGGGGACGATGCCGATGCGGTGACGGCCAAGGCGGCGCAGGCCGGCTATGACCTGCGCGCGTTGCGCCCGGCGCTGGACGCGGTGGCGCACGCAGGCTGACGCAGATGCGGCTGGGGGGGCTGTTCGGCTTTGGACGTGCGGCGCGGTCGATACACACCGTCGAGGACGCGATCGCCGCCGCGGCGGAGGCGATGCCGACCTTCGCGGCCTATGATGCCGTGATCGGCGACGATGGCCGTGCCGCGCTGACGATCGACGCGACCGGCCGGCTCGCGCTGATCGTCGTACGCGGCGCGCGCGTGCGGGCGCGCGTGGTGGACTGGCCAATGCTGCGGCTGATCGATGGCGGCGTGCTGATCGAAACGCGCGACCGTCGCATGGGTACGGTCGTGCTCAATCGCCTGACCGCGATCGACATCCGCCGGCTGGGAATGCCGCCGCTCCCGCAACGCGAGAAGGCCGAGATCGTGCCCGAACCCGCGGCGGCGGCGTAGGTGAGCGGCTGCGTGCGCGTCATTGTCATTCCCGCGCAGGCGGGAATCCAAACGCGCAGGTTTGTCGATGGAGGCGCAGGCGCCAGAGGTTCTGGATTCCCGCCTGTGCGGGAATGACGACCGGATGAAAGCGTCGCCCGGATCAAATCCGGGCAGACGGCTTCGTCGGTCTACTTCCCCGCAGCCTCGCGCGCGGCTTGGCGATCGCGGTAGAATTGCTGGACCACTGCCCAGCCTTCCGCCGCGCTCTCGACATAGTGGAAGATGCCGAGGTCCCGCTCCGATACGACGCCTTCCTCGACCAGCGCGTCGAAATTGATCACGCGCTGCCAGAACTCGCGCCCGAACAGCAGCACCGGGATCGGCTCGACCTTGCCGGTCTGGATCAAGGTCAACAGCTCAAACAGCTCGTCGAAGGTGCCGAACCCGCCCGGGAACGCCGCCAGCGCGCGCGCGTGGAGCAGGAAGTGCATCTTACGCAGCGCGAAATAGTGGAATTGCGTCGACAGCGCCGGAGTCACGTACGGATTGGGGGCCTGCTCATGCGGCAGGACGATGTTGAGCCCGATCGATTCGGCGTGGACGTCCGCGGCGCCGCGATTGGCGGCCTCCATGATCGACGGACCGCCGCCCGAGCAGACCACGAAGTGCCGCTTGCCGGCCTCGTCGCGCGGGAAGTTCGAGCAGAGCTGCGCCAGCTCGCGTGCCATGTCGTAATATTTGCTCTTGTCGATCAGCCGCTGTGCGATCTTGCGGCTCTTCTCGTCGGTGGCGAGATCGAGCAGCGCCTGCGCCTTCGCCGGCTCCGGAATGCGCGCCGATCCGTAGAAGACGAAGGTCGAACCGATATGCGCTTCCTCGAAGATCAGTTGCGTCTTGAGCAGTTCGAGCTGGAAGCGGACCGGACGGAGATCCTCGCGCAGCAGGAAGTCCATGTCCTGGAAGGCGAGGCGGTAGGCCGGGCTCTCGGTCTGCGGGGTGGAGACGTTGGTCTTGGCGACCTCGGCATCCTGCTTGGCACGCGGAAAGACGCGGCTCGGTACTCGGGTATCACTCATTTATCGTGAGATAGAATGCCACTGTGACACTCGCAAGCTCAGCGGCAGAAGCGCGCGTTATCGTCTTCCAGATGCAGGTGATCGCGGTGCACGGCGTTATAGTCGGGCGACAGCACCGTTCCGAAGCGCCGACACGCCGAGGTGTGGACGACCTTCAGGAATTGCCGCACCGCCGGGTCAGTCGAGTTCCAGTCGCGCAGGATCGAGATGCGGCGCCCGTCCTTCAGCTCGAACGCGCCGATGTCGATCGCATTGGCGATGGCGTGGCCGGAGCGGCGCGCCGGGCCGCTGGTGCCGACGGTGTTGCGGCAGGCGTAGCTGCCCATGCTGACGACGCGCGACAATTCCGATCCGAGGATCTGATAGGCGGCGGGGGCGACGCCGTTGCGTGCCCAGGCGGCATAGGCGCGCGCCGCGCCGCAGCGCACGGCGCCGAGGTTCGCGGTCGGCACCCCGATGTCGAGCAGCTTGACCGTCCCGGTCAGGCCGCACCCGCCGCCAAAATCCTTGTCGGGCAGCGGCTGGAAATCGACGCCGAGCGCGCGCAGATCGGCGAAGCACTGCCGCGTCTCGCGCGCCGAGGGCAGCTCGACCCGCGCGCGTTGTGTGGGGGCAGCCGGGCGTTCGGTACGCCCGCAGCCGGCGAGCGCGAGCGCCACCGCGATCGTCATGCCGGACCTGTTCCGGCATCCACCCATCCGCTCGCCCCACATCGTTTTGACTTGCGGTACGGTGGACCCCGGAACAAGCCCGCGGTGACGAAGGGACTCGGCGGTGCGACGATCCGAGCAATCCATGTTGCCAGATCGCGGGCGCGTCGCTAGGGCCGTCGACGGGCCACGCGGTCCCAACGCCGCGCGTGCTCTCTGTAAGGAGAGACAGACATGACTGATTCGACTGCCGCCGACGCCACCCTTGCGCCGACGAAGCCTTCCACCAAGCCGGCGCGTCCGCATTTCTCGTCCGGACCGTGCGCCAAGCCTCCCGGCTATGATCCCGCCAAGCTCGCGACCGATGTTCTCGGACGTTCGCACCGCTCGAAGCTCGGCAAACAGCGGCTGCAATATTGCATCGACCTGATGCGCGAATTGCTGAACCTGCCCGACACCCATCGCATCGGCATCGTCCCCGGCTCCGACACCGGCGCGTTCGAGATGGCGATGTGGACGATGCTCGGCGCGCGTCCCGTCACCGCGCTCGCATGGGAAAGCTTCGGCGAGGGCTGGGTGACCGACGCGGTCAAGCAGCTGAAGATCGATCCGACCGTAATCCGCGCCGATTACGGCCAGCTGCCCGACCTGCAGCAGATCGACTGGTCGAACGACGTGCTGTTCACCTGGAACGGCACCACCAGCGGCGTGCGCGTGCCCAACGGCGACTTCATCCCCGACGATCGCGAGGGGCTGAGCTTCGCCGACGCGACCTCGGGCGTGTTCGCTTACGACCTGCCGTGGGACAAGATCGACGTCGCGACGTTCAGCTGGCAGAAGGTGCTGGGCGGCGAGGGCGCGCATGGCGTGCTGATCCTCGGCCCGCGCGCGGTTGAGCGGCTGGAAAGCTATACGCCGGCCTGGCCGTTGCCGAAGGTGTTCCGCCTCGTCTCCAAGGGCAAGCTCGCCGAGGGCGTGTTCAAGGGCGAGACGATCAACACCCCGTCGATGCTGGCCGTCGAAGATGCGATCTGGGCGCTGCAATGGGCCAAGGGACTGGGCAAGGGGGGACTGATCGCGCGCTCCGACGCCAATGCCGCTGCGCTCGACAAGCTCGTCGCGGATCGCGACTGGCTGGGGCATCTGGCGGTTGATGAGGCGTCGCGGTCGAAGACCAGCGTGTGCCTGACCGTCGCAGGCGCTGACGAGGCGTTCATCAAGAGATTCGCCGCGCTGCTCGAGAAGGAAGATGCCGCCTATGACGTCGCGGGTTACCGCGATGCGCCGGCGGGGCTGCGCATCTGGTGCGGCGCGACCGTCGACACCGCCGATATCGAGGCGCTCGGGCCGTGGCTCGATTGGGCCTATGCGACCGCGAAGGCGGGCTGATCCTTAACTTCGTCATTCCCGCGCAGGCGGGAATCCGAACACGCAGGTCGTCGATAGAACCGCAACGTCAGAGGTTCTGGATCCCCGCCTCCGCGGGGATGACGGCCGTTTCCGGAAGGGAATGAACATGCCCAAGGTACTGATTTCCGACAAGATGGACCCGCGCGCTGCCGAGATCTTCCGCGAACGCGGGGTCGAGGTAGACGAGATCACCGGCAAGACCCCCGACGAGCTGAAGGCGATCATCGGCCAGTATGACGGCCTCGCGATCCGCAGCTCGACCAAGGTCACCAAGGATATTCTCGAACACGCTACCAACCTGAAGGTGGTCGGCCGCGCCGGGATCGGCGTCGACAATGTCGACATCCCCGCCGCCAGCGCCAAGGGCGTGGTCGTGATGAACACCCCGTTTGGCAATTCGATCACCACCGCCGAACATGCCATCGCGCTGATGTTCGCGCTCGCACGCCAGTTGCCGGAGGCGGATGCCTCGACGCAGGCGGGCAAGTGGGAGAAGAACCGCTTCATGGGGGTCGAGATGACCGCCAAGACGCTGGGCCTGATCGGCGCCGGCAACATCGGTTCGATCGTCGCTGACCGCGCGCTGGGGCTGAAGATGAAGGTGGTCGCGTTCGACCCGTTCCTGACCGAAGAACGCGCGGTCGAGCTGGGCGTGACCAAGGTGACGCTCGACGAACTGCTGGCGCGCGCCGACTTCATCACGCTGCACACGCCGTTGACCGACCAGACCCGCAACATCCTGTCGGCCGAGAACCTCGCCAAGACCAAGAAGGGCGTGCGGATCGTCAATTGCGCGCGCGGCGGGCTGATCGACGAAGTGGCGCTGAAAGCAGGGCTCGATTCGGGTCATATCGCGGGCGCGGCGCTCGACGTGTTCGTGACCGAGCCGGCCAAGGAAAGCCCGCTGTTCGGCACGCCGAACTTCGTCTCGACCCCGCACCTCGGTGCGTCGACCACCGAGGCGCAGGTCAATGTCGCGATTCAGGTCGCCGAGCAGATGGCGGACTATCTGGTGTCCGGCGGCGTCACCAACGCGCTCAACGTCCCCAGCCTGTCGGCCGAGGAAGCGCCGAAGCTGCGGCCGTACATGGGATTGGCCGAAAAGCTCGGCTCGCTGGTCGGTCAGCTCGCGACCGGTGCGATCGATCGTGTATCGATCCACCGCGAGGGTGCGGCGGCGGACCTCAATCCGAAGCCATTGACCAGCGCGGTGCTGACCGGCTTCCTGCGCCAGCAGACCGACACGGTGAACATGGTCAACGCGCCGGTGCTGGCGCGCGACCGCGGCATGGAAGTGCGCGAGATCCGTACCGAGCGCGAGGGCGATTACCACACGCTGCTGCGCGTCGCGGTCCGCACCGCCGATGGCGAGCGGTCGGTGGCGGGGACGCTGTTCGGCGACAGCGCGCCGCGGCTGGTCGAGCTGTTCGGGATCAAGGTCGAGGCCGATCTGACGGGCGCGATGCTGTATGTCGTCAACGAGGATGCGCCGGGCTTCATCGGCCGCATCGGGACGCTGCTGGGCGAGGCGGGCGTCAACATCGGGACGTTCCACCTCGGGCGGCGTGAGGCCGGTGGCGAGGCGGTGCTGCTGCTGTCGGTCGACGAGGTGGTGGACGCGGAGCTGCTGGCGAAGGTCAAGGCGTTGCCGGGGGTGAAGACGGCGATGGGGCTGTCGTTCTGATGTGATGGGGGGGGCGGTCTCGGTGAGACACCGGCCCCTCACCCAACCCTCTCCCCAGAGGGGAGAGGGCTTTTGAACCTTCTTAGCCCTCTCCCCCTTTGGGGAGAGGGTTGGGTGAGGGGTTGCCGCGCACGATGCCATTCAAGATGGTGCGCGCCGATGCAAACCGACCCCCTTCTCCTCGACCGCGCGCGAAGAATGCGCCGGGAGATGACCGAGCCCGAAACGCGCCTCTGGCTCGCTCTCCGCGGCCGCCGCTGCCAGAACACCAAGTTCACCCGCCAAGTCCCGGTCGGCCCGTACATCGCCGATCTCTGCGCCCGCAGCGCGCGGCTGATCATCGAGGTTGACGGCGACACCCACACCGACCAATCCCGCGACGACCGACGTACAACAGCGCTGATGAACATGGGTTACCGCGTGCTCCGCTTCGCCAATGCCGACATCATGACGAACATGGATGGCGTTCTGCACCAGATCAGCGTTGCGCTCGCGGCGGCCCTCACCCAACCCTCTCCCCGCCGGGAAGAGGGCTATCGGATGACCAATCATGACCGCGCTTTTGCCCGAGGGTCTTCGCGACCGCCTGCCGCCGTTCGCCGATGCCGCCGCCGCGATCGAATCGCGCGTGCTGGCGGCGATCCACGCGCATGGCTATGAGCGCGTCGACCCGCCGCTCGCAGAATTCGCCGAAGCGCTGGGGACGCGGCTGAAGGCCGGAGCGCTCCACGATGCAGTGCGCTTCGTCGATCCGGTGTCGCAGCGGACGCTGGCGATCCGGCCCGACCTGACGGCGCAGGTCGCACGGATTGCGGCGACGCGGATGGGGCATCACCCGCGGCCAGTGCGGCTCAGCTACGCCGGATCGGTGCTGAAGCTGCGCGCCAGTCAATTGTCGCCCGCGCGCGAGACGCGGCAGATCGGGGCGGAACTGTTCGGGCTCGATTCGGTCGCCGCCGCACAGGAAGTCGTTACCGTCGCAATCGACGCGCTTGCGGCCGCCGAGGTCGCGCGCCCGTCGATCGACTTCACGCTCCCCGATCTGGTCGATACGCTGGCCGCCGGGCCGTTGCCGGTAGCGGCCGACAGGCTCGACGACTTGCGCCAACGGCTCGACGCCAAGGATGCGGCCGGGGTGGCGGCGATCGCGCCCGATTACCTGCCGCTGATCGCCGCCGCCGGGCCGTTCGCGCACGCGGTCGAGCGGCTGCGAGCGTTCGATCGTGACGGGGTGCTGGCGTCGCGGATCGACGGGCTGACCGCGATCGCCGCCGGGCTGGACGGGCGCGTCGCGATGACGCTCGACCCGACCGAGCGCCACGGCTTCGAATATCAGACCTGGCTCGGCTTCTCGCTGTTCGGCGGCGGATCGAGCGTCGAGATCGGGCGCGGCGGCACCTATACGGTCATGCATGAGGGTGGCGCGGAGGAGGCGGCGAGCGGCTTCTCGCTGTTCGCCGACCGGCTGCTCGGCGATCCGCCGGTCCATGATCGCCGCCGGTTGTTCGTGCCGCTCGGCACGCCTGTCGCCGACGCGGCGCGGTGGCGCGCGCAGGGCTGGGTGACGGTCGCCGCGCTGGAGGCGGGGGACACGCCCAAGGCACAGCTATGCACGCATGTGCTCGACCGTGGGGAAGCACGCGCGCTGTAAGATGAAATGTCGGTAATGTGGGGCAGCGACATTTACGCTGCGCCGTGGCCCGAATAGACTTGATGGCGACTTATGTCGGAGGTCGTCATCATGATCCTGAAGGCGTCGATTTCTTTCATTGTACTTTCATCATTTGCACTTGGTACGGTGGCGAGCGCGCAGACCTATGTCGTCCGCCGCGTCGATCGCGGCCCGACCAAGGGCTTTGCCGATCTGCATATTTCCAAGGCGGCGATGCCGGGCGAGAAGATCCGGCTGTGGTTCGCGACGCTGACCAACCCGGATTGCTCGTCCGCGGGCACGATGACCACACAGGTCGTCGACACGCCGCATCACGGCGTCGTCGATATTTCGTACGACAAGGTCTATCCGAACTTCGTCGCGCCGAACCCGCGCGTCATCTGCGACAAGCAGAAGGTCGACGGGGTGCAGGCCTTCTACACCCCCGCAGCCGACTTCCACGGCCATGACAAGGTCGTGTTGCAGAACGCGACCTCCGAAGGGCGCGTGCGGCGCGTGGTGGTCGACGTCGACGTGCGCTGACGCGGTCAGCCGGCCGGGCGTTCGTTGAGCAGCGGGATAAGCTCGCGGTTGAGATCGTCCAGATCGAACGACCCGGCGCGCCCGTAGCGGACTACTCCGGCACGATCGATGATGTAATTGGTCGGCACCGCGGTCATCTCGACCGGGATGCCTTTCACGTGCCGCACCGAGGGGATCGCCAGCGCCGCGAAGAGCGGCTTCATCTTGTAGAGCGGCAGCGACCCTTCGGTGGTGATCGCGAAGACGCGCAGCCCATGTGCCTGCAACCGCCGGTAATAGGCATCGAGCAGCGGCAGCTCCTGCCGGCACGGCACGCACCAGGTCGCCCAGAAATTGAGGATGATCACTTCACCCTTGTGGTCGGCCAGTGTCGTCTTCGTGCCGTCGACCAGCGTCAGTTCGACCGGCGGTGCGGGTTGTCCGACCTTGATCTCCTTCGCCGCCGCCGGCGTCGCCGCCAGCGCGAGAGCGAATGCCGTCGCGTATCCCCTGATCATGATGTGTGCTCCCCATTGCACGGTCTGCCGCGTACCGGGCGTCGGCGTCAATCGGCAGGTTGACCCGCTCCCACCCGCCCGCTACCCGCGCCCCCGACATTCCTGAACCGCCCGCGTGCCGAGTCCTGTCGAAGGGCGCGCGGGTTCGCAGCGGCAGGCGAGGAATCGCATCCATGGCAAATGTGGCAGTCATCGGCGCGCAATGGGGCGACGAGGGCAAGGGCAAGATCGTCGACTGGCTGGCGGAGCGCGCCGACATGGTCGTCCGTTTCCAGGGCGGGCACAATGCCGGGCATACGCTGGTAGTCGGCGAGAACGTGTACAAGCTGTCGTTGCTGCCGTCGGGGATCGTGCGCGGCACGCCGTCGGTGATCGGCAATGGCGTGGTGCTCGACCCCTGGGCGCTGAAGGCGGAGATCGAGCGGTTGGCGGCGCAGGGCGTCACCGCCACGCCCGAGACGCTGCGCATCGCCGACAATTGCGCGCTGATCCTGCCGTTCCACCGCGATCTCGACGGGCTGCGCGAAGATGCCAGCGGCGCGGGCAAGATCGGCACGACGCGGCGCGGGATCGGCCCGGCGTATGAGGACAAGGTCGGTCGCCGCGCGATCCGCGTCTGCGATCTGGCGCATCTCGACGATCTCGGGCCGCAGCTCGACCGGCTGACCGCGCACCATGACGCGCTGCGCGCCGGTTTCGGCGAGCCGCCGATCGACCGCGATGCACTGGTCGCCGAACTGCGCGACATCGCCGGCTTCGTCCTGCAATTCGCGCGTCCGGTGTGGCGCGACCTGAACATCGCCAAGGAAGCCGGCAAGCGCATCCTGTTCGAGGGCGCGCAGGGCGTGCTGCTCGACATCGACCATGGCACCTATCCGTTCGTCACCTCGTCGAACACGATCGCGGGAAGTGCCGCGGGCGGTTCGGGGCTGGGGCCGGCGGCGGTCGGCTTCGTGCTGGGAATCGCCAAGGCGTACACCACGCGCGTCGGCTCCGGGCCGTTCCCGACCGAGCTGGACGACGCGACGGGCGAGCGGCTGGGCACGCGCGGGCATGAGTTCGGTACCGTCACCGGGCGCAAGCGCCGCTGCGGCTGGTTCGACGCAGTGCTGGTGCGGCAATCGGCGGCGGTCGGCGGGATAACCGGCATCGCGCTCACCAAGATCGACGTCCTCGACGGGTTCGAGGAAGTGAAGATCTGCACCGGCTATCGCCTGCGCGACGAGGTGATCGATTATTATCCGGCCCATGCCGCCGATCAGGCGCTGGTCGAGCCGGTTTACGAGACGATGCCGGGCTGGCAGGAATCGACCGCCGGCGCGCGGAGTTGGGCCGACCTGCCCGCACAGGCGATCAAGTACATCCGCCGTGTCGAGGAATTGATCCGCTGCCCGGTGGCGCTGGTGTCGACGAGCCCGGAACGGGCGGACACGATCCTGGTGCGGGATCCGTTCGCGGATTGAGCGGCGTGATCCATTCAAGCTGACGCGTCACCCCGGCGAAAGCCGGGACCCAGCTGGTGGACCGTACTGATGTGCGTCGCGCTTCATCTCTTAGGATCTCCCAACTGGGCCCCGGCTTTCGCCGGGGTACAGATGGGGTTGCTTCAAGCCAGCTGGATAAAACTCTGAAACACGTCGCCCCGGACTTGATCCGAGGCCCCGCTTTCTCGGTCGAGAAGGAACGGGGCCCCGGGTCGAGCCCGGGGTGACGATTAGATAGCGGTTGCTAGACGCTTAGTTGCGCGGCCCCGGCTGGGTCGCGGTGCCTGCTGCACCACCCTGCGGCAGCTGGTCCGGCGGCGTGTTCGTCGCCTCGGTCGGCTGCCCCTGCTGCGGCTGGCCCATCGTGGTGCGCGAGTTGGTCACCGCGTCCGGTCCGGTCGTCGTGGTGCCGCGGGCGCGACGCGACGAGCGCTTCGTAGTCGTGGTACGATCGGTCGACGTGCTCGGCATGCTGGTCTGCGGCGTGCTGGTCATCGGGTCCATCGTGGAGCCGCCCATCGTGGAACCGCCCATCGTGCCACCGGGCTGCCCCGGCGTGCCACCGATCGTTCCGCCGGGCTGCATCGTGCCGCCCATCGATCCACCGGCCTGGCCCATCGTGCCCCCGGCGCCAGTCGTCTGCGCCATGGCGGCGGCGGGAAGCAACAGGGCAGCGGCGGTCATCGCGATATAAGTACGCATCGAACCTCTCCTTTTATATGGAATGGTTCGTCAACGATGCGCGAACGCCGAACGTTCCTGACAATCGGCGCGTACTGCCTAACGGGTGCCGCATTGCGCGCGGTGGAGCAACGCCTGATCGGCCAGCACCAAGGCGACCATCGCCTCTACCACCGGCACGCCGCGGATCCCGACGCACGGGTCATGGCGGCCCTTGGTCATCACCTCGGTCGCGGTGCCGTCACGGGTGATGCTGGGGACGGGCGTGAGGATCGAGCTGGTCGGCTTGAACGCGACGCGCACGCGCACCGGCTGCCCGGTCGCGATCCCGCCCGCGATCCCGCCGGCATGGTTGGCGAGGAAGTCGGGCGTGCCGTCCGCACCGGGGCGCATCGGATCCGCGTTCTGCTCACCCGACAGCGCGGCCGCCGCGAAGCCGTCGCCGATCTCGACGCCCTTGACCGCGTTGATCGACATGCAGGCGGCGGCGAGTTCGCTGTCGAGCTTGGCATAGAGCGGCGCGCCCCAGCCCGCCGGGACCCCGCTCGCCTCGCACGCGATCACTGCGCCCAGCGACGAGCCGGCCTTGCGCGCGGCGTCCATCTTCGCCTCCCAGCGCGCTGCGGCACCGGCATCGGGGCAGAAGAACGGATTGGCGTCGATCTGCGCATCGTCGAACGCGGCATAGTCGATCGCGTCGCCGCCGATCGCCTCGACCCACGCACGGACGCGCACCTGCGGCACCACCGCGCGGGCCACCGCGCCCGCCGCGACCCGCGCCGCGGTTTCACGCGCCGACGAGCGCCCGCCGCCGCGATAGTCGCGGAAGCCGTATTTGGCGTCATAGGCATAATCGGCATGACCCGGGCGATACGCCTGGGCGATGTCGGAATAGTCCTTCGAACGCTGGTCGACATTCTCGATCATCAGGCTGATCGGCGTGCCGGTAGTCCGCCCCTCGAATACGCCCGAGAGGATACGGACCTGATCGGGCTCCTGCCGCTGCGTGGTGAAGCGCGACTGGCCGGGGCGGCGGCGGTCGAGCCACGGCTGGATGTCGGCCTCGGTCAGCGCGATCCCCGGCGGACACCCGTCGACCACCGCGCCAAGCGCCGGGCCGTGGCTCTCGCCCCAGGTGGTGAAACGGAACACGCGGCCGAAGGTGTTGAAGCTCATGGTGGCGCGCTTTGCCAGAAGCGGGGGCGGGGGACAGTCCCTCGGAGATTGCGCTCCTCTCCGTCATTCCCGCCTCCGCGGGAATGACGGAGAGTGTCAGGTCACCAACTTCTTCAGCCCCACCAGCGTATCCGCCTCCGCCGCGGGCTTGTCGGTCCTGATCCGCACGATCCGCGGAAAGCGCATCGCCAGCCCGGACTTGTGCCGCTTCGATTCGTGGATCGAATCGAACGCGATCTCCAGCACCAATGTCTTCTCGACCTCGCGGACCGGGCCGAACCGGTTGAGCGTGTGCTGGCGCACGAAGCGGTCGAGTTGCGCGATCTCCTGGTCGGTGATCCCCTGATAGGCTTTGCCGACCGGCAGCAGTTCGCCTTCTTCCGTCCAGCAGCCGAAGGTGTAATCGCTGTACCAGCTCGATCGCCGGCCGTTGCCGCGCTGCGCGTACATCATCACGCAATCCGCGGTCAGCGGATCGCGCTTCCATTTGTACCACAGCCCGGTGCGCCGCCCCGCGACGTACGGCGCGTCACGGCGCTTGAGCATCATGCCCTCGATCGCCGCGTCGCGCGCGCCGGCACGGATGCCTTCGAGCGCGGTGAAGTCCTCCGCTTCGATCACGCGGCTGAGATCGAACCGTTCGGGGTCGAGCCGCGCGGCGAACGTCTCCAGCCGCACGCGCCGTTCGGTCCACGGCAGCGCGCGCAGATCCTCGGTGCCGTCGAACAATATGTCGTAGAGCCGCACGAACGCGGGCGCCTCCGCCAGCATCTTCGCCGACACGACCTTGCGCCCGAGCCGTTGTTGCAACGCGTTGAAACTGCCGGCTTCGCCGCCCTGGAAGTCGCCGCGTACCATCAACTCGCCGTCGACCACGCCATTCGTTGCGAAGGCGGCGGCGACATCGGGGAAGGCGCGCGTCACATCGTCGCCGGTGCGGCTGTAGAGCCGCGTTTCGCCCGCGACATGCACGAGCTGGACGCGGATGCCGTCCCACTTCCACTCCGCGGCGTAATCGGCGAGGTCGACGCGCAGATCGTCGAGCGGATGTGCGAGCATGAACGGTCGGAAGACCGGCACGTCGGCGGCGGTGGGCTGCACGCCGGTGCCCTCCGCCCAGGCGAAGAGCGTGGGGTAGGGGGCTCCAGCCCATGCCACACTTCCTCGACCGCCTCGACGTCGAGCCCGAACGCATCCGCCAGCGCCTGCTTCGCCAGCCGCGACGACACGCCGACGCGCAAGCCACCGGTCGCCATCTTGAGCAGCGCGAAACGCTCCTCGGCATCGAGGCGGTCGAGCATCGTCGCCAGCGCGGCGGGCGC